>NZ_JASNRB020000018.1:0-133778 GCF_030411975.2 Massilia orientalis | reverse complement strand
TTGGATGGGTTGAAATTATCGCAGATGGGCAAGGCCCGTGGCACGTGGTGCGGATGAATTGATCAGCGCTTCCCTAGGGAGTTCATCGCACGCAGATCCAAAATTAAGTCAATGAAAGAGGCTTTAGAAGAGCAAGCAGAGGCGCGAAGGGCTCTTCACGAAGAACTTGCCCAAAGTAAACTTGACCTCAGAACTCGTCTTGAAGCAAAGGTCGAGTTAACTGAGCAAGAACAAGACACGCTTGCAATGGCATGCAGGCCACCCCTACCTGATGAATTCCCGGATGAAGATCCTGAAATGCTACAAGCCCGGCGCGAGGATCTCTTTTGGAGCGAGTGGATTCGGGAAAGTGAGCCTTGCCAGAAGGCCGTACCTAAGACGACTATCGATCACCTATTCATTTCGACCGAGCAGTTATTGTGGCTTACGCGACGTAACCCGAAAGAGTCCGTCACAGACGCTGCGTCAAACGGAGTTGCGCCCTCAGAGGCAGAGCACAACGGCCACCACGAACGACATGCGGTCCCTCGTGTTCAAGTGTTGATGGCTGCAATTTACTGTTTTCTTAACTTTGAAGATCGTTGCCGAGAATCCAGCGCCGAATGGGCAAGAGTAATCGACGAAAAAGCTCCCCTCTTCTGGAGTGCGGGGACGCCACCTCTGGGACTTGACCTAATCACACGCTTACTGGGTAAGGCAAAAACGCCAAACAAATTATAATTTACTTCACGTGGACTAAAATTTACTCTACGTGATTCCTGTAGTCCAGCAGTCTAGTCTATCGGTATGCCGGTATGTTCCGGCGTGCCTAAGACTACTATGACCACCCAATTTCCTCTCAAGATTCTCCGCTGCAAGCAGGTAGCGGAGCGCCTGTCGCTCTCGCGGTCCACTATCTACGATAAGCTGTCCCCCAACTCGGTCCGTTTCGACCCGTCCTTCCCGCGCCCGATCCACCTGGGCGCTAATGCAGTCGGCTGGGTGGAAGCCGAGATCGAGCACTGGCTCCAATCACGCATCCAAGATAGCCGCAACGGCACGCCAGCTTCCTAAGCTGGTTGAGTTATGTATTAAAAGTCATTTCCGCATAACTCCGTTTTTTATCTAGAAAAATTTCTACTGAATTCACGGCGTTTGCGTAAAGCAGGCGTCGTGATTTGCGCGGGTTTCTGCTCCAAGCACATCTGGTTATTTATTCTATTAAATTAATAATAAATAGAAGGGGGATACGCACCTTCCTAAAAAACATCACTTCATCAACGATAAAGAAATTTTTATGAATGCCTCAAGCAACGATGAGCTCAACGAATTCCGTGAGGCCATGGATGGTCGCCGTGTGTTAATTGAAAATATCGGTGATGAGACCATACTCACTACAAGCCAAGGTTACGACAATACCGATCTTTTTGAGGTCGTCGCTTTTGTCAAACAGATTATGGCTACTGAGGAGCTCGCTTTCGTCACTGTGCCGCTTAATATATTTGCAGGGCTTCGCAAGAAGCTATCATTGTCAAAGTATTACGATCACATAAATTATTTCATGGAGGCTTATCAAGAAGGCTTTGCCTACAATCCTTACATCGAGTTGTTTTATTCAACCTTGTTCGAATTGGTTGGTAAAGACTACTCATTTTTCCATGAGCCTTACGTGAAATCAGGTTTTTGTGAGAAAACTGAGGCAGACGTCTTTAATGACTTGATTTCAAATATCAGAAGGAAAGCTAATTCTAAGGAGTTCAAAAAGAAAGTAAGTTCTATTGAATTCAACTCAAGTCGCAACGAAGTCAGTTCTATTGATTACGTTCAGCGGCTCTTCGAGTGCTATGCCAGGTTGCTGAGTGTTCGCGTAGATTTCTTCTTTTCTAACAAAGATGGCGAGGTTGTTTCAGTGGCGGAAGCAACTTCGTACATGAATCGCTTCATGAATAACAAGCGTACCAACAGTATTTTCAAGAACCTGGTCGGCTATATCTGGAAACTTGAAGAGGGTAACGTTAGAGGCTTGCATTACCATTGCCTATTCTTCTTTGATGGATCGAAGGCTCGCAAAGATGTTTTTATTGGTATGCAAATCGGAAACTACTGGAAGAAGGTAACAAAAGGGAGAGGTGTTTATTTTAATGTAAATGCAAACAAAAAGGATTTTCTTTCGAAGGGCATGGTTCTCGGCATCGGCATGATTGACCACTACAATACCGAAGGGAGAGCTTCACTGTTGAATATCGTAAAGTATTTCTTTAAGCCGGATCAGTATTTGTCCGCCAAAAGCGTTGCTAGGGGTCGAGTGTTTGCTAAAGGCCGTCCCCCTAAGGTTTCGGGTACTGGCCGTCCTAGGAGCGTTGCAAGCTAATCAGGTGCGACCGATTGTTCATTGGCCGTTACTCACCAAGTCTGACGTGTTACCGCGACAAAGTTGCGGCACATGCATGATGCCTTCTTCTATAGAGCGAACTATCTACGCAAAGCCGCTCCGTAGGTTCACGAGGATGTGCACGAGGGTTTGGAGCAAACAGGATATGAACCTGATGGGGAAGGATGGATGCTGTAGTCCAAACTTCCCCAAACCAGATACCACCATTTAGGCTTCGGTCTCTGAAAATCTTAGCGTAGTCATTTTTTCCAAAAGCCCAAATTATTAACTTTAAAAAGTGAAGGTATAGTCGCCTTTATCTGTAGCAATCTCAGCCTCTATCACTTTATCCGGGCAAGCAATAACAACATCGAACCTATTTCCAAAAGAAATTTTGGCTGGCAGACTCCGGTCAGAATTAATTTTACAGTTCGCTCCTCTGTTAAAACGAATATCTTTTACCGTTACCTCGTCCAGGGCAGTAATAGTCACATATGGAACACCATAGTCACTTGATTTAAGAGTCATACTTACTGGAGGCTTTCCAGAACAGCCAACAATACCAAGAACTACAAACACACCAACGCAGATTTTCAGCATTACACCTTTTCGAACGATATTCTTACCGGCTAATTCATAACACTTTATCATCATATTTCCTTACTAAATTGGTGGAACGTTGTGAAGACGAACAACTCGTTTGGGCCATAAATGCCGTGGCCATTTAAGCATCATAGCGAGACCATTGCTACATGGCAAGGATCTCTGGAAAAACTGACAAGGACAACGATCTGGCGAAATTTGGCGCCGCTGTACGTGCTCGCCGTACGGCGCTGGGAATGTCACAGGAAGCTCTAGCTGACTACGCTGGGATTGACCGCTCCCATATGGGAAAACTGGAGCGCGGAGAACGGAACGTGACGTTTTTGAATATCCTTCGCATTGCAAGGGCTGTTCAATGCAACCCCTCAGACCTGTTCAGCGACATTGGCTTGTGATGCATGCAATGACGAACTCCCTTCTACGCATCGGCGGTTTTGCGGGCGTTGAGGATTCGGTACACAGACGCAACACCAATCGCGCAAGCGTCCGCGATCTCTTGCTTGGTTAGCCCTTTGTCGTGAAGCGAATGCACACGAGCGCTTTTTGCCTGGGCCGTAGGAACACGCCCCTTATAGGCTCCTCGCAGCTTGGCGGCTGCGATGCCGACCTTCTGACGTTCGAGCATGTTCTCCCGTTCGAACTGTGCGATTGAAGCGAATAGATTGAACGTCAAGCGTCCCGCTGACGTGGCCGTGTCGATTGCTAAGTCAAGAATTCGGATCGTTGCACCTGCACGAGACACACGCTCCTCGATCTCAACCATGTGTACCATCGATCGAGCTGCACGTGACAAGGATGTGAACACCAGCACGTCGCCGCGCCTGAGTACGAGAAGCGCCTTTGCAAACTCGACACGATCTTCCATCCGTACGCTGCTGATTTGTTCCTTATAGATGGTCTGGTCGGAACAGCCCGCCCCCTTCAGCTTTGCGATTTGATCGGCCAAGCCAGCGACCTGTTCGACTGTGGAAGTACGTGCGTACCCATAGATCATGTTGATCTCCTATCAATGAAGTTTGGAAGATGTGATATTTATCAATGAGGCCTAGAGTCAGGCCACATGTTGGTAGGTTTTACGCAGCTCGCGTGGGTCGATCAGATGACCCTGCCCTAATGGGGTTGTAGTCCTCCGTTTAGGGCCGCTTGGTACGGATGCGTGTGGACAATTAAAAGATACTTTTGGTGAGAATTTCCATTAAAATTAATGTTATTATTGCTTCAAATAAACAAAATTAATCCATATGAGCAGTGATATCCCAACGGCCGCCGCTGACGCACAGCCTGATGCATCCCCCCAGGAACCGCATGTGCCGTTTCCCCCATTGGAAGTGGGGCAGGTGGACCCGGTCTTCAAAAAGACCGTGGCATTTATCATCCTCGATTCGGCTAGGTTTTATATCTTTCTTGATCCTGAACACGAAATTTTCTGGATGTGGAATGCCCCGGAAGAATTGAAGTCTACTGTGGGAAATATATTAAACCGAGTTGCTTTTCTTCAGTCTTTGGCAAGATTTGCGAAAGACAAGGATAGAAAGCATTTCCAGAGGCTGATAGCAGAGGGGTTGGCGCGATACCTGGATTATGCTTCGGAGAAGCAGGCAAATGAAGCGCTTGATATTGCCGAAAAAGAAATAAGAGAACTCAGCTTGAAAATATCTTGGCGATGGTATTTCAATGCTGCCTATTTATTAACTGCTATATCTTCTCTAACTCTGTTGCTGCTCTGGTGTTTTCGTTACGAAACGCGTTTGGTAATCGGACATAAGGCATTTGATGTAATTTTTGCTGCTTTAATTGGACCAATTGGGGCATTAATTTCCGTAATTGCTCGTGGCGATCGAATCACCCTTGATGCCAATGCTGGCATTCTTTTACACATAACCGAAGGACTGGCACGAATCGCGGTTGGAATGTGCGGTTCAGGTCTTGTCGCCCTCGCTATCAAGGCCGGAATAATCGCGGGAGGCGTTGCATTCAAAGGTAGCCCGTTTGCGACTCTGTTAACCTTTGCATTGGTGGCGGGAGCTAGCGAGCGGATTGTACCTAGTTTAATAGATCGCGTTGAACGTTATGCAGTTCGTGGAGAAACGGAAAGGAAGAAGAAATAGATGTCAGAGAAACAGGTTAGTTTGTTGGTGCGCATTGAAGGTGGCGTGGCTGACGAGGGGCGTATTGATCTACACGATGCTGCTGGTTTCGTGAACGGCTTAGCCCGTGCGACCAATATAGTTGCCCATGCTTTTGCGAATGACGGGGATATTCGGCGCAAGGCTCAAGGTGCACATGGCGCAAAAGCATATTTGCACTCTTCGCGAAAAGGATGTTTTGAGGAACAAGTTGACATCGTCTTCGAGGATAAAGTTGTTGCAGACGTCGGGCATAGCGTATTGACGAATGTGTTTTGGGACTTCCTCACTTGGACTTGGTCTGCGGCAATTGGTGCCGAATACGAACCTCAAACACCGCGAGTGCGAAGGATATCGGAAGCTAACGATGTCTTCATTGATGAAATAGCCGACATGCTAGAAGCTCCAATGAAATCTTTGCATAAGTCGCTGGAAGCTGATCGTTCGATGACGATGTATCTTAGTCGTCCACGAGGGGACGACATCATTAAATTCACCCATGATTCTTTGGATTACGTAACGACACGAGAAGAGTTAACTGAAACCAAGTATATAACAGGAAATGTTACAAGATTTAACGTCCTGAGTAATCATGGGCGCATTTATTCAGATGTTGAGAAGAGGGTCTTATCGTTCGTTTTGGCTGAAAGCGATACGAGGCTAAGTGGATTAGCAATAACTTCTATGCAGGCCAAAAATGATGGGGATGATGGAAAGATGCATTTCAAGGTTGGCAAAATAATAAGTGCTCAGGGTGTTACTAAGCGGTATAAGGTTTATGACATTCTTCCAATGGACGATTCATAATGAAAATGTCTTCGAGGGCGTAGTTATTGCTGATGCACGCTTTTTCGCCTCCAAGATTGTTTGCCTCGATGTTGCGATGGCTTAGCGTTGAAGAGCTGCTCCGGCTCGCTGAGTTTAGCGAGTAGCTCCGCGCACGAATTGATGAGCAGGTACGTCAGGGGAAGGTGTTGCTAATAGAAGGAGCGCAACGGCAAGAAATCCATTGCGCAAAAGGATAACGGCGCACAACGGGGCAGCTATCGGCGCTACGATTCCAACATGGATGGCTCTTGCTCCTCGCTTGCCGCCCTACTGAAGCTGAATTCGCAACTCAGGCAGACGAAATTGTCGAGAACGTTGTCGTCGACAATTTCGCCAAGCGAAGCGCCAACAGAGCCGCCTGCTGCACCTCCTACAAGAGCGCCGACGATTGCGCCTGCTACGCCTCCTATAACGGAGCCAAGTGGCCCAACAAACATCCCAGTTAGGGCACCAAGCTCAGCCCCGCTCGTGGTGCTTATCGCTCCCCCAACAGCGCCAGCAATCGTACCAATAGCGCAAACGGCTCTTCGTGCATACCCCTTGGTAGTAATGCGATCGTCCCCACATCTCGGGCATTGGCACGTCATCCTTCAATGCTCCTTTTGGCAGATTGCGGGGATAATAAATTCATGTCTGAATTTGTCCTCTTGTAGTGATCGAGTACCGCGTTACGTCGTACTCGTTCCATGTACACTGCAAAGCTGGTCGCTGACAAAATACCGGCCGCAAATACAATGGAAAACGCCATGAGATACTCTAGGGGGGATGCGTGTGGTCGCATGATGAGTCCTTCTAAAAGTTTGGTAGGAACGAACTGCGCAGCAATATCGTCCGTGTTTAGATGACAAAGGCATGGCTCTGCAGCTTATCGACAGCAGAGCCATGCCTTCATTTTGTAAATTAATTTCCTTGCGGCAACTATTGGTCGATGCCGTGAATCAATGCAAGCTGTTCTTGAGCTTAAGTCAAGGATATAGCTCTGAAATTTTTCAGCTCCACTCCCGCCCCCTTCATCTGTAAAGTCGGCCTGCCCCGTAGCTTGGTCTACACAGGCTGGTAGGTGAAGATACGCGCAGAAATCCTCTTGACTGATGTAACCAAATCGGGAACAATGGTGTTGTTCCCATTTTGGGAGCTAGCCAGTTGCCTGAGGAGGTACACATGGAGCTAGTTTTTTATGAAGTTAATTGGATTGGGTGTACTTGATACGTTTTGCATTCGTCACGCTGACTGCCGAAAATGGATATCAAACTGGATAAGTGACGTACGGGCGAGTAGCTGGAAAACAAGTCAAGACATCAAGGGGCGATACTCGACAGCTAGTTTCCTTGCGGAAAATATCGTTATTTTTAATGTGCGTGGGAATGAGTACCGCCTTGAAACTCAAGTTGCATACAACGCTGGAGTAGTCGTCGTTAAGTGGGCGGGAACGCATGAGCAGTACACCAAACGGATGCGTTGATCATGGAATATCGGATATTAAGGAGTGAGGCAGAGCATGAGGTCGCTATGCGTGAGGCGGAGCGACTCGTGGCTCTTGACCCAGAGGCTGGTTCTGAAGATGGGGAGCGACTCGCTCTACTGTCGTTGCTAATTGAGGACTATGAGAAGAGAGCATTTCAGTTCGAGCCTCTTGATCCAATTGAGATCATAGAGTTTCGTATGAGTGAGCAGGGGCTTCGACAGAAGGATCTTGTGCCGATGCTTGGTAGCCGAAGCAGGGTATCTGAGGTATTGTCTGGAAAACGCCCGCTGACCGTGCAAATGATTCGGGCCCTGTCTGGGGGCCTTGGCATTCCAGCGGACGCGCTAGTAGGTAGAGACGTAGAGGCGGCCGCAAGCGATGCAGAACGAAATGTTGACGACATCGATTGGAAGCGCTTTCCTTATCGGGAAATGGAGCGTCGAGGATGGTTTAGTGCGGCACGGATCTACGGCGAAACAGCTGAAGAGATGTTGCGTTCGTTCTTGGGGAACATCGTTCCCGAGAGACAAGCTCCCGTGATGTTTCGGCGTCGGTTCCGTGGGGATAATTTGGATGAAAAGGCGTATTATTCCACCTTGGCTTGGTCGGCTCGCGTTCTGATGCGGGCGAAGGATTTGGAGGCCGAAGTACCAAAGTTCGATCCTGCAAAGATCTCAGCGGAGACATTGCGAGACCTTGCTCGACTGAGTTGGTTTGAAAATGGCCCTCGACTTGCGATCGAGTTTCTTGCAAAACTGGGCATTATAGTAGTAGTAGAGCCACGGCTCCCTAACGCTTTAATCGATGGTGCGGCAATGCTATCAGAGCAAGGCAAGCCCGTAATTGGCATGACGCTTCGTATTGATCGTACAGACTATTTTTGGTTTACGTTACTTCACGAGGTGGCTCATGTTTGGAAACATTTGAATTCGTCAGATGAATCTTTCATTGATAGGATCGAACGCATTGCAAGTGTAGAGAAGGTGGAGCAAAAAGAGAATGAGGCTAATCGTGTGGCGCGTGATGCCTTTATTCGTAGAGCCGTCTGGGAGCGTTCATCTGCAAGGCTAGCGCCTACTCGACAAAATATTCAGGAGTTAGCAGACAAGCTTCACATTCACCCATCGATTGTGGCGGGACGGATTCAGTTTGAGAGTGGGCATTACGAACTTTTCCGAGAATTCATGGAGCAGGGCACAGTACGGCAGTATTTCAGTGAGTGTTCTTTCGCATAAACGAGGGAGGCCGATTTGGAAAGCTCAGTGGTTTACGTTCCTGTAGTTAAAGGATCAAAGTATGACTTGATGGCAGTCGGAAGAGTTAATAAAAGCGTTCGTACTGCTATTAAGCCGTTTGTAGAGGCGATGCCGGTAGACCCTCAGAAGCCGTCAATTGACGAGCACGTGTATAAACTCTGCTCAGGAATTCGTAAGCACTTGCCCCTAGGAGAATTGTTTGTAGATTTTTATGGATTGATGCCTGACGATATTGTCGCAGATGGAACCAATGCGATTATTCACGGCTTCCGTTTGCTTAAAGGACTAGGGCGCCCTGTAACGCCAGTATTTGGCTTTGAGCGTAATGATGAGCTCTGGGATGGGTTGGGAGCAATTGCGCGCGAGTTTGGCAAAGGGTTCTGCTTCCGACTTTCGCGCGACGATTTGGATGAGTATCAGTTCGATGATGTGTGGTCGCAGATTATCGAGCGCTCAGCACAAATGAATATTCCTCATGATCAGATCGATCTCATGTTGGACTATCGGCACATTGATGCTGAGTCGGTCAAATCCTTAGCGGAAAACGTGATTTCGTTTCTGTTTCATAATCCTGATGTTGCTCAGTTCCGTTCTGTCGTCGTGGCAGGATCATCAGCTCTCAAGTCGGTAGCTGAAATCGAAAAGGATGGGATGGGTGAGGTTGTGCGTCAAGAACTCCATTTGTGGTCTTTTCTTTGGCGTGATATGCCTGACAACTTCAAACCTATATTTGGCGACTATGGGGTAATTCATCCGGATTTTAGTAATCAATCTCCTAGCAAATATGTGAATGCTAAGATCCGATATACCGTAGGGGATAAAATTGTATATTATCGGGGACATGCCTTACACTTCCCTGATAAGGATTATGAGCAATATCACGAACTTGCAAGTCGCGTGATCGCGGATCGCCGATACGTCGGGCGTGATAAAAGCGATGGTGATAAATGTATCGACGACTGCGCAAAGCGCATGATTGGGCCTGGGGCACTTGGTACTTGGGTTGCCGCTGATATGAACCACCACGTTTGCTATTCTGCTCGGCAAATGGCACGCTTAATTCAGAAATTGCAACTTGCTTCATCTGAGCAAGATGTTCAAGTTGCTCTTATCGAGCATTAGAGAGCGTCTAAGCCGCGTTGACTGCTGATCGTATAAAAACCGCTCAAGAAGTAAGGCTGCAATGAACCGGACCGCGCTCTGTCCTTAGATAAAAGCGAGAGCATAGCTCCGCAGCCTAAAAGGCTGCGGAGCTATGCTCTTAATGATGTACTTTGAACGTATTAGGTTAAATCTGCGGGATGGCTCCTTTTTTGTATCACTGTCTAGCTGCCGTTCTTAAACAGGATTTAAACTCCTCTAGCTCGACACTAGAACAAGTTCACGCTTTCTTTCCAAACGCTAAAACTTGTGCACCATGGTTGAGAGCATCTAAGTAATCAGCCCATCGCTGCATCATCCGTTTGCGTTCGGGAAGATGTGATGTGCGGTTATAAGCGCGTCCATTTGTATCCTTCACAGCGTGAGCCAACTGGTGCTCAATCAAATCAACGCGCTCTGCCAGCACCTCGTCTAAAATCGTCCGCGCCATGGCACGGAAGCCATGGGCAGTCATGATTTCCTTGCTGTACCCCAAGCTCCGCAGCGCTGCGTTGATAGTGTTTTCGCTCATGCACCGTTCGGCGGTTCTGATACTTGGGAAGACAAATTTGCCATGACCGGACATAGGCTGCACTTCACGCAGGATCTCAAGTGCTTGTGTCGATAACGGAACGATGTGGTCAGAGTCCATTTTCATCTTGTGCCCTGGTATCCGCCACTCTGCTGCCCCAAAGTCGATCTCGTTCCATTCGGCCGCTCGCAACTCACCAGGACGTACAAAAACCAGCGGCGACAGTTTCAAGGCTGCCCTGGCGTATGGATGCCCTTGATATCCATGAATCGAACGTAAGAGCACGCCCACTTGCTTAGGGTCTGTGATCGCCGCGAAATGGCCTTTCTCAGGCGCTGCGAGCGCACCTTTGAGGTCAGCGGTTACGTCCCGCTCTGCAAGCCCACATGCGACGGCATATCGAAACACTTGCCCGCAAATCTGTTTTACTCGATGGGCTGAATCGACTGCGCCACGATCCTCCATTTTTTGAACGGTTGCCAAGACATCACGTGGCTTGATCGTGGAAATAGGCATCTTTCCGATGAAGGGGAAGACATCGTGATTTAGCCAGTTTGTGATTTTTTCTTGGGTGCTTGCCGCCCGATTGGCAGCGGTCTTCGCCAGCCATTCGTGTCCGACCTTCTCAAAGGTGTGCGCAGCCGCAGCGTTCATGGACCTCTTCGCATCCTGTTTGGCCTGGCTAGGGTCGATGCCGTCGGCGAGAAGTTCACGTGCCTCGTCTCGGCGCTTGCGTGCCTTGGCAAGCGATACGGCCGGGTACACGCCCAGCGCTAAGGTCTTTTGCTTCTCTGCGAAGCGATAATTCATGCGCCAGTACTTGCCTGCTGCCTTAACTAGCAAAAACAGACCTTGGCCATCTGTGTGCTTGTCGCCCGCAGGCGCACCGCTATGCTTGACTTGGCGCACGAAAGTATCCGTTAAGGCCATTTCCTCTCCTTGTTGGTACCTGTACGGCAGAACGAAAAAGTACCAACAAAAACACCATGAAAATGTTGGTACCCGATGCTATCGCCTTGGATAGCGTTGGACAAGAAAAAACCCGCGTCCCTATGAGGGAGCGGGTTTTTTGGATTTGGTCGGACTGCTTTGAACAGTCTATTGGTGCCTCCGGCCGGAATCGAACCGGCACGCCTTTCGGCGCTTGATTTTGAGTCAAGTGCGTCTACCAATTCCGCCACAGAGGCTGCAAGCGCAGGCGCGCATATTAGCACATGGAATGCAAAACTGACCAGAGTGCGTGCGCCCGCAGTGGGCGCAGGGGGCGTTCCGGCGTATGATCTCGCCTACCTGAGCAAACGCGCCGTCCGGCAAGGCGGCCTGTACGATGAAGAATAAGAAAATACGCGAGATCATCCTCGGCAAGCCGCTCGACCCCATGAAGAGCGAGACGCGTCACTCGATGGCCCTGGTCGCCTTCCTTGCCTGGGTCGGACTCGGGGCGGACGGCCTGTCCTCCTCATCGTACGGTCCGGAAGAAACCTTTCGCGCGCTCGGCGCCCATACCCACCTCGGCCTGTACATGGCCGTCGCCACCGCCGTCACCGTCTTCATCATCGCGCTTGCGTACAACCAGGTGATCGAACTGTTCCCGACCGGGGGCGGCGGCTACCGCGTGGCCACCAAGCTCGTCGGGCCGTATCTCGGCCTCGTGTCCGGCGCCGCCCTGATCCTCGACTACGTGCTGACCATCGCGATTTCGATCGCGTCCGGCGTCGATGCGCTCGCGTCGTTCCTGCCGCTCGGCTTCCAGCCCTATAAACTCTGGGCCGAGGCGTTCTTCATCGGCCTCCTGATCGTGATGAACCTGCGCGGGCTGAAGGAGGCGATCCAGATCCTGCTGCCGATCTTCCTCGGCTTCGTCGCCACGCACCTCGTGCTGATCGTGTACGGCATCGTCGCGCATGCGTCGCACCTGCCGCAGCTCGTGCCCAGTACGGTCGCCGAGACGGGTTCGCTGGCCGGCGAGATCGGCTGGGCCGGCGTGGCCGGCATGCTGCTGCTCGCGTATTCGCAGGGCGGCGGTACCTATACGGGCCTCGAGGCCGTGTCGAACAACGTCAACCTGCTGGCCGAGCCGCGCGTCCGCACGGGCAAGATGACGATGTTCTACATGGCCCTGTCGCTGGCCGTCACGGCCGGCGGCATCATTTTGCTGTACCTACTGTGGGATGCGCAGCCGACCGCGGGCGAGACGCTGAACGCGACCACCTTCCGCCGCATCATCGCCAGCATGGGCCTGGGGGGTGAGCTCGTGAACCAAATCGTGCTCGCCGTCGTCCTCGCGTTCGAGGCCGGGCTCCTGTTCGTGGCGGCCAATACCGGCTTCCTCGGCGGACCGTCCGTGCTGTCGAACATGGCGGGCGATTCGTGGGTGCCGCACCAGTTCCGCTACCTGTCCACGCGCCTCGTCACGCAGAACGGCATCCTCGTGATGGGCGTCGCCGCGCTGGCGATCCTGTTCTGGACGCGCGGCCAGGTCACGCTGCTCGTCGTGCTGTATTCGATCTCCGTGTTCCTCACGTTCGCGATCTCGCTGTTCGGCCTGTGCCTGTATTGGTGGCGTCATCGCAAGGATGCGCGCTGGGTCCGGCGCTTCCTGCTGTCGCTGACGGGCTTCATCATCTGCGCCGGCATCCTCGCCGTGCTGCTCGTCGAGCGCTTCACGCAGGGCGGCTGGGCCACGGCATTGATCATCGCGGCCATCGCGGGCCTGTGCATCTTCATCCGCAACCACTACCGCGAAACCAAGCGCGCCATCCGCTCCGTCGACCGCGTGTTCGCCAACCAGCCGTTCGGCCCGGCGAAGGAAGCCGTCGATCCGGAACCGGATGCGCAGACGGCCGTCTTCATCGTCGGTAACTCGCGCGGCGGCGGCCTGCATGCGCTGCTGTGGGTGCTGCGCATGTTCCCCGGCCACTTCAAGAATTTCCTGTTCGTGAACGCGCGCACGGTCGACGCCCATGCCTACGGCGGCGAGGGCGCGCTCGAGAAGATGCGGAAGGATGCGGCGCGGACACTGGAATACTTCGTCGATTTCTGCCAGAGCCACGGGATGGCGTCGGCGTCGTACATCGGCTTCGGCACGGATGCGGTGGAAGAGGTGACCCGCATGTGCGAGCAGATCAACCGCGAGTATCCGAACTCGATTTTCTTCACCAGTAAATTGATCTTCGCATCCGACAACTGGTTTACGCGGCTGCTGCACAACCAGGCGTCGCTGGCGGTGCAGCGCCGCCTGCACCTGGAAGGCTTGCAGATGGTGATCCTGCCGATGAAGGTGTGAGGTTCGTCAGCAGCTGAGTTGCTGGCGCAGCGCGTGCAGCGTGCGCACGGGGCCGGCGACTTCGAGCATGTGGTCGCGCACGGTTACCGTGATGTCGGCGTTCTTCCCTGCGGACCAGCGTGCAGCGCGCATGCGGTAGCGCACGGTGCCGGGGCTGCGTTCGGCCGGCGCGTAGCCGAGACTTTCCATCGCATCGTCCAGGGTGCCGACCAGGTGGCAGGCCGAAAAGCGGGTCGTGACCTCGAAGCGGCCGGGGAGCGTGGGCGCGATCGCCGGCAGCAGGCCGCCCAGCAGTACCGGCACGACGATGTAGCCGAGCGGCGCCGTCGGATCGACGAGGTGGAAGGCGAAGGCCAGCGCGGGCAGGCCCAGCACCATGCTCAGCAGGAGAATTGTCCGGCGTTGCGCGGGGGCGAGGGAGGTGGGACGATGCGGTCCCTTCCGGACGCGCTCGATTTCGGAAAACGTCACGCTTTTCATGTCGCACTCCTTACGTTGAACGACGGCTGGGACTGGCTACAAACTCCATTTTGATCAAGCGCCCCCAGGGCGGATTGACCTTTCTCAAATTCGTTTTTTCCGAGAAGAATTGTTCTGGAATGAAAGGTTCCTGGTCGGAAAATTCTTTTCTATTCAGAAATGATAGAAATTTGTGCGAGATTTAACGGTTAGTCAGGCTTTCGGAACTTAAGCTGTTCCGACGGATCGGTGTAAAGACACCTGCTCCTGGATAGCGAGTCCGATTAATCTCTCAACGGAACTATCATGAAACTCAAATCTCTCGTTCTGGCGATGGTCGCGGGCGCGGCACTGCTGGCGCAAGGCGCGGGGGCGGCGACGGTCAACCGCACGGCCCCGGTCGTCACGACGGACGATGGCCTGGGCGGCTTCAACGCGCATTTCGGCGACACGTTCGCGCAGTCGACCACCGGCAGCACCTTCAGCGACGTCTTCACGTTCGACGTCGGCACGTCGTTCGACGCGGCCGCCTCGCTGACGTCGGCCTACCTGAACACGCCGCAGACGAAGGACCTCCTGATCACGGGCCTCTCCCTGTACCGCTACGATCCGGTCACGAAGGCCGTGCTGGGGACCGCCATCGCGGGCATCGATCTGACGGGTTCGGGTGCCGATGCGCCGGATTCGTGGGCGCTGTCGGGCTTCGGGCTGACGAGCGGCGCCTACGCGGTCCAGGTGAATGGCGAGGTGCGCGGTGTCGGGGGCGGGGCGTTCGGGGCGGATCTGACGATCTCGCCGGTGCCGGAGCCGCAGACCTGGGGCATGCTGCTGGCCGGCCTGGGCGTGTTGACGACGCTGGCATGGCGCCGGCGCCAGCCCGCGCGCGTGCGCGCGGACGTGCGGCGCATGCGGCGCCGCTGAGCGCTCAGCGCACGCGCCGGTACAGGCGGAAGCGTTCGTCGCGGTCGGACGGGCGGCGGCCTTCCCACAGCAGCGTCCAGTCGCGGCCGTGGAACGGCAGCGCCGCACCGCCGCGCACGAGCGCGCCGTTCTGCATCGCGCCCGACTGGGCAGGCCCCTTCTGGCCGACGCTGTCCTGCAGCAGCATGTAGCTGCACGCGCCGCCGTCGACGGGGGCGAACGGCAAGTGGCCGAAGTAGGCGAACGACGCACGCTGGGGCGCACCGACGTTCGTGTCGATGCAGTCGGCGCCGGCCGGCAGGCGCGCGGCGATCTGCTGGGCCACGCTGGCGTAGCTCTTGCCGTAGTTCAGGTCCGGCAGGAACAGCGTCATCAGCAGCACCCACAGCAGGATCAGGCCGCCCGACGACAGCACCACGGCCCGCCACAGCACGGAAGGCTGGCGCGACAGGCGCCAGTGCACGAGGAAGATCCAGCCGACCGTCGTCGCGGCCGCGACGAGAAAAGCGACGATGCCGAATTCCGGCTTGAAGCCCGGGACCAGCTTGAGGGCGTTCTTGGCGAATTGCGCGGGCCAGCCCGTCAGCTTGGCGATCCAGAACACCCAGACGAGGCCGCCCAGCAGGGTCAGCACCATCACGGAAAACCAGTCGATCGCATTGATCGCGCCGCGCTTCATCGTCGGCAGGCCGAACGCGGCCATCAGCGCCATCGGCGGCAGCAGCTTCAGCAGGTCGCCGCTTTCGGGAATCGGGTCGCACAGGATCACGAGCGTCAGCACGCCGACGAAGAAGGTCGGCAGGATGATGTGCAGCAGCCCGTGCTGGCGGCGCCAGGCCCAGGCGGCCCAGGCGGCGAATGGCCACGCCGGCCAGAAATACCAGATGCCCACCCGGAAGAACGCCTTGATCGCATGCCAGCCCGGCACGCTCAGCTGCTCGGCATTCCAGGCCAGCCAGCCGCCGACGGGCGACAGGCCGTACGGATGCGCCAGCGTGGCCGGGATGGCCCATACGAGCGTGATGAGCAGCGCGGTACCCGCGGCCTGGCCGAGATGGCGCAGCAGGGAGGCCGACGGCAGCTTGAGGAAGCGGATGCACAGGTAGAGGGCGGCGAGCAGGGCCAGCGGCGGCGCGAAGCCGCGCGTCAAGGTGAGCAGGCCCAGCGCAACGCCGACGTACACGGCGTTGCGCGGCGTGCTGTCCTCGATGTAGCGCACCGAGCGGAACAGGAACCAGGACAGCAGCGCGCCCTGCAGGGTGACGGCCAGCGTCTCGTGGCTGTGCAGCAGCAGGCCCAGGCAGCCAAGGTAGATCAGGACGGCCGTGTCGGCCAGCGTGCGGCCATAATCGTCCGGCTCGGGCTGGCCGCCGAAGGCCAGGCGCAGCGGCTGGGCTTCCGAACGCCGGCCGAGGTGGAATGCCGTGTGCCACAGCGATACCGTGCCCAGCACGAAGATGCCGATGGTCGAGATGCGCGCCCCGAGCACGTCGCCCAGAAGCCAGCCGAACAGTTTGATGCACAGTGCGCCGAGCCAGAACGCCAGCGGCCCTTCCTCGGGCGCGGGCAGGCCGGCGATGTGCGGCATCAGCCAATCCTGGATGCCGCCGTGCGCCATCGTCCACATGATGCCGAAGCTGGCGGCGTCATCCTTCCACGGGTCACGCCCGATCAGGCCCGGCAGGATGTACAACAGGCCGAGTGCGTACAAAGCCCAGCGTGGCAGCGCGAGGGTGGCGGCGGCGGGTAGGCGGACGGGTTTCATCGATAGCGCGCGAAGTAATGCAATAAATTAATGTCGCGTAGTATAAGGGGACCGTGGCAAAGCGTCGCGGGTGGTATTGCTACGAGGCGTAACGCGGGTGGGCGACGACGAAAAAAAAGGAAGCCCCTGGGCTTCCTTTGGGGAGGCCAGGAGGCTTCCCGGATGTTCGCTCGTCGGGGACTTAGCCGTTGGCGACGCTGGTCTTCGAACCGACCGAGCCGAACTTCTGGCGGAATTTTTCAACGCGGCCAGCGGTGTCGACGATCTTGTGCTTGCCGGTAAAGAACGGGTGCGATTCAGCGGACACCTCGATCTTGACCAGCGGGTAGTCTTTACCTTCGAAATTGATGGTTTCGCGGGTCGAGATGGTCGAGCGGGTGATGAATTTGAAATCGCAGGACAGGTCGTGGAACACGACTTCGCGGTAATCCGGATGGATATCGGTCTTCATGGTTTTGCCTTGGTTTAAGTTGGTAGCCAAACGGCACTTCGTCGGTCGACCTGCTTCTTGACCCGATTGCCGATCACTTGCCAGGGTTGGATACGGAACCGGCGATTATAAGCCAGCCCTGCGCCCAAGGCAACCGTTGCGGTTTCGGCACCGTTCAGGCGCCGTGCAGGCGCGACATCATGGTGAGGATCATGCCGCCGAAACCGAGGCCGAAGCCGATGAGCATCGTGATGGCGGTTGCCGCCATCCACTTGCTCAGGTGGGCCGATTCGCCATGGATGTCGGCCTTGAGTTCGGCCTTCAGTTCCGCCAGGTCTGCTTTGTTGGGTAGCATGGTCAGCGTGGTGTCGAAGCGGGTTTCGAGAACCGTCAGCCGGCGGTCGAGCAGCACGTCCTTGTCGTGCTGGGCCGGGACGTCGCGCAGTTCGTTGAAAATCATCTTGGCCTCCTTGGTTGTCTTGGGGCGGATTTTGCGCGCCCGAATCTACCTCGGCTTGACCTAGATGAATCGTATCCTAAAAAGCGAAAAAGGCGAGTACGACTCGCCTTTTCCGTTCGATGCCAGGGCTGGAGGATCAGCCGCCGCGACGCATCAGGTCGAAGAATTCGACGTTGTTCTTGGTCGCGCGCATCTTGTCGAGGATGAACTCCATCGCCTCGATCTCGTCCATCGAGTACAGCAGCTTGCGCAGGATCCAGATCTTCTGCAACTGGTCCGGCTTGATCAGCAGTTCCTCGCGGCGGGTGCCCGACTTGTTCAGGTTGATCGCCGGATAGACGCGCTTCTCGGCCAGGCGGCGCTCGAGGTGGACTTCCATGTTGCCGGTGCCCTTGAATTCCTCGTAGATCACGTCGTCCATGCGCGAGCCGGTCTCGATCAGCGCGGTCGCGACGATCGTCAGCGAGCCGCCTTCCTCGACGTTACGCGCGGCGCCGAAGAAACGCTTCGGACGCTGCAGCGCGTTGGCGTCGACACCGCCGGTCAGCACCTTGCCCGAGGCCGGGATCACGGTGTTGTAGGCGCGTGCCAGGCGGGTGATCGAGTCCAGCAGGATCACGACGTCCTTCTTCATCTCGACGAGGCGCTTGGCCTTCTCCAGCACCATCTCCGCGACCTGCACGTGACGGGTGGCCGGTTCGTCGAAGGTCGACGCGACGACTTCGCCGCGCACCGAGCGCTGCATCTCCGTCACTTCCTCGGGACGTTCGTCGATCAGCAGGACGATCAGCGTGCAGTCAGGGTGATTGGCGGTGATCGCGTGGGCGATGTGCTGCAGCATGACCGACTTGCCCGACTTCGGCGAGGCGACCAGCAGGCCGCGCTGGCCCTTGCCGATCGGCGAGATCAGGTCGACGATGCGGCCGGTGATGTTTTCCGCGCCGTTCATGTCGCGCTCGAGGCGCAGCGGCTCGTTCGGATGCAGCGGCGTCAGGTTCTCGAACAGGATGCGGTGTTTCGAGGCTTCCGGCGATTCGCCGTTGACCTTGTCCACCTTCACCAGCGCGAAGTAGCGCTCGCCATCCTTCGGCGTGCGGACCTCGCCTTCGATCGAGTCACCCGTATGCAGGTTGAAACGGCGGATCTGCGATGGCGAGATGTAGATGTCGTCGGTGGAAGCCATGTAGCTCGCATCCGGCGAACGCAGGAAACCGAACCCGTCCGGCAACACTTCGAGCGCACCGTCGCCGAAAATCTGTTCGCCTTGTTTCGCGCGCTTCTTGAGGATCGCGAACATCAGTTCTTGTTTACGCAGGCGAGCTGCGTTGTCGATATCCAGGCTGATCGCCATCTCCAGAAGGGCGGAGACGTGCATTGCCTTCAGTTCAGATAAGTGCATGTGTCGGGTGTCCCGTGACGGGAAAGTAAAGGTAGGGGAGGGAACTGCGTGGGTTAATCAAAGGGATAGGATCGGAATCGATCGCCTACCCGGTCCGGAACAGGCGGCAGTGCGGGCGCGCTGCCGCCACCTATGGTATCAGATGTTGCTATCGATGAAAGCAGTCAGCTGGCCTTTTGCCATCGCGCCGACTTTCTGGGCGGCTGCGACACCGTTCTTGAACAGGATCAGCGTGGGGATGCCGCGGATGCCGAACTTGGCCGGAACGGCCTGGTTGGCATCGACGTCCATCTTCGCGATCAGCAGCTTGCCGTCGTATTCTTTCGCGACTTCTTCCAGGATCGGGGCAATCATCTTGCAGGGGCCGCACCACTCGGCCCAGAAGTCGACCAGGACCGGGCGCTCGGACTTGAGCACGTCGGTTTCGAAAGATGCATCGCTGATGTGTTTGATGTTTTCGCTCATGTTTTCCTCAAGAGAGGTAGGTCAATTTAACGCCTGCAGGTCTTTCGGGCACGTTGCAAACCTACTGCGCGTTGCACTGCAGTCCTGCGATGCTCGCTGTACTCTCGTACAGCTGCGCTTCTCGAACTGCATTGCCGCCGCTCGCGACGGTTTTCAAAGTGCCCTTTTATCCAATCCTGCTCGGTAGTGTCAGCCGGTTCCCGTACTTGTCAGACTGGCTTGCTGCACAAAGGTGGTGCCAATGTGTGCAATATTCAATAGTGGAAGAGCTGCAAGAGGATGTCAGGCGGGGTTTAATCGGAATAATAACCGATTTTTTTGGAACGTGTTCGTGAGCTTTGTACAAAATCTCAACATGCTCAAGGTTCCTGATTGACCTCACCAATTATCACCACAATTAGCCGACACTGCCGGTGAATTTATATAAATGTCCTGGGTGCCACATCGTCACGACCGAGGCCACCCGGCCGCCCGACGTCGTGCGGCGCTTGAGCACGAGGCACGACGTGCCGGGTGCGACGCCGAGCATTTCCGCCACTTCGCGCGGCGCCGGCAGCGCTTCGATGCTGTACGTGGCGCCCTGCAGCGGCGCCGCTTCCATCAGGTGTTCGTTGGGCGTGATGCGCGCGAAGTCCTGGTCCAGGTAGGCGGGCGCGCAGGCCGGATTGACCCAGCGGTCCTCGACCTGGATCGGCCGGCCGTTCTCGTCGTGCACGATCAGCGAATGGAACAGCGGCGTGCCGGGTTCCAGTTCGAACTGGCGCGCCAGCGTCTCGCCCGCCGGGCTTTGTTCCAGCAGGCGCGGATGGCTCGCATGCACGTGGCCGCGCGCGCGCACCTCGTCGGCGATGTTGCGGATCTCGACCAGCGTCGCCTGGTACTTCTGCGGCGCGACGTAGGTGCCCGAACCCTGGCGGCGCGTGAGCACCTGTTCCGCCGTCAGCTCGCGCACGGCGCGGTTGACGGTCATGCGCGAGACGCCGAACTGGCGCACGAGCGCCTGCTCGGACGGCACCAGGTCGCCTTCCTTCCAACGGCCCGACGCGATCTCGCCGAGCAGATAATCCTTGATACGCTGGAAAATGGGCGTGCTGTCTTGCGCGATCTGTTCGTCCAAACTACTCTCCGGAATCTGTCACCTCGTCGGGGAGGCGACATTCTAGCATCGCGAATTCGAAAGCAAGACCCGAAGTGTTTGCCGGAACGCCCGCGCTTACGATGGGGCCATCGAGAATCTGGAGACCGAGATGAACACCGCCACCCTCCCCCAATCCGCTGCCGCCTGGCTCACCGACGACGAGCGCTGGGCCGCCGTGGTCGCCCGCGCGCGCGCAGCCGACGGCCAGTTTTATTATTCGGTGCGCAGCACGGGCGTGTATTGCCGGCCCTCGTGCCCGTCGCGCACACCGCGCCGCGCCAACGTCGCTTTCCACGCGACGCCGCACGATGCCGAGGCGGCGGGCTTTCGCGCCTGCCTGCGCTGCCGCCCGGACGCGCCGCCGCTGGCCGAACGCCAGGCCGAGGCCGTGGCGAAGGCGTGCCGCCTGATCGAGGCCGCCGAGGACGAACCGGACCTCGCCAGCCTGGCCGAGGCCTGCGGCATGAGCCGCTTCCACTTCCACCGCATCTTCAAGGCGCACACGGGCATCACGCCGAAGGCCTATGCGGCGGCGCGCCGGGCCGAGCGATTGAAGCAGGGGCTGGCGCAGGCGGGCAGCGTCACCGCGGCCGCCTACGACGCCGGCTTCAATTCCAGCGGCCGCTTCTATGCCGCGTCGTCCGGCGTGCTGGGCATGACGCCGAAGCGTTATCGCGCGGGCGGCGGCGGGGAAGCCATCCGCTTCGCCGTGGCGCAGTGCTCGCTGGGCGCGCTGCTCGTCGCCGCGACCGACAAGGGCATCTGCTGCATCCTGCTGGGCGACGATCCGGATGCCCTCGTGCGCGACCTGCAGGACCGCTTTCCGAAGGCCGAGCTGATCGGCGCCGAACCCGGCTTCGAACGCACGGTGGCGCAGGTCGTCGCCTTCGTCGAGGCGCCGCGTCTCGGGCTCGACCTGCCGCTCGACGTGCGCGGCACCGCGTTCCAGCAGCGCGTGTGGCAGGCGCTGCGCCAGATCCCGGCCGGGCAGACGGTCGGCTATGCCGAACTGGCCGCGCGCCTCGGCATGCCGCAGGGCGCGCGCGCCATCGCCGGCGCCTGCGCCGCCAATCCGGTGGCGGTGGCGATTCCCTGTCACCGCGTGGTGCGCAACGACGGCTCGATCTCCGGCTACCGCTGGGGCGTCGAACGCAAGCAGGCGCTGCTCAAGCGCGAGGCCGAGGCGTCATGAGTATCGACTGGGACCGCGTCGCCGACGACCTCGACGCCTTCGGCTGCGCCGTGCTGCCGTCCCTGCTGGATGCGGAGCAGTGCGCGGCGTATGCGGCCGGCTATGGCGACGACGCGCAATTCCGCAGCCGCGTCGTGATGGAGCGGCACGGCTTCGGGCGCGGAGAATATCGCTATTACGCGTATCCGCTGCCGCCTGGCCTGGCGGACCTGCGCACGGCGCTGTACCCGCCGCTGGCGCGCATCGCCAACCGCTGGCAGGCGGCGCTCGGGTTGGAGGAGCGCTACCCGGACGCGCATGCCGGCTACCTGGCGCGCTGCCACGCGGCCGGCCAGTTGCGCCCGACGCCCCTGCTGCTGCAATACGGTCCGGGCGACTACAACTGCCTGCACCAGGACCTGTACGGCGACTTTGTCTTCCCGTTGCAGGTGGCCGTGCTGCTGTCGCGCCCCGGCGTCGATTTCAGCGGCGGCGAATTCGTCCTGACGGAACAGCGCCCGCGCATGCAGTCGCGGGTCGAAGCGGTGCCGCTGGGGCAGGGCGATGCCGTCGTCTTCCCCGTGCACACGCGCCCCGTCAACGGCACGCGCGGCATCTACCGCGTCAACATGCGCCACGGCGTCAGCCGCGTGCGCAGCGGGCAGCGGCACACGCTGGGCATCATCTTCCACGACGCCAGCTGAGAACCGGGGTCAGAGCCCGATTTTTGGAAATTGCTCCAGCGCTTAGTCTAGCGTCGTCTCGCTTGGTGCTGCCAGGCCGAGAGGACGATTGCCATTGCTGGCGACCCTGATTTCCGAAATCAGTTGATCGGGCAATGCGTCTTCGCATAGCTGCCTGTACAGAGCCTGGCGCGTGATCGTTTCATGGTGCAGGCGCAAATATGCGAGATGCGGCTTGACCAGCGGGCTATTGTGTCCGAGGGCATTTGTTTGGTAGCTGGACCAGGGGTAATGTTCTGGCTTGTCCACCATGTGTGCGCGCACAGGATTCAACTCGATGTAGCGCTGACATGCCAGAAAATAGTCCTCGTCGAGCACGAGGCAGGAACGAAAGCGGCCTTCCCATAAGGTGCCTGTACGCGTGTGGCGACGGTTGAAGTATTGAACGTAACGCTGGCCCAGGCGCCGCATGAGTACGCTGGCTCCATGCTCATCATCTGGAGACAATAGCAAATGGACGTGATTGGTCATCAGTACATAGGCATGCAGAGCACAACCGCAGTCGTATGCGCATTCACGCAATATGTCGAGATACACCAGATAGTCGCTTCGACAGGTGAAGCACGGAATCCGATTGTTTCCTCGCTGGATGACATGGAGCGGTACCGACGGCAGGACAAGGCGGCGCGGACGTGGCATGGCGAAAGCGAAACGTTACGGGAGACGAGACGATACAAAACCGTCGTCCGAAGACAGCGAGGAAAATCAACTGTACAAAGTATTCGGACCATTTTCAGGCGGATCTTTCCAAATACCGGGCTCTGACCCCGGTTTTATGAAATGTGCTAAGGGAAGTAGAATTTTTACCAGATGTTGGGCATGCATACGTTTCCGTCGTAGCATCGACAAACCTGCACCTTAGCAGGCATAAAAAAAGATAATCCAACGGAGACAACCATGAGCGTATCGCGTCGCCTGTTCCTGGCCGCCCTCGGCGTGGCCAGCGTGTCTGGCGGGAGCCTGGCCCGGGCCGGGGACCTGCCGCAACCCCTCGTCATTTACGATGACGAATTGAAGAACGGTTTCCAGAACTGGAGCTGGGCGAAGACGCAGTTGTCGGTGCCGGTCGGGAACGGCAAGCCGATCCGCGTCGAAGGCGAGCCGTGGAGCGCGCTCGCCCTGCACCACGAACCGTTTTCCACCGAGGGCTACAGCAAGCTGACCTTCGTCATCAACGGCGGCATGAACGGCGGCCAGACCCTGATGGTCAAGGCCATGGCCGACGGCAAGGCGATCGAGGCCGACTTCGCCATCCAGCTGAAGGCGAAGACGTGGGCCGCCGTCGACGTGCCGCTGAAGGACATCAACGCGGCCGGCAAGACCATCGACACCCTCATCTGGCAGGGCCAGGGCGCCGCCTACGCGGGGTACTACATCACGCGCATCCAGCTCGAGTAAGCGCGCCCCTCACGGCAGCTCGCCCCCCGAGAACGGATCGATCGAGTACGGATGCACGGTGCCGAGGAATCCCGGTTGCGCACGCACGCGGGCGATCCACCCGACGATGCCGGGGTAGTCAGCCAGCGCCAGCCCGGCATCAATGGCCCGGTGGACGTACGCAAACAGCGACATGTCGGCGATCGTGTACGCGGCGCCCGCGATGAACGGGCGCTGCGTCAGTTCGCGGTCGAGGATCGCCAGCGCCTTGTCCGCGACGCGGCGCAGGCGGTCGACCAGCGCCGGCGCGCGCCGCGCCAGCTTGCCCGTCAGCGTCCAGTGGCGCAGCGTCGCGATCGACGCCACGTGGTCCTGCTCGAACGACAGCCATTGCTGCACCTTCGCCCCGCCGAACGGATCGGAAGGCAGATACGGCGTGCCGTGCGCCAGGTACGTCAGGATGGCGTTCGATTCGGCCAGCGTGCGGCCGTCGGGCAGGCGCAGCGCGGGTACGGCGCCGGTTGGATTCACGGCAAGGAAGTCGGGGCGCTGGCCTTCGCCTTCGAAGATACGCACGATTTCCGTGCGATAGGGGATGTCGAGATGGTTCAGCAGCAGGCGGACTTTCCAGGCGTTCTGCGAGGGCAGGTAATCGTACAGGGTGAGCATCGTTATCTCCGGTGAAAAACACGATTGGACCACCGCGTAAAACGCCGCACCCTCCGGTTCTTGCGATCTAACCACAGGCCCGCGATTGACCACAATGTAAATTTCTATACACTCTGTTTCTTGCTATTGAGCCGTACCCCGGTTCATCCACAACGACAACGGAGACCCCGATGCGCCCCCGCCACAAGCAACTCAGGCACACCCTGATCGCCCTGGCCCTCGCCACCGCCACGGCCCACGCCACCACCGTCATCGACAACGCCAACGGCTACACGCTGAACGCGAAGGGCGACGTCATCCAGTTCGCGTCGCTCGCGTTCGACGACGCCGGCCGCATCCTCGCCGTCGGCACCGCCGCCGACGTCGCTGCGAAGGCCCCGCAGGCGAAGCACGTCGACATGGCCGGCCGCACCGTGCTGCCGGGTCTCATCGACGCGCACGGCCACGTGTTCGGCCTGGGCGAGATGCTGACGCAGCTCGACCTGTCCACCACGACGTCGCTGCCGCAGGCCCTGGCCGCCATCGGCGACTACGCGCGCGGCAACGCCAGGGCCGCGTGGGTGCGCGGGCGTGGCTGGAACCAGGAGAACTGGAAGCTCGGGCGCTTCCCGACCGCGCGGGAACTCGATGGCGTCGTGGCCGACCGGCCCGTGTGGCTGGAACGCGTCGACGGCCACGCCGGCTGGGCCAACGGCCGCGCGCTGGCGCTGGCCGGTATCACGGACCAGACGCCGGACCCGGTCGGCGGCAAGATCGTGCGCGACACCGCCGGCCATGCGACGGGCGTGCTGGTGGATGCGGCGCAGGCGATGATCCAGAAGGTGCTGCCGCAACCGACCGAACAGGAAGCGCGCACGATGCTCGACCGCGCGCTGGGCACGATGGCCAGCGTCGGCCTCACCAGTGCGCACGACGCGGGCATTGGCATCGCCCAGGACCGGCTGTACCGCGATTACGCGGACCACGGCAAGCTGACGGCGCGCATCTACGCGATGATCGGTGGCACCGGCGCCGACTTCGACCAGCTGGCGCAGAACGGCCCGCTGAACACGTACGGCCACGACATGTACGCGCTGCGCGCCGTGAAGCTGTACGCCGACGGCGCGCTGGGCAGCCGCGGCGCCGCATTGCTGGCGCCGTACACGGACGATCCGCATTCGCACGGCCTGCTGTTCCACTCGAACGGCGAGATCGACGCGATGATCGCCAAGGCCATGAAGAAGGGCTACCAGGTCAACGTGCACGCGATTGGCGACGCCGGCAACCGGCAAATCCTCGACACCTTCGCGAAGGAGATCCCGGCCAACCGCAGCCAGGCGCTGCGCCACCGGATCGAGCATGCGCAGGTCGTGACCCTGGCCGACATCCCGCGCTTCAAGCGCATCGGCATCATCCCGTCGATGCAGCCGACGCACGCGACGTCCGACAAGAACATGGCCGAGCAGCGCATCGGCCCCGAGCGCATCAAGGGTGCGTACGCGTGGCGCACGTTCCTCGCGCAGGGTTCGCGCATCGCGTGCGGCTCGGATTTCCCCGTCGAGGCGCCGAATCCGTTCTTCGGCATCCACGCGGCCGTCACGCGCCAGGACGCAAACGGCAATCCGATCGCCGGCTGGTATCCCGAGCAGGAGATGTCGCTGAAAGAGGCCTTGCGCTGCTTCACGCTCGACGCGGCCTACGCCGGCCACCAGGAACAGACGCAGGGCTCCCTCGAAGCGGGCAAGTACGCGGACTTCATCGTCATCGACCGCGACCTCTTCAAGATATCGCCCTACGACATTCACGAGATCGGCGTCCTCGAGACCTGGGTCGGCGGCCGCCAGGTGTATCGCAAGGTTCAATGATCGCTCTTGACGGAGTTGTATAGACAACTTAGACTTTCTGGAACGCTTATCGAGGAGTCCGTCATGACCACAGCCTCTCCCGCCGGAGATCCGCGTTTCGATCCCACCCGCGTCATCCGCGCCCCGCGCGGCAGCGAGCTCACATGTAAAAGCTGGCTGACCGAGGCGGCCTACCGCATGCTGCAGAACAACCTGGATGCCGAGGTGGCGGAAAACCCGCAGGGCCTCGTCGTCTACGGCGGCATCGGCCGCGCGGCGCGCGACTGGGCCTGCTTCGACCAGATCCTCGCGTCGCTGCGCGATCTCGACGACGACCAGACCCTCCTGATCCAGTCCGGCAAGCCGGTCGGCGTGTTCCAGACGCATCCCGACGCCCCGCGCGTGCTGCTCGCGAACTCGAACCTCGTGCCGAAATGGGCGACGTGGGAGCATTTCAACGAGCTCGATCGCAAAGGCCTGTTCATGTACGGCCAGATGACGGCCGGCAGCTGGATCTACATCGGCACCCAGGGCATCGTGCAGGGCACGTACGAGACCTTCGCCGAAGCGGGCCGCCAGCACTTCGGCGGCGACATGTCCGGCCGCTGGATCCTGACGGCGGGCCTGGGCGGCATGGGCGGCGCGCAGCCGCTGGCCGCGACGTTCGCCGGCGCCGTGTCGCTGAACGTGGAATGCCAGCAAAGCAGCATCGACTTCCGCCTGCGCACCCGCTACCTCGACAAGCAGGCGAAGGACATCGACGACGCGCTGGCCATGATCCGCGACCACACGGCGCGCAAGGAGGCCGTCTCCATCGGTCTGCTCGGCAATGCGGCCGACGTGTTGCCGGAACTGGTTCGCCGCGCCAAAGAGGGAGGAATGGTGCCGGACCTCGTGACGGACCAGACGTCCGCCCACGACCTGATCCACGGCTACCTGCCGCGCGGCTGGACCGTCGGGCAGTGGCTGGCGGCCCAGCGCGACCCGGCGCAGCACGCGGCCCTGAAGCAGGCCGCGGCCGAATCCTGCGCCGTGCACGTGCAGGCGATCCTCGACTTCAAGGCGATGGGATCGTACGCCGTCGACTACGGCAACAACATCCGCCAGGTCGCCTTCGACCAGGGCGTGAAAAATGCGTTCGACTTCCCCGGCTTCGTGCCGGCATACATCCGCCCGCAGTTCTGCGAAGGGCGCGGCCCGTTCCGCTGGGTGGCGTTGTCCGGCGATCCGGAAGACATTTATAAAACCGACGCGAAGATCAAGGAGCTGTTCCCGCAGCACACCCGCGTGCACCGCTGGCTCGACATGGCGCGCGACCGCATCGCGTTCCAGGGCCTGCCGGCGCGCATCTGCTGGCTCGGCCTCGGCGAGCGCCACCTGGCCGGCCTCGCGTTCAACGAGATGGTGCGCACGGGAGAATTGAAAGCGCCGATCGTGATCGGGCGCGACCACCTGGACACGGGCTCCGTCGCGAGCCCGAACCGCGAGACGGAAGCGATGCGCGACGGCACCGATGCCGTCTCCGACTGGCCCCTGCTGAACGCCATGCTGAACACGGCCGGCGGCGCGACGTGGGTGTCGCTGCACCACGGCGGCGGCGTCGGCATGGGCTATTCGCAGCATGCGGGCCTCGTCATCGTGGCGGACGGCACTGAGGCCGCGGATAAACGCCTGGCCCGCGTCCTCGTCAACGATTGCGCGTCCGGGGTGATGCGCCATGCGGATGCCGGCTACGAACTCGCGATCGAGACGGCCAAGCGCTTCGGCCTGCGCCTCCCGATGATCAAGTAAGACTGCATAGCTCCATCACGACACCATGACCCAAGACCATCACCTCATCCTGCAACCAGGCGCCTTGTCCCTGAACGACCTGCGCGCCGTCTGGGGCGCGCACAGCCGGCTCACGCTCGCGCCGGCCGCGTACGACGCCATCGAGACATCGGCCGCCACCGTGCAGGCCATCGTCGCCAAGGGCGATCCGGCCTACGGCATCAACACGGGCTTCGGCATCCTGGCCAAGCGCCACATCCCGCAGGCCCAGCTCGAACAGCTGCAGCAGAACCTGATCCTGTCGCACGCCGTCGGCACCGGCGAGCTTCTGCCAGACCACGTCGTGCGCCTGATCCTGCTGACCAAGATCGGCAGCCTGGCGCGCGGCTATTCCGGCGTGCGGCCGCTGATCGTCGACACCCTGATCGCGCTGTACAACGCCGGCATCATGCCCGCGATTCCGTCGCAGGGTTCGGTCGGCGCGTCCGGCGACCTCGCGCCGCTGGCGCACATGACGCTCGCGATGCTGGGTGTCGGCCAGGTGCGCATGCGCGGCGAATTGATGGACGCGCGCGCCGCGCTGGCCGCGGCCGGCATCGAGCCGGTCGTGCTGGCCGCCAAGGAAGGTCTTGCGCTGATCAACGGCACGCAGGTGTCGACGGCGCTCGCGTTGAACGGCCTGTTCCTCGCGGAGCGCCTGCTGGAAGCGGCGATGGTGTCGGGCGCGCTGTCGCTGGACGCCGCCCGCGGCAGCGACGCCCCGTTCGACCCGCGCGTGCATGAAGTGCGCGGCCAGCCGGGCCAGATCGCGGCGGCGAAGATTTATCGCCAGCTGGTCGCGGGCAGCGCGATCCGCGCGTCGCACCTCGTCGGCGACGAGCGCGTGCAGGACCCGTACAGCCTGCGCTGCCAGCCGCAGGTGATGGGCGCCGTGATGGACCTCATCGCCCAGGCCGGCCGGACACTCCTCATCGAATCCAATGCCGTCACGGACAACCCGCTCGTCTTCCCGGACTCCGGCGAAGTCATTTCCGGCGGGAATTTCCATGCGGAACCCGTCGCATTCGCTGCCGACATCCTGGCGCTGGCCATCGCCGAGATCGGCGCGCTGGCCGAACGCCGCATCGCGCTGCTGATCGATTCCACCTTGTCCGGCCTGCCGCCGTTCCTCGTGCGCGAGCCGGGCGTGAACTCCGGCTTCATGATCGCGCACGTGACGGCGGCCGCGCTGGCATCGGAAAACAAGTCGCTGGCGCATCCGGCCAGCGTCGACAGCCTGCCGACGTCCGCCAACCAGGAAGACCACGTCAGCATGGCGACATTCGCGGCGCGCCGTCTCGGCCAGATGGCGCACAATACGGGTGTCATCGTCGGCATCGAGCTGCTGGCGGCGGCGCAGGGGATCGAATTCCACCGCCCGCTGACGAGCTCCAGCCACTTGGAACATGTCCACGCAAAATTGCGCGAGCACGTGCCGGCGTTCGACGAAGACCGGTTCTTCGCGCCGGACATCGAGGCGGCGCGCCGGATGGTGATGGAAGGCGAGCTGTCGGCCGCGTGCAAGGACTTGTTCGCCTCGCTGCACTGATCAGGGAGTCTCAATGGATTTCAGGTTCAAGCCGGGTTCCGTGCCGCTGCTGCTGTCGATGCCGCATGCGGGCACCGACATTCCCGACGACATCGCGGCGAACATGGCGCCGTGCGCGCTGGTGCGGGCCGACACGGACTGGCACCTGCCCGACCTGTACGCATTCGCGGACAGCATCGGCGCCTCCACGTTGTCCGCACGCTGGTCGCGCTACGTGATCGACCTGAACCGGCCGCCCGAGGACACGAATCTGTATCCCGGCCAGGACACGACGCGCCTGTGCCCCGTCGACACGTTCGCGCGCGAACGGTTATACCAGGACGGCCGCGAGCCGGACGCCGGGGAGATCGAGCGCCGCCTGGGCCTGTACTGGCGCCCATACCACCAGCAACTGCGCGCGGAACTCGACCGCCTGCTCGCGTTGCACGGGCAAGTGGTGCTGTGGGATGCACATTCGATCGCGTCCGTCGTGCCGCGCTTCTTCGACGGCCGCCTGCCCGACCTGAATTTCGGCACGGCCGACGGCCACTCTTGCTCGCTGCAGTTGCAGGGCGAGATGATGCGCGTGGCCGGCTCCCAGGATCTGTTCACGTTCGTCTTCAACGGGCGCTTCAAGGGCGGCCACATCACGCGCTTCTACGGTGATCCGGCCGCCGGCGTGCATGCGATCCAGCTCGAAATGTGCCAGTGCCTGTACATGGACGAGGCGCCGCCGTTCGCCTATCAGCCCGACGTCGCCGGCAAGGTGCAGCCTTTGCTGCGCGAACTCATGGAATCGGCAATTGGATGGGCGCGGGCAGGGGGCCACGCATGAACGCGCTGTTCGCGCGCCACGCGCTGCTGGCGGGCGGCTGGGAGCGGGACGTGCTGCTCGAATGGGACGTGCGCGGCGACCTGACGAAGGTCGCGCCGGAGGCGTCGCCGCCGCTCGGCGTGGCGCGCGTCGATTACGTCCTGCCCGGCATGATCAACCTGCATTCGCATGCGTTCCAGCGCGCCATCGGCGGGCTGACGGAACGCGCAGGGAGCGGACCTGACAGCTTCTGGACCTGGCGCGACCTGATGTACCGCGTCGCCAACCGCATCACGCCCGAGCAGATGGAAGCCGTGGCCGCGCAGCTGTACGCGGAATGCCTGCGCCACGGCTACACGGCGGTCTGCGAATTTCATTACGTGCAGCGCGCGCCGGGCGGCCATCTGTATGGCCATCCGGCCGAGACGGCGCAGCGCATCGCCCAGGCCGCGCACGAAGCCGGCATCGGCGTGACGCTGCTGCCTGTGATGTATGCGTACGCGGGCTTCAACGACACGCCGTTGCGCCAGGACCAGGAACGCTTCCGCACGGATCCCGCGCAGGTGCTGCGCATCGTCGAAGCGCTGGAACCCTTGCGCGGGCCGCAGTTGGAAGTGGGCGCGGCGCCGCATTCGCTGCGCGCCGTATCGGCGAGCCAGCTGCGCGAACTGGCGCAGGCGCTGCCGGCAGGGCGGCCGCTGCACATCCACATCGCCGAGCAGCAGCTCGAAGTGGCGCAGTGCGTGGAGGCGACCGGCATGCGCCCGGTGGATTATCTGATGGAGCAGACGGACGTCGACGCGCGCTGGTGCCTCGTGCACGCGACGCATCTGTCGGACGGAGAACGGGACCGCATCGCGGCCAGCGGCGCCGTCGCGGGCCTGTGTCCGACGACGGAAGCGAACCTGGGCGACGGCCTGTTCCCGTTGTCTCCCTACATCGCGGCCGGCGGGCGCTTCGGCATCGGCAGCGACAGCCACGTGTCGCAAAGTCCGGTGGAAGAACTGCGCTGGCTCGAATACGGCCAGCGGCTCCGCTACCTGCGCCGCAATATCGCCGTCCACGGCGAGGAACGCGACGTCGGCGCCTTCCTGTGGCAGCAGGCGCTGGCGGGCGGCGCGCAGGCGGCGGGGCGCCGTCTCGGCGTGCTCGCGCAGGGCCGGCGCGCCGACCTGCTCGTGCTGGACAGCGCGCACCCGAACCTGGACGGCGTGCCGCCGCACGAGGTGCTGGGCCGCTTCCTGTTCAGCGGCAACGACAACCTCGTGCGCGACGTGCTGGCCGGCGGCCACTGGGTGGTGCAGGGCGGCCGCCACAAGGCGCAGGACGCGATCGCGCAGCGCTACAAGGCCGCAGCGCGTACACTGCACGCACATTGATGCCAACGACGAAGGGAAGCAAGCCATGACGATGCTGATTCCGTATGCGAACCTCGAACCGGTGTCGTGGAAGAACGGCGGCGGCAGCACGACCGAAATCGCCGTGTTCCCACCGGACGCCGGCTTCGACGGCTTCGACTGGCGCGTGAGTCTCGCCACGATCGCGAACGACGGCCCGTTCTCCATGTTCCCCGGCGTCGAGCGCACGCTGGTGCTCGTCGACGGTCCCGGCATGACGCTCGACATCGACGGCGCACCCACGCTGCTGTCGAAGGGCGAGCCGGTCGCCGCGTTCGACGGCGAGTCGCGCGTGGAGGCCAAGCTGAACCGCGGCGCCAGCACCGACTTCAACGTGATGACCCGTACCGAACGCTGCTGGCACCGCTTCGGCCGCCGCCGGCTGGACGGCGACTCCACGTTCGTCGCGCGCGCCGACGTCACCGTGCTGTTCCTGGCCGAAGGCGACAGCCTGGAACTCTGCAGCGACGACCAGCGCATCAACCTCGTGCGCTTCGACGCCGTCGTGCTCGACCCGGACACGAAGTGGAAACTGCGGGCGGAGCAGGGCGCCATCTTCATCGTCGACATCCATTACTACGACGACGAGGACGACCTCGACAACGAGGACGGCATGTATGAGTGAAGCCGTCGACGTCCTGTACGCGAATGCGCGCGTCGCGACGCTGGCGGATGGCTATGGGATCCTCGACGATGGCGCCGTCGCCGTGCGTGACGGCCGTATCGCGTGGGTGGGGCCGCGTGCCGAGGCGCCGCCGGCTTTGTCCGTTCACGATTGCGGCGGCTTGTGGCTCACGCCCGGCCTCGTCGACTGCCACACGCACGTCGTCTACGCGGGCAACCGCAGCGACGAATGGGAAGCGCGCCTGAACGGCGCCACCTATGAAGACATCGCGCGGGCCGGTCGCGGCATCATGTCGACCGTGCGCGCCACCAGGGCGGCATCGGAGGACGACTTATTGGAAGCCAGCCTGCCGCGCATCCGTGCGTTGCTGGCCGAGGGCGTGACGACATTGGAAATCAAGTCCGGCTACGGTCTCGATGTCGAATCCGAAGCGACGATGCTGCGCGTGGCGCGCCGCGTGGGCGAGCTGCTGCCGGTGACGGTCCGCACGACCTTCCTCGGCGCGCACGCGCTCCCGCCCGAGTACGCGGGCCGCGCGGACGACTACATCGACATGCTGTGCAGCGAGATGCTGCCGGCGCTGGCCGCGCAGGGTCTCGTGGATGCGGTCGACGCGTTCTGCGAGCGCATCGGCTTTTCGCACGACCAGACGGCGCGCGTGTTCGACGTGGCGCGGCGTCTCGGCCTGCCCGTGAAGCTGCACGCGGAGCAGCTGTCCGACCAGGGCGGCGCGGCACTCGTGGCACGGTACGGCGGGCTGTCGGCCGATCACCTGGAGTGGCTGTCGGACGAGGGCGTGGCCGCGATGGCGCGCGCGGGCACGGTGGCCGTGCTGCTGCCCGGCGCCTATTACTTCCTGCGCGAGACGCGCATGCCACCGCTGGCCCAACTGCGCGCCGCGGGCGTGCCGCTGGCCGTCGCCACCGACTGCAACCCGGGCACGTCGCCCATGACGTCGTTGCTGCTCGCGATGAACATGGCGTGCACGCTGTGGCGCCTGACGCCGCTGGAAGCCTTGCGGGGCGTGACCGTCAACGCGGCGCGCGCGCTGGGCCTGCTTGAGACCGGCACCCTGGCGCCGGGCCAGCACGCCGACTTCGCCTTGTGGGACATCGCCCGGCCGGCCGACCTGGCGTATGCGATCGGCGCGAACCCGTGCCGGGGCGTCGTCCATGCCGGCGTGTGGCGCGATCAGGTATCCTGACGGCTCATCCACAACGCCACCGGAAACCGCATGCTGAGATTTGCCATGCTGGTGCTCGCCTGCGCCGGCATCCTGTCGTCCGCCCATGCCGACGAAACCCTGCGCGTGGGCTCCAAGCGCTTCACCGAGTCGTACATCCTGGGCGAGATCCTCACCCAGACCGCGGCGCGCGTCGGGCCGGCCGAACACAAGCAAGGCCTGGGCAACACGGCCATCGTGCTGGGCGCGCTGCGCTCGGGTGCCATCGACGTCTATCCGGAATACCTGGGCACCATCGACCTCGAAATCCTCAAGAATGCCCAGCCGACGTCGCTCGACGCGATGCGCGCGGCGCTGCGCTCGCTGGGCCTCGGTGTCGCGGTGCCGCTGGGCTTTTCCAACGGCTACGCGCTGGCGGTGCGTGGCGATGCGGATGTGCGCCGCCTGTCCGACCTGGCGGCGCATCCAGAAATAAAAATCGGGCTGTCGCATGAATTCCTGGGCCGCGCGGACGGCTGGCCGGGCCTCGCGCGGCGCTACGGCCTCGCGCAGCAACCGCGCGGCCTGGACCACGGCATCGCGTACGAGGCGCTGGCGCAGCGCCAGGTCGACGCCATCGACATTTATTCGACGGACGCCAAGATCCGCCAGTACGGCTTGCGCGTGCTGGACGACGACCAGCAGTATTTCCCGCGCTATGACGCCGTGCTGCTGTACCGGCTCGACGTGCCGCAGCGGTTTCCGCAGGCGTGGCGTGCCATCGAGAAATTGGAAGGCACGATCACGGTGAACGACATGATCGCGATGAACGCGGCGGCCGAACTCGACGGTCAGAGCTTCGCAAGCATTGCGAAGTCGTGGCTGGGTAGGGTGGACGGGTTTCCCGTCCACCCTACAAACTCCCCGATCATCGTGCGCGACGGTCTGCTTACCAAAACGTTCGGCAATGGTTTCATGAACCTTGCACGCCAGCACCTGCTGCTGGTCGTGCTGGCCGTCCTGCTCGGCAGCGTCGCCGGCATTCCGCTCGGTATCGTGGCCGCGCTCGTGCCGCGCCTGCGCCAGGCCGTGCTGGCCGTGGCGGGCGTCCTGCAGACCGTGCCGTCGCTGGCGCTGCTCGCGATCCTGATCCCGTTGCTCGGCCGCATCGGCACCGTTCCTGCGCTCGTCGCCCTGTGCGCGTATGCGCTGCTGCCCATCGTGCGCAATACGTGCACGGGGCTGCTGCAGGTGCCGTCCGGCCTGCGCACGGCTGCGCTGGCGCTGGGGCTGACACGGCGGCAATCGCTGGTCGAGGTCGAGCTGCCGCTGGCCATGCCGACGATCCTCGCCGGCGTGAAAACGGCGGCCGTGATGAGCGTCGGTACGGCCACCATCGCCGCCTTCATCGGCGCCGGCGGCTTCGGCGAACGCATCACGACGGGCCTCGCGCTGAACGACAACGACATGCTGCTGGCGGGCGCGATCCCGGCCGCGTTGCTGGCCTTGCTGACCCAGGCGGCGTTCGAGCTGTGCGAGCGTCTTCTGGCGCAGCGTCGGCGCTACAGCGATTGAAGTTTGGAACGGGTCGTGGAGATCGCGCGGTGCAGGATGCGTTCCGCGTGGAAGTCGTTTTCGCGCTGGACGGCGATGGCGTGCAGGCTGCGGGTATAGGTGTCTATCCGGGAGCGGAGCCAAACCCGGTAGACCCATCGGGTGATCGTTTTCATGTCCATGTCCTCGTGAATGAGCACATTGTCCCGCTCGACGCGTTCTTGCATTTGTGATCACTCAATCGCGTCCGGCCCACAAACTCCAGCTTTCTGTTACCGAGGTAAGCATTTGTAAGGAATCTGCAAATGCCGCGGTCGGGAGACTATATTGAAGCCGTTGGATTCAAGTCTCCCCTCCCCATCGACGAATGGGTTCACCCGCGGCGCTGCGAACAGCCCGCGGGTTTTTTCTTGCCAGAATCAGCCTTGGGCCAGCGCTTCCAGCGGCGCGCCCGTCACGCGGCAGATGCGCCAGTCCGGCATGACCTCGGCGCCCATCGATTGGTAGAAATTGATTGCCGGCGTGTTCCAGTCCAGCACCGACCATTCGAAGCGGCCGCAGCCGCGATCGACGGCCAGGCGCGCCAGGTGCTTCAGCATGCGGCTGCCGTAACCCTTGCCGCGATGCGATTGCCGCACGTACAGGTCTTCCAGATACAGCCCACGCTTGGTGAGGAACGTCGAGAAATTGTGGAAGAACAGGGCGAACGTGACGACGTCGCCATCCGCTTCGCCGACGATGGCTTCGCAGGCCGGCTGCGGGCCGAACAGGCCTTCGTGCAATTTCTCTTCCGTCGCCACGACAAGGTGCTCGAGCTTTTCGAACACGGCCAGCTCGACGATCATCGATTGGATGTGAGGGACGTCGGCCGGGGTGGCGGGGCGGATCGCGAAGGTGGTATCAAGAGTCATGGCGTCGTTTCGATGCAATCGTTGAGGTTGACGGATACGGCTGGTTTGGCCGCGGGCGCGCGCAGGGCCCAGGCGACACTGCCCAGGCACACGGCCATGCCCAGCCATTCGGTGAGGCCGGGGCGGTAGTGTTCGAGCTTGATCGACAGCAGCACGGAGATCACGGGCGTGATCACGCCGATGTACACGGCCTTGTTCGAGCCGATGCGGTTGATCAGCGTGAAGTAGCAGATGAACGCGACGACCGAGCCGAAGATGGACAGGTGCAGCAGGCCCAGCACGTAGCTGGCCGTGCGCGGGATGATGAAGGCCTGGCCCGTCGCGAGGCACCATGCGGCGACCATGCACGTGCCCCAGAACATCGACCAGCCCGTCGTCAGCACCAGGTTGTTCGATTCCTCGCGCACCTTGCCCACGACGATGCTGCCCGCCGAGCTGGCGATCGACGCCGCGATGCCGAGCACGAGGCCGAGGGTGAAATGGCCTTGCCCGCCCTGGCCCAGGTGGCGCAGCTCGGTGCCGATCGCATGCCAGAACAGCAGCGAGACACCGGCGATGGCCGCCGCGCCGGCGCCCCATGTGCGGCGCGGGATCGGGGTGCCGAACGCGATGCGGGCACAGATCGGCGTCCAGAACACCATCAGCGCGAACAGCACGGCGACGAGCGCCGACACGACATATTGTTCGGCGTTGTACGTGCAGACGTACGACACGCAAAAAGTAAAAAAGCCTTGCAGCAGGGTCCAGCGCTGGACGCGCCAGGGCAGCCGCAGCCTGTCGCCGCGCAGCAGGCAGACCGCGAACAAGGTCAGCGACGCGAGCGCGAACCGGTAGACGACCGACACCGCGGGCGGGACTTCACCCAGCTCGAGCGTGATCGCGAAGAATGTCGATCCCCAGATCAGGGAGGCAATGGTGAAGAGGACGTAGGAGGGCATCGCGAAAGTATATCGCGATCCCTCTTCTGTTGTGGCCGGTGGTAAATGTTAGTGCGTCACGCGCGTCGTGTATCCGTTGCTGAGCAAACGTACGCGCTCGCCCGGCCTGAACATCTCGTCGGCCGCCTGCGTGATGGAACGCAGTTCGCCGTTGTCGAGCTTGACGGTAATTTCAAACCCCGGCCGGTTGTTGGCCTGGTTCTCGACGCGGTTGCCGATGATGCCGCCCGCGACGGCGCCCAGGATGCCGACCGCGGCCGAGCCGTTGCCGCCGCCGACCTGCGAACCGCCCAGGCCGCCCAGCGCGGCGCCGGCCATCGTGCCGACGCCGGATTCCGGATTCGCGATCGTCACGTTGCGGACGGATTCCACGGTGCCCATGCGCACCGATTGTTCATTCATCGTCTGGTAGCTGCTGTAGACGCTGCCCGAGTTCGACGGACCCGCGCACGCGGCAAGCAGGGCGGTCAGCGGGACGAGGGCGAGGATGGCGATGCGTTTCATGTTTACTCCAAAGCAATTAATAAGCGACATGGAGGCGGCGATACAAAAAACCAAGCACGAACAGCGGACCGATCAGCAGGAAGCGCACGTCGTCGAAGAACGACGGTTTCTTGCCCTCGATCTTGTGCCCGATGAATTGGCCGATCCACGCGACGACGAAGATCGCGATCGACAGCGGCAGCACGGTGAACGGCGGCATCAGCGCGAGCAGCGCCAGCATCACGGCGCTCATCAACAGCATGCCGAATGCGAACGGCGGCGACAGCCGGAAGTAATACACGAGTGCCGCAAGCACCGCGACGACGGCGACGGCCGGGTGGATGCTCCACAGGATGCCCAGCAGGGTGAACACGATCACGGGCACGCACACAATATGGATCAGCTCGTTGGTCGGATTGCGGTGGCTGTCGCTGTACTGGTCGAGCAGCACGTCGATGGTCCGGGGCATCGTGGTCTCCTGTCCTGTGGTGCTTTCGATTCTACACCCGTGATTACGCCGCGGCCGGGACAGGCGCAGGGACTCTTGGCACCGCGCCCATGTGCATGTACGGATTCGCGGCGAACAGCTCGGCCACCCATTCGACGAACACGCGCACCTTCGCGGACAGGTGGCGGTTCTGCGGATACACGACGTGGATCGGCAGCGGATCGCTGCGCCAGTCCGCCAGCACCTGCACCATGCGCCCCGTCGCCACGTGCTTGTCGAGCAGGTAGTCCGTCATCTGGATGATGCCGAGGCCCGCCAGCCCCGCTTCCACGTAGGCGTTGGAATCGTTCAGCGCGATCACGCCGCGCATGGGCACTTCGATCCGTTCGTCGCCGCGGTTGAAGTCCCAGTCGTAGATCTTGCCCGTCTTGGCCGAGAAATAATTCACGCAGCGGTGCCGGTCGAGGTCGCGCGGGTGCTGGGGCATGCCGTGGCGCGCGATGTAGGCGGGCGACGCCGCCGTCAGGAAGTTGACGACGCCCACGCGCCGCGCGATCAGGCTCGTGTCGCCCAGGGCGCCGCCGCGCACCGCGCAGTCGACGCCTTCCTCGACCAGGTCCACGGGACGGTCGGAACTGCCCAGTTCCAACATGATGTCGGGATAGCGCTCGAAGAAGTCGGGCAGGGCGGGCACGAGGATCTCGCTCGACAGCCCCGTCGGCGAATCGACGCGCAGCCGGCCGCTGGGCGACAGGCGCGTGCGCGACAGCGATTCCTCGGCGTCGCGCACGTCGGACAGGATGCGCAGGCAGCGCTCGTAATATGCGGCACCGTCCGTCGTCACCGTCACCTGGCGCGTGGTCCGGTGCAGCAGCTTGGCCGACAGTGCCCCCTCGAGCGCCTGCACGAGTGTCGACACCGTCGCCTTGGGCAGGTTCATCATCTCGGCCGCCCGGGTGAAGCTGCCGGCGTCCACGACCTGCACGAAAACTTCCATCGCTTGTAACTTGTTCATACTAGATCGGCATCATATAAGCGGTGAGAATGCGTGATTGTTCAAAAATCTGAACAATGGATTCGCAATTGAGCTATTTATTAGATTCTAGTCGAAGTTTATAGTGTCGGTACGGTAGCTGATAGTTTCGATATTTGACACACCCAAGGAGAGGATCATGAAAGCGCATCGCGATGGAATCGCGGCAGTGTTCGGGCTGATACTCGGCGTCGTGGCCATGGCAGGCACGGTACTCACCGACGAGTACGCGCATGCGGCCGGTGCCGAGGCACGCGGATACGATGCGTTGTTCCACGTCGTCGCCACGGGCGAACAATGCGATGCGACCGCGATCCCGGCCGTGCTGGTGGCGTCCAATGAGGTAAATCGATGAGCGCAGCGCGCAAGCCGGACGACGGCCATACGCTGGCGGTACGTGACTTGCAGGTCGTGGGCGCGGAAGGACCGCTGGCGGCCCGCCTGTACAAGGCTGCCGTCGACGGCAAGCGCGATGTGCTGATCGTGTTCTTCCATGGCGGCGGCTTCGTCGACGGCGACCTGGAAGATGCCGATCCGTTCCTGCGCCACCTGTCCGAGGCGAGCGGCTATCCGGTCGTGCTGTCGTCGACCTATACGCTGGCGACGGTGAAGCCGTTCCCGGCCGCCGCGGAAGATGCGCATGCCGTGCTGCTGTGGGCAAAGAAGAACAAGACGAAGCTCGGCTGGACCGGCAAGCGCATGCTGGTCGCGGGCATCGAGGCGGGCGCGAACCTCGCCGCCGTGTGCACCCTGATGGCGCGCGACCGGGGTGCGCCGCGGCTGGCTGGCCAGATCCTCTTGATGCCGATGCTGGACCCGGGCCTCTCGACCTGCTCGATGCGCGAGATGCCGACCTGTCCCGACAAGGCGAAGGTGTTCGACGAATGCGCCGCCGCCTACCGGGGCTACCTGCCGCACGCGGCCGACCGCAGCCATCCGTATGCATCGCCGCTGCAGTCGAGCCGTTTGAAGAACCTGCCGCCGGCCTTGATCCTGTCGATCGAGGACGACCCGCTGCGCGACGAAGCGGAAGCCTACGGCGGCAAGCTGATCCAGTCGGGCGTGCCGACGACGGTCAGACGCCTGCAGGCGGCGCAAGCCCTGCAGGAACCGAATGCGCGCGACACGTGTGCCTGTCGGGGCCACGCGTTGAGCGAGATTGCCAACTTCATTGCCGGACTCGACGAGGAAGACGAACCGGCCAGTAGCTAACGCCGCAGTTCACGTAATTGATCCCCCGGATCAATTACTTTACCACCAACGATAAAACGTGCCTGCGAGGCACGGAAGACCTGTCTTTTCCTGCAAAAGCCTGGAAAGGACCGTTTTCGTCCAATCATTAAAAGCTAGTTAATAACCGGAGGGCTAACCATGAAAACGATTCAACAATTCCAGATGGCCGTGCGACCCGTCGTGCTGGCGCTGGGCGCAGCCGGCGTCGCCGCCCTGATCGCCGGATGCTCCGACGCGACCGGCAAGGCAGCCGAGGCGCAAACCCAGGCGCAGGCAGGTCCGCCCGTGTCGGCGGCCGCCGTGCTCGAAAAGCCGGTCGCCGAAACGCAGGAATTCTCGGGCCGCCTTGAAGCCATCGAGCGCGTCGAGATCCGTCCGCGCGTGTCGGGCTACATCACCGCCGTCAACTTCAAGCCGGGTGCGGAAGTGAAAAAGGGCGACGTGCTGTTCGTGATCGATCCGCGTCCGTACCAGGCCGAAGCCGAGCGCGCCATCGCTTCCGCGAAATCGGCCCGCGCCAAGGCCGACCTGGCCCGCACGGAACTGGCGCGCGCCGAGCGCCTGCTGGGCGACAAGGCGATCGCGCAGCGCGAATACGATGCGAGCCTGTCGAGCCAGAAGGAACTGGACGCGTCCGCCCGCGCCGCCGAAGCGCAGGCCGACGCCGCGCGCCTGAACCTGTCGTACACCCGCGTCGTCGCGCCCATCGACGGCCGCGTGTCGAAGGCCGAGATCACCCTCGGCAACCTGGTCGATGCATCGGCCGTGCTGACGTCCGTCGTGTCGCTGGACCGCATCTACGCCAGCTTCGACGGCGACGAAGAGACCTATCTGCGCGTCGCCAAGCAGGCGCACGACGGCCAGTCGGTGCCGGTGAAGGTGGGCCTCGTCAACGAAGAAGGCTACCCGCACGAGGGCAAGCTGGAATTCGTCGACAACCAGCTCGACTCGCAGACCGGCTCCGTGCGCATGCGTGCCACGTTCGAGAACAAGGACCGCAGCATGGCGCCCGGCCTGTTCGCCCGTGTGCAGATCGGCGGCGGCGACGCCAAGCCCGCGCTGCTGATCACGGACCGCGCCATCGGCACGGACCAGAGCCACAAGTTCGTGTTCGTCGTGGGCGCGGACGGCAAGGCCGAGTACCGCGAAGTGAAGCTCGGCCCCGTCGTCGACGGCCTGCGCGTGGTGCGCGCCGGCCTGAAGCCGGGCGAGAAGATCGTCGTCAACGGCCTGCAGCGCGTGCATCCGGGTGCGCCCATCACGGCGCAGGTGGTGCCGATGGTCGCGTCGCTCGCGCCTGCGAAAGCGCCCGCCAAGGACGCGAAGCTGGCCATGGCGGACACGAAGTAATCCCATAGGAATCGAGGGACAACAACAATGAACATCTCACGCTTTTTCGTCGACAAGCCGATCTTCGCGGCCGTGCTGTCGGTGCTGGTCTTCGTGGCCGGCCTCATCTCGATCTTCGAGTTGCCGATCTCCGAATACCCGGACGTCGTGCCGCCCTCCGTGGTGGTGCGCGCCCAGTACCCGGGCGCCAACCCGAAGGTGATCGCGGAAACCGTCGCGACGCCGCTGGAGCAGGAAATCAACGGCGTCGAAAACATGCTGTACATGACGTCGCAGAACACCTCCGACGGCGCGCTGATGCTGACGGTGACCTTCAAGATCGGCACCAACGTGGAGCAGGCCGAGACGGCCGTGCAGAACCGCGTCCAGCGCGCGCTCCCGCGCCTGCCGGACGAGGTGCGCCAGATCGGCGTCACGACCGTCAAGAGCTCGCCCAACATCACGATGGTGGTCCACCTGCGCTCGCCGGATGGCCGTTATGACGACCTCTATCTGCGCAACTACGCCACCTTGAACGTCAAGGACGAACTCGCGCGCATCAACGGCATGGGCGAAGTCCAGCTGTTCGGTTCGGGCGACTACGCGATGCGCGTCTGGCTCGATCCGCAGAAGGTCGCGGCACGCAACCTGACCGCCAGCGACGTCGTGAACGCGATCCGCGAGCAGAACGTGCAGGTGGCGGCCGGCGTCGTCGGCCAGGGCCCGTCGAAAGGCGCGGACTTCCAGCTGACCGTCAACACGCAGGGCCGCCTGCAGTCGGTCGAGGAGTTCGGCAACATCGTCATCAAGACCAATGCCGACGGCGCGACCACCTTGCTGAAGGACGTCGCGCGCCTCGAAATGGGCTCGAACTCGTACGCCCTGCGCGCGCTGCTGGACAACCAGTCGGCCGTCGCGATCCCCATCTTCCAGGCGCCGAACGCCAACGCGCTGCAACTGTCGTCCGACGTGCGCGCCAAGATGAAGGAGCTGTCGAAAGATTTCCCGGAAGGCGTCGAATACAGCATTGTGTACGACCCGACCCAATTCGTGCGTGAGTCGATCGACTCCGTGATCCACACGCTGATCGAAGCCGTGATCCTGGTGGCCATCGTCGTCATCGTGTTCCTGCAGACGTGGCGCGCCTCGGTGATCCCGCTGCTGGCCGTGCCGGTGTCCGTCGTCGGCACGTTCGCGGTGATGCTCGCCTGCGGCTTCTCGATCAACACGCTGTCGCTGTTCGGCCTCGTGCTCGCCATCGGTATCGTGGTCGACGACGCGATCGTCGTGGTGGAGAACGTCGAGCGCAACATCGCGAACGGCCTGAATCCGCACGACGCGACCGTGCAGGCGATGAAGGAAGTCTCCGGCCCGATCATCGCGATCGCCCTCGTGCTGTGCGCCGTGTTCATCCCGATCGCGTTCGTGTCGGGCCTGACCGGCCAGTTCTACCGCCAGTTCGCGCTGACCATCGCCATCTCGACCGTGATCTCCGCGTTCTCGTCGCTGACCCTGGCCCCGGCCCTGTCGGCCGCGCTGCTGCAGTCGCACCACGCACCGAAGGACCGCCTGACCCGCATGATGGACGCCGTGTTCGGCCGCTTCTTCGCCGGCTTCAACCGCTTCTTCGGCCGCTCGTCGCATGCCTATGAAGGCGGCGTGAAGGGCGTCCTGAAGCGCAAGAGTGCCGCGCTGGGCGTGTACGTGCTGCTCGCCATCGCCGGCGTCTTCATGTTCAAGGCCGTGCCGCCCGGCTTCGTGCCGGCGCAGGACAAGGCTTACCTGATCGGCTTCGCGCAACTGCCGGATGCCGCCTCGCTGGACCGCACGGACGCCGTCATCCGCAAGATGTCGGACGTGGCCAAGCAGATCCCGGGCGTGGAATCGTCGGTCGCGTTCCCGGGCCTGTCGATCAACGGCTTCACCAACGCGCCGAACGCCGGCATCGTGTTCACCACGCTGAAACCGTTCGACGAACGTAAAGGCAAGGAGCAGAGCGCCGACGCGATCGCCGCCGAGATCAACAAGCGCATGGGCGCCATCGAAGACGCGTTCGTGATGGTGCTGTCGCCCCCGCCGGTGAACGGCCTGGGCACGACGGGCGGCTTCAAGATGATGATCGAAGACCGCGCCGGCGTCGGCTACGACGAGCTGTATAAAGCCGTGCAGGCCGTCCAGGCCAAGGCGTGGACCGACAAGCGCCTGCAAGGCGTGTTCTCCGGCTACCAGATCAACGTGCCGCAGCTGTTCGCCGACGTCGACCGCGTGAAAGCGAAGCAACTGGGCGTGCCGCTGGCCGAGATCAACCAGACCTTGCAGATCAACCTCGGTTCGCTGTACGTGAACGACTTCAACCAGTTCGGCCGCACGTACCAGGTGCGCGTGCAGGCGGATGCGCCGTTCCGTTCGCAGCGCGAGCAGATCGCGCAGCTGAAGGTCCGCAGCGACAAGGGCGAGATGATCCCGTTGTCCTCGCTCATGAAGGTCAAGGACACGTATGGTCCGGATCGCGTGCAGCGCTACAACGGCTACGTCGCCGCCGAGCTGAATGGCGGTCCGGCACCGGGCGTGTCGTCGGGCCAGGCGCAGGCCGCGATGGAAGAAATCGTCAAGGCCACGCTGCCGAAAGGAATCTCGTACGAATGGACGGACCTCACGTACCAGGACATCCTGGCCGGTAACACCATGCTGTACGTGTTCCCGCTGTGCGTGCTGCTCGTGTTCCTCGTGCTCGCCGCGCAGTACGAAAGCTGGACGCTGCCGCTGGCCGTGATCCTGATCGTGCCGATGTCGATCCTGTGCGCCCTCATCGGCGTCAAGCTCACCGGCGGCGACAACAACGTGTTCACGCAGATCGCCCTGTTCGTGCTGGTGGGTCTCGCGTCGAAGAACGCGATCCTGATCGTGGAATTCGCGCTGGAGCTGGAACACCATGGCCGCAGCATCGTGGCCGCCGCGCTGGAAGCTTGCCGCCTGCGTCTGCGTCCGATCCTGATGACGTCGATCGCATTCATCATGGGCGTGGTGCCGCTGGTGCTGTCGCACGGCGCAGGTGCCGAGATGCGCCACGCGATGGGCGTCGCCGTGTTCGCCGGCATGCTGGGCGTGACGTTCTTCGGCCTGTTCCTGACGCCGGTGTTCTACGTCCTGCTGCGCACGCTGGCCAAGCGTTTCGAGAAGCCGAAGCATGCCCACGCCCACGACACGGCGCCGAATACCGTCGTCGATGGCGACCACGCACCGGCCCTGGAAGGAAACTGATATGAAAACGATGATTGCAAGGGGCGTGGCCCCGCTGATGGCGGCCCTGCTGCTGACGGCGTGCGCCGCCCCGGAATTCAAGCAACCGGCGATCACGACGCCGACGGCGTTCAAGGAGTCGCAAACGGTGCCTGCCGGCGCAGCCAATGACGTGCGCAGCGCCGCCGACGGCACCACGTGGACGGTCGGCCGTCCGGCCGAAGCCCAGCCGCGCGGCGAATGGTGGCGCGCCTTCCACGACGAGACGCTGAATGGCCTCATCGCGGAAGCAGCGGCCAACAACCAGAGCCTGACGGTGGCCGCCGCCCGCGTGAAGCAGGCCCGCGCCATCGCGGGCATCGCCGAAGCGGACCGCATCCCGCAGGTCGGCGTCGGTGTCGGCGCGCAGCGTGAACGCCTGTCGCCGCTGGAAGCGTCGCTGCCGAAGGGTTCTCCCGTCGCGCCGGCGAACGTCTATAGCGCGCGGCTGTCGGCCAGCTACGAAGTCGACCTGTTCGGCCGCGTGTCGTCCAACGTGGCGGCCGCCCGCGGCGACGCCGGCGCGGTGGAAGCGACGTACCGCTCCGTGCTGCTGTCGCTGCAGGCCGACGTGGCGCAGACCTATTTCCGCCTCCGTTCTCTGGATGCGGAAATCGCGACCGTCAACCACACGGTGCAGCTGCGCGAAGAGAGTGTGCGCGTGACGGGCCGCCGCTTCGACGCCGGCGACATCGGCGAATTCGACCTGTCGCGGGCAAAGACGGAACTGGCGACGGCGCGTTCGGAAGCGATCGGCCTGCAGCGCCAGCGCGCCGCGGCGGAACACGCGCTGGCCGTCCTGCTGGGCAAGCCGGCGTCGAACTTCACCGCACCGTCGGCGCCGCTGTCGGATGTCGCCGCGCTGCCGGTGATTCCGGCCGGCCTGCCGTCCACGCTGCTGGAGCGCCGTCCCGACATCGCCAGCGCCCAGCGCTCGATGGAAGCGGCGAACGCCCGCATCGGCGTGGCCCGCTCCGCGATGTTCCCGGCGCTGAACCTGTCGGCAGGCGCCGGCGGCGTCGGCACGAGCTTCGCCGAGGTGTTCAAGTGGAGCAGCCGTTCGTGGCTGCTGGGCGCCGCGCTGTCGATGCCGCTGATCGACGGTGGCCGCAACCGCAACAATGTCGTGCGCAGCGAGGCCGCGCTGGAAGAAGCGGTAGGCTCCTATCGCCAGAGCGTCCTGACGGCCTTCGCCGAGGTCGAGGACAACCTGGCCGGCCTGCGCATCCTGGCCGGACAGAGCGCCGAGATCGAGGCGGGCGTGATCTCCGCCCGCCGCTCGGCCGACCTGGCGCAGAAGCTGTACGACGCGGGTCGCGGCAGCTACCTCGAACTGCTGGACGCGCAGCGCAACCTGGCGAACGTCGAGCGCAACGCCGTGCAGCTGCGCGGCGACCGTGCGATCACCACCGTGGCGCTGATCCGCGCTCTGGGTGGCGGCTGGGATGCCACTACCCGCGCGGACGATACCGCGCAGGCGCGCAACTGAAGACGAAGTCCCTGGCCTTACTGTGATTCCGGTAATGCCCTTTGCGGCGGTACGTGTGAGCGTATCGCCGCTTTTTTCGTGCGCGGGCTAGAATCGCGCCATGACCGATTCTTCCCCGCTCACCGGCCTCGCGCCCGTCATTGCCCCCGACACGCGCATCCTCGTCCTGGGCAGCTTTCCGGGCGCCGCATCGCTCGCGGCCCAGCAGTATTACGCGCATCCTCGTAACCAGTTCTGGAAACTGGTCGGCGCGCTGGTCGGCGAGGATCTCTATTCACTGCCGTATGCGGACCGCCTGCCGCGCCTCGTCGCGCACCGCTTCGGCCTGTGGGACGTATTGGCCGCGTGCGAGCGCGAAGGCAGTCTCGATTCCGCGATCCGCAATCCGGCAGCCAATGACTTCGAGCGCTTGCACCGGTTGTGTCCCGAACTGGAAACGGTCGGGTTCAATGGGCAGACGTCGGGCAGGTTCGCGCCGCAGTTCGCGGAGCAAGGGTATCGGACCGTCGTGCTGCCGTCATCGTCGCCGGCGCACATGGCGCTGACGTTCGAGCAGAAGCTGGCAAGCTGGAGGCGGTTGCTTCGCGATTGAACCGGTCAGCGAAAACCGCGCCTGCTCCAGTACTGGCCCGAATAATGGCCGCATGACGCAAGCTGCACGCGGCCGCTGCCATCGTTGACGATGTCCAGGCACTTGCCCGGGCCCGTGAACTGGTTCCACAAACGCAGCCCCGGGCCGGGGCCGGTCTGGTCCATGTGCCACAGCTGGCCCGTCACGTTGGCGCAGGACGCCATGTGCACCTGGTCGTTGGTGCCGTCGTTGACCACGTCCAGGCACATGTCCGCGCCGGCAAAGCGCGTCCGCAGGCGCACGAAGCTGTTCTCGGCGTCGGGCGCAATCTCCCACATCTGGCCTGAATAGCGCCCGCAGCGGGCCATGTGCAACTGGTCGCGGTTATCCGCGTTGACGATATCGAGGCAGTGATTACGCCCCGTGAATTCCGTGTGCAGGGTCACGGCGGGCGGGTTGGCGCTGGCGGCTTGGGAAACGGCAGCGAACAGGAGGGGGAGCAGTCGTCGCATTGTCTTCTCTTGGGTGGATAAATCGGTTGGCGCGGCGGGCGCTATGCCTCCGCCGCGACCAGCGCGGCCAGCACCTGCGCCTCGAATTCGCGTACCGGCAGCGGCCTGCCGAACAAATAGCCCTGGAAGGAATGGCATCCGTGCGCGACGAGAAAATCGCGTTGCGCGGCCGTCTCCACGCCTTCGGCGATCACGTCCAGTCCCAGGCCCCGCCCCATGGCGATGATCGTCTGGGCCACCATCGCGTCGCGATGGCTGGCCGGCAGCTCGTCGACGAACGACTTGTCGATCTTGAGCTGCGTGAGCGGCAGCTTGGTCAGGTAGTTGAGCGAGGAATTGCCGGTGCCGAAGTCGTCGAGCGAGATGCTGAAGCCGTTGGCCCGGAGGACGTGCAGCTTGCGGATCGACGCGTCGAGGTCGCCGAATGCCAGGCTTTCCGTGACCTCGAGCTTCAGCTTGTCCACGGGCGCCCCCGACCGCCTGACTTCGGCGAGGATGTCGTCGACGAAGCTTTCCGACTCGAACTGGCGCGCACTGATGTTCACGGCGAGGGTCAGGCCACGCATGGCCTCGTGACGCGCCCATGCGGCGAGCTGACGGCAGGCCGTGGCGAGCACCCAGCGCCCGATCGGTCCGATCAGCCCGGTCTCCTCGGCCAGCGGAATGAACGCGGCGGGAGAAAGGGCGCCGCGTTCGGGGTGCGTCCAGCGCAGCAGCGCCTCGGCCCCGATCGGACGCCCGCAGGCATCGACCTGGACCTGGTAATGCAGCGTCAGCGCGTCGTCGCGGAGGGCGTCGCGCAACGCTTTCTCGAGCCAGTTGCGGTCGTCGAGCTCGGCCTGCATCTCGTCCTCGAAGACACGCACCGTGTTCCGTCCGCTCTGCTTGCTCTTGTACAGCGCCAGCTCGGCCTGGCAGAGCAGGGCGTCGGGGCTGTCCGCGCCGTCGCGAAACAACGTGACGCCGAGCGAGCCGGTGCAGGTCAGCCGGTGGCCGTCGAGCATCATCGGCTCGGCGATCGCCGTCCTGATGGCGTCGGCGGCAAGCAGCGCGCGGGCCGCCGCCGTGTTCCTGTCCGTGCCGAGGCGTTCGGTCAGCAGCACGAAGCTGTCGCCGCTGAACCGGCCCAGCGTATCGTCGTCGCGCTGGATCGAACGGATGCGGCGCGCCACTTCCACGAGCAACTGGTCACCCACGGCATGGCCAAGGGAGTCGTTCAGCTTCTGGAAGTGGTCGAGGTTCACCATCATGACGGCGCCGAACTCCCGGGCGCTGCCGGCACCGGCCATGGCATGGGCCATGCGGTCTGCGAGCAGGAAGCGATTCGGCAGGTCGGTCAGGTGATCGAACGACTTGAGGCGCTCGGCAAGGGCACGGGCCTGTTTTTCCGCCGTGATGTCCTGCAGGTTGCCGACATAGTGGATCGTCCGGCCCTGCGCGTCCGGTACCGCCGTGATCGAGAGCCGCGCCGTGTACAGGCTGCCGTCGCGGTGACGGTTGATCACCTCGCCGGTCCAGTACCCGGTCGCCGTCAGCGTCGACCACATGGCGTGGTAAAAACCGTCCTCGTGCAATCCGGAGCGCAGGAGCCGCGGACTCTGGCCGATGGCTTCCAGGGCTGCGTAGCCGCTGATGCGGGTGAACGCGGCGTTGACGCGCTCGATGTGTCCCTGGGCATCGGTGATCAGCATGCCATCCTGGCTTTCGAAGGCGACCGAGGCGACGCGCAGTTCGCGCTCGGCGCGGCGGCGTTCGGTGATGTCGCGCGCGACGGCAAGGACACCCGCGGTCTCGCCGTCGTCCGCCCGGATCGGCACCTTGATCACTTCCAGGTCGCGCAGGGTGCCGTCCGGCGCAGCGATCGCTTCCTCGTACCTGTGCGTCTGGCCCGTGCGCAGGACCTGCTCGTCGCTTTCCTTGCTGAACGCGGCGAACGCCTTGTCCGCGAACAGGTCGTCGTCGGTGCGCCCGATGATCCTGTCCTCCGGCAGGCCGAGCAGGGACTGGGCGCCGGCATTGCAGTGGACGTAGACGTTGTTCCTGTCTTTCAGCGCCATGGCATCGGGGCTGTTTTCGACCAGCGTGCGGAGCTGGGCTTGCTCGACCATGAGCGCGCGGGCGGTCCGCTGGATCTCGGCGGTGCGCGCATGGACGGCGCGGCGCAGGAACCGGATCCACAGCAGGGTGGCGGCCAGCGCCGAGAGCGCGCCGAGGATCACGAACGCAAGGATGCGCAGATAGGGCCGGAACTGTATCGGCTGGTTGAACCACTTGTGCCGCAGCGCCTCGCGCTCCGCCGGCGTGATGCGCGCCATGCCTTGCTCGACGAGATCGAAGGTCGCCTTGTCGCCCTTGGCGACGGCCCAGCGAAACTGTCCCGAATACAGCGTAAAGGTTTTGGCGAACTTCTTCTGGTCGCGGTAGAGATAGAGATAGTAGTTTGCCGGACTGTCGTCCATGCAAAAGATCTTGATGTCGCCGGCGCGGACGGCATCCAGGATGGCGACGTAGCCGGGGTAGGCGACCTGGTTCGTGATGCCTTGCCTGGCCAATTGTTCGGCGCAGGCATCGCCGCGCTGCACGCCGACCAGGAAGCCGTTCAGCGACTGCACGTCATGGATGCCTGAAATCGACGGATCGACATAGATGCCGACCGTCTGCGTGTCGTACGGCCGGGAGAAATCGTAGAGCGCATCGCGCCCCGGGGTCCGGAAAATCATGTCGATTACGTCGGCGCGGCGGTCCTGCATCGTCTGGAGTGCGTTGCTCCACTGCATGGGCTGCAGGTCGACGTGGACGCCTGTCTTTTGTTCCCACAGGTGCCAGAGGTCGACGATATATCCCTCGGGGCGCCCGTTGCTATCCAGGAAAAGATAAGGTGGATAGTTGTTGTCGGTAACGACGTGCAGGGTCCTGCCGTCGGCGTGCAACGCGTATGCCAGCAGCGCGCACACCAGCACGAGCCGGCGGCGCAAGACGCTTCCCGGCGAGATGGAAGCCATCAAGCCCATTGAGTTCCCTCCGCACGCTGTGCCTCGGCTGCGTGCCGGTGCCGGCCCTGGCAGCACGGCGGTTATCTGTCTTGTGTCGGTCGAGGCTTAGTCTGCTGACCCGATATTTTTTGATTGAAAGCTTAGCATGGATATTGGGAAACTTTACAAGATTATGGCTTCGTGGCAACAAAAGCTGGAAGTGTCCCCCCTTTTTTTTCGCAGCAACGTCCCCATATCGGTGCCATCCCCATTCACGGCGCCACGAACCAAGCCGGCGCCGCTTTTCCCGACCCCAGCAGGCAATGCGTGACCAGCGTCCCGAGGATGACGCTGCGATGGCCGTTTCGCCATCCCGGGCGCGTGCCATACGGAGGGGCAGGGATCACATTGAAAGGAAATCCATGAAAGAAGATCTGATCGAAATGAATGGCAAGGTCACCGAAGTGCTGCCGGAGATGCGTTTCCGCGTGGACCTCGAGAACGGTCACCAGCTGGTCGCGTACACGTCCGGCCGGATGAAGAAGAACCACATCCGTATCATCGCCGGCGACCGCGTCACGCTGGAGATGTCGCCGTATGACCTGAACAAGGGCCGCATCGTGTTCCGCCATCTCGAAACCCGCGGCACCCCCGCGCCGTCGGCCGCGCGCCAGCGCCGCCGTTGATCGGCGGGCGACAGCGATACAACGGCCGCCGACGCGGCCGTTTTTCGTTCTAGTAGATGCGGACGCTGTTCGCGCTCTGGCGTTTCAGGTGCGCCAGCTTGGCCGAGTACAGCTGGCGATTGTCCGACTTCGTGCTCGTGTCGATCGCCAGCGCGAGCTGTTCGCGCGCTTCTTTTGCCTCGCCCAGCTGCAGCAGCGTCACCGCCAGCCAGAAGTGGAACTCGTCGTAGTAGGGCGCGCGCTTGACTTCGCGTTCGAACAGCTTGCGCGCGGCGTCGTAGTCGCCTGCCTTGAGCGCGACCATGCCCTTGTCGAAGTACTGGAACGGCGGGACCGGCTCGATGCTGGCCACGCGCCGCGCCATCTCGGCCGCTTCGGCCGTGCGGCCCGTCGCGGCCAGCAGGGGGCCCAGGTTCTGCATCACGACGAGGCTTTCCGGTTCGCGTTCGAGGGCCGTGCGCAAGGCCCGTTCGGCCATGACGAGGTCGCCGTGGCGCTGGTAGATGACGCCCAGCGTGTTGTAGGCGATCGCGTTCGGCGGATTGGTCGCCACCGCGGCGCGTGCCCACCAGTAGGCGTCGTCGATCTTGCCCCGCACGAGCGACTCGGCGGCGCGGTTGTTGAGGTACAGCGCGACGATGTCCTCTTCTTCCAGCTGGCGCGTATGGAAGCGGCTCGCTTCCGGCGGCGGCAGGAAATCGACGACCAGTTCGTGCTCCGACGTCTCGTCGTACAGCAGGCCGTTGCGCTTGCGGTGGCCCAGCGCGATGTTGACGTGCGACGCCACGAGATAGATGCCGCCGTCGCGGCTCCAGGTCTCGTCCGCGAGCACGCTGCGGAAGCGCACCGTCATGCCGAGTTCGCGCGCGAAGGCGGCCGTCATGACGACGAGCGACAGGCAGTTGCCGGCGCGCGCCTCGTACGTTTCGGCCGCCGTGCGGGTGCGGCTGGAATCGTATTCGAGCTTCAGGTCGGTCTTGCTGTACAGCGCGTCGATCAGGCCCCGTTCCAACCCCTTGCTGCGCAGATGCGCTTCGAAGGCGGGACTGTGCACGTAGGCCTGCATGGCTGGGCTCAGTGTGAACAGGTTGTGTGCGCCGATGGTCTCGGACGGCGGCTTGAACGACGCGTCGGCGAACAGCGGGGGCGGGGCACTCAGTTGCGGTGTGCCGGCGCAGCCGGCCAGCAGCAAAGGTAATACGAGCAATAGGGACGCCAGGCGTTTCATGTCTCCTCCTCGGCCGGCGATTCGTCGATTCTCATTCTTGTGAATGAAGTATCTGCCGGTCCGGGGCGGAAGTAAAGACGCGCTACTGGTCGTCGTGGAAGGCTTCGTGCAGCTCGTCGAGCAGCTCGGCCGTTTCCTCGTCGGAGAGGCCCAGGTAGGCGAGCGCGCGCGCGCCGCCCTTGTTCCATTCGAGCGATTCGGCGTCGCCCTGGTATTTGCAGATCGCGCTTTCGGCCAGCAGCGACAGCGCGACGAGCGAACGCACCGTCGGCGTCGTGTTGGCGTCGTCCAGGACCGCGTAATCGTGGTGATGCAGGATGGACCACGCGACGTCTTCCGACAGGCCCCAGTTGCGCGCCAGCAGGGTGCCGATCGCCGTGTGGCTCGTGTTGTGGCGCTCTTCTTCCAGCGCCGTGAACGGACGCTCCGTCTCCAGCGACGCCGCGGCGTACGTGCCGGCGTAGTCGGGGAAGCGGTCCATCAGCAGCGGCACGCCGGTATCGCAGAACAGGCCGAACGTGTGCGCCACGTCGGCCTCGCCGATACGCAGGCGGCGCGACAGGAACACCATCGCCTCGGCGCGGCGGCTCGACACTTCCCAGAAGCTGGCCAGTGCCGCGCTGTTGGCCGGGATCGCCCGGCGCGCGAGCAGGCCCGTCATCAGGGACGCGACCTGGTTAATGCCGAGGAACAGGATCGCCTGCTCGATCGACTTGGCCTTGCGCCGGCCCCCGAAGATGGATGAATTGGCAAGCTTCAGCAGCGCGCCCGACATGCCGACGTCGCTGGCGACGATGCGGCCGATGGCGGCCGGGCTCGGATCGGACGACGCGAGCTCCCGTTGCAGGTCGGCGAGCAGGCTGGGACGCGGCGGGATCCGGATCGACCTGATCAGGGCGTCGACGGGATCCTCGGCGACGGCGCTCGGGCGCGCCAGGGCAGCTGCTGTACTCATGACGGGAAGGGAACAAAATGATGCTGCACGGAAATCCGTGCGAAGTTTGTCACTATAAACCAGTGCCGTTGAAGTTGCAGCAAAGTATTGCTTTTGTGTAGCAAAACCGACAGTGCGACCTGTCAAATCTTAACAATATAGAATTGCTCCATGTCCTCAACCATCCTTGCCGATATTGATTTTCTAGCACCCTCGCATCTGGTCGCGCGCCAGCTGATCGGCGTCACGGTGCTCGTCGACGGCGTCGGCGGCCGCATCGTCGAGACGGAGGCCTATGACGGCGAGGATCCCGCGTCGCACAGCTATTCCGGCCCGACCGACCGCAATTTCGCGATGTTCGGCCCGCCGGCCCACGCCTACGTCTACCGCTCGTACGGCATCCACTGGTGCCTGAACTTCGTCTGCCGGGAAGAGGGGCATGGCGCCGGGGTGCTGATCCGCGCGCTCGAACCCGTGACGGGCATCGAGACGATGGCCGAGCGGCGCGGCACGCGCGACCACTGGCTGCTGTGTTCCGGGCCCGGCAAGCTGTGCCAGGCACTGGGCGTGACGCGCGACCTGAACGGCCGCTCGCTGGCCGCGGCGCCGTTCGAACTGGCGCCGGCACCCTCCGGCATCGACGTGGTCAGCGGGCCGCGCATCGGGATTTCGAAGGCCGTCGACGTGCCCTGGCGGTTCGGCCTGGCCGGGTCGCGCTGGGTCAGCAAGCCGTTCCGCTGAACGCTTAGCGGCCGTTGGCGGCCCGCGCCCGCGCACCGTTTGCCTGCGGTCGTGGCGCTTCTTCCTCGTCTTGCGTCGCATGATGCGCGAGCGCGGGCAGGCCGCGCATCGCGCTGTCCGCGGCACGCCGTTCGATCGGGGCCGGTGCCTCGTCCTGGGCATCCTCGATGCGGAAGATAGCCACGGCGCGCGCCAGGTTGACGGTCTGCTCGTGCAGGCTGGCCGCCGCCGCCGCGGCCTGTTCGACGAGCGCGGCGTTCTGCTGCGTCATGTCGTCCATCTGGCCGACGGCGAGATTGACTTCGGCGATGCCCTCGGCCTGCTCGCTACTGGCGGCGCTGATGCGGTTGATGATGTCGTTCACCTGCTGCACCGACGCGACCACGCTGCCCATGCTGGATCCCGCCTCGTTGACGGAGGCGCTGCCGTTGTCGATGATCGCGACCGAATCGGCGATCAGCGCCTTGATTTCCTTGGCCGCGGAGGCGGAGCGCTGCGCGAGCGTGCGCACCTCGCTGGCGACGACCGCGAAGCCGCGGCCCTGCTCGCCGGCGCGCGCCGCTTCGACGGCGGCGTTCAGCGCGAGCAAATTGGTCTGGAACGAGATGCCGTCGATGACGCCGGTGATCTCGACGATCTTGCGCGAGCTGGCGCGGATCGATTCCATCGTGGCGACGGCGCGGTCGACGGCCTGGCCGCCGCCGGCCGCCAGCCGCGCCGCCTCGGCCGCGAGTCCCGTTGCCAGGCGCGCGTTGTCCGCATTGCCCTTGACGGCCTGGGTCAGCGTCTCCATCGCGCTCGCGGTCTGCTGCAGGGAACCGGCCTGCAGCTCGGTGCGGGTCGACAGGTCCAGGTTGCCGCTGGCGATTTCCTTCGATGCCGTGTCGATCGAGCGCACCGAATCGAGCACGCTGCGCAGCGTCGTGTTCAGGTTGGCGATGGTCTGGTCGAGCGCGCGCGCCGTGTCGGCGATTTCGTCGCGGCCGTCGTTGTGGGCGCTCGCGCACAGGCGGCCTTCGGCCAGTTCGCCCACGACGGCCGAGATGGCGCCGATGTCGCGCAACATCGCGCGGCGGACGAACATCGTGACGGCCAGCGACGCGGCGATCGACAGCAGCACCAGCGCGGCCATCCACGTGCCCAGGTCGTGGAACTCCGTGCGCGCGGCGGCGTAGGCCTGTTCGCTGAGCGTCTTTTCCAGCGCGGCCAGTTGGGCCAGTTGCTGGTTCAGCACCATGAATTCCTTTTCCGCTTTCTGCATCGAGTTGGTGGCGATCGACTGGTCGACCTGCGCCATCTCGATGGTCTCCTGCACGGCCTTGCGGTAGGCCGCCAGCGCGGCCAGCGACGCGTCGACGGGCTTGCGTTCCACGCCTTCGGTCGTGCGCGCGAGTTCCTGCAACTGCGCCTGCACGGCGGCGTGGCGCTTGCCGATGTCGGCGATCAGCGCGTCGAGACGGTTCTTGGCGAAGCTGCCGTTGATCCAGGCCAGCAGTTGATAAGCGTTGGCGTGGACGTACTTGGCGTCGCCCGCCACGTCGGCCACGTTTTTCAGGCGCGCCGCGCGGACCTGCACCATGTTTTCCAGCGACGCGTTCTGGCGCACCATCCCGTACCAGGCGGCACCGGACAGCATCAAGAGCAGCACCAGCACCATGCCGGGCGCCAGCAGCAGCTTCGGACCGATCCTCAGTTTTTTCAGCATGTTGCGCTCCCGCTTAAAAAAGAACGCGGGCATGCCGCCCGCCAGAACAACGAACGCGGGCATGCCGCCCGCGTGCACGACCTATTGCTTCTTGTAGAGCCCGGCCTCGAGCACGACGCCGTCGACGAGCAGGATATACGTCGTCTTCGGCTCGATCTTGCCCGTGGTCGGATTCTTGTACTGGTAGTCGACCCAGCCCTTGCCCTTGGCGGCGGCCAGTTCGATGATCTCGCGGCGGTATTTCTTGCCGTTCGCATCGGGCACGTCGGTCAAGTCCTTGCCGACGATCGACGGGTTGTACGGGTGGGCCAGCACGATGCCGGTCTTGACGTCGCGCATGTCGATGTACAGCGAACCCTGGACGAATTCCGGATCCTTGGACGTGATGCGTTTCATGACTTCTTCCTTGCCCTTGGCCTTGACCATCGCGGCGCCGCGCTCGGCCATGGCGATCGCATCTTTCTCGGTCGGTTCGGCCGCCAGTGCGCCGGCGCAGGACAGGGTCAGGGCGGTAGCGACTACGGTTGCGGTCAGCTTCATAGGATGTCCTTTCGGGGGAAAAGATGAATAGGTCTGAATGTTGCCTATTTGCATTTCCTACTCTACGCCGCGGCCCCAGCCGGGCTGTTGTGCTAACGCAAGTAGCGCCCGATGTGCCGCCGCAACGGCAACGCTGATCTTTCGCAGGGCATGTGGAAATCAGTGAGAAACGGAATCGGAACTTGACTGATGGCAACTCAAAGGCGAGGCCGCCTCCCTACCATCGGTTCCTGTCGGCAATTATTTCCATGCGTCACCTTTTGCTGCCATCAACCACTTCCCTCAGGAGAAATCCCGTGACCCTCGACGCAACCCCCGCCAAGTTCAAGCCCTATACCCGCCAGTCGATCCAGAACGCGCGCCAATGGCAATGGCTGAGCCCGGATCTGCAGGAAGCAGTGCAGGTGGTGTCCCACGTGCTGCCCTTCCGCACGAACGAATACGTGATGGAGCAGCTGATCGACTGGAGCAATGTTCCGGATGATCCGATCTATCGCCTGACGTTCCCCCACCGCGACATGCTGCCCGCGCGCGAATACGAGCAGCTGCGCGACCTCGTGCTGGTCAAGAAGGACGACGCCGCGATCGCGCAGCTCGTGCACCAGATCCGCATGCGCATGAATCCGCACCCGGCCGGGCAGATGACGCACAACGTGCCGCGCGTGAACGACGCCCCGCTCAAGGGCTTGCAACACAAGTACAAGGAAACCGTGCTGTTCTTCCCCAGCGCGGGCCAGACGTGCCACGCCTATTGCACCTTCTGCTTCCGCTGGCCGCAGTTCGTGGGCATGGAAGAGATGAAGTTCGATGCGCGCGAATCGACGGAACTGGTGTCCTACCTCGGCACGCATCCAGACGTGACGGACGTCCTGATCACGGGCGGCGATCCGATGATCATGAATACGCGCTCGCTGGCCGAGTTCATCGAACCGCTGCTGGCGCCCGAACTGGCGCATATCCAGAACATCCGGATCGGCACCAAGTCGGTCGCATACTGGCCGCAGCGCTACGTGTCGGACAAGGACAGCGACGACCTGATGCGACTGTTCGAAAAAGTCGTCAAGGCCGGCAAGAACCTCGCGCTGATGGGGCATTACAACCACGCCGTCGAGCTGCGCCAGCCGGTGGCCCAGCAGGCCGTCAAGCGCATCGTCGGCACGGGCGCCACCTTGCGCATGCAGGGGCCGCTGATCCGCCACATCAACGAAGACCCGAACAGCTGGGCCGAACTGTGGACGACGGGCGTGCGCCTGGGCGCGATCCCTTATTACATGTTCGTCGAGCGCGACACCGGGCCGCGCGAGTACTTCGCGCTGCCCCTGGCGCGCGCGCACGAGATCTTCCAGTCCGCGTACAGCATGGTGTCGGGCCTGTCGCGCACCGTGCGCGGGCCGTCGATGAGCGCGTTCCCGGGCAAGGTCGTGATCGACGGCGTCGTCACCATCAACGGCGAAAAGCTGTTCGCGTTGCAGTTCCTGCAGGCGCGCAATCCGGACTGGGTGCGCCGGCCGTTCTTCGCGAAATACGATCCCGACGCCACCTGGCTCGATCACCTGAAGCCCGCGTTCGGCCGCAAGAAATTCTTCTTCGAGGGCGGCGAGGACGATCACGACACGTTTGGTGCGGCGGGCCGCGTGATCCCGATCCAGGCTGTCCAGGCGCAGGACCGGCGTGCCAGCGACAGTCAACCCGACGCGGCCTGACCCGCAGGAGATGTCCATGGAAACCGACCAGAGCCAGTCGCGCCTCAACGGGGTGGCAGTGTTTTTCTACGTGTTCCTGCCGTTCGCGCTGGGGCATTACCTGTCCTCGCTGCTGCGCAACGTGAACGCCGTGCTGGCACCGCATCTGGTCGGCGCGCTCGCGCTGACGCCGGGCCAGCTCGGCCTCCTCACCAGCGCGTTCTTCTTCGCGTTCGCCCTCGTCCAGCTGCCGGTCGGGATCGCGCTCGACCGCTACGGCCCGCGCAAGGTGCAGGTGGTGCTGTTGATGCTGGCGGCCATCGGCGCGCTGTTGTTCGCCACCGGCCGCTCGTTCGGCCAGCTGGTGCTGGCGCGCGCCATCATCGGCTGCGGCCTCGGTGGATGCTTCATGTCGGCCGTGAAGGCGATCTCCACCTGGATCGCGCCCACGCGCCTGCCGTCCGTGCAGGGCTACCTGATCGCCGTCGGCGGGCTCGGCGCGGCCTCGAGCACGATGCCGGTGCGGATGCTGTTGCAGCACACGGACTGGCGCGGCCTGTTCATGCTGCTGTCCGCGCTCACCGCCTGCAGCGGCCTGCTGATCTGGCTGGTCACGCCCAGGTCGCAGGCGCCCGGCGGCGCGCTGCCCACCGTGCGCTCGGTGCTGGACGTGTACCGCGCGCCCGCGTTCCGCGCGACGATCTCGCTGGTGCTCGTGCCGCATGCGATCTTCTTCGGCATCCAGGGCCTGTGGATCGGGCGCTGGCTGGCCGACGTGGCCCGTTTTCCCGACGCCGCCGTCGCCTACCTGCTGTACATGGGCATGGCGTCGGTGATCTTCGGCGCCATCGCGGTCGGCATGATCACGGAATGGGCGGGGCGGCGCGGCATCGAGGCGCTGGACGTGGCCGCCGTCGGCGTGTTCCTCTTCATCCTGGTGCAGGTCGTCATCGTGTTGAACTGGCGGCCCAGCCTGCAGCTGCTGTCGGTGCTGTTCACGCTCGTGGGGACGATCACCGGGATCGAATACGCGATCGTGGCCCAGAGCCTGCCGCGCACGCTGACGGGACGCGCGGCGACGTGCCTGAACCTCCTGATCTTCATCGGCGCGTTCCTCGTGCAGGCGGGGTTCGGGCTGATCGTCGGCCTGTGGCGCCCCGACGCTGCCGGCCACTTTCCGGCGCTCGCCTACCGCGTCGCATTCGGCGTGCTGGTGGCGCTGCAGATGCCTGGCCTGCTCGGGTACGTCCACGACTTCCTTCGGCGCCGTCAAGTAAAATGCGGCATCGCTTTGCTCACCCAGAAGGAAGAATATGAGATTGGTTCGTTACGGTCGCCCCGGTAAGGAAAAACCGGGCCTGTTCGACGAAGAAGGCCGCCTGCGCGACCTGTCCGGCGTCATCGACGACGTCGACGCGTCGGTGCTGTCGGAAAAGGCGTTGCGCAAGCTCGCCAAGGTCGACTGGAAAACGCTGCCGGTCGTCCGCGGCAACCCCCGCTTCGGCGTGCCGGTCAAGGGCGTCGGCAAGTTCATCGGCATCGGCATGAATTACTCCGACCACGCGGCCGAAGTCGGGGCCCCGATCCCGAAGGAACCGATCATGTTCATGAAGGCGACGTCCTGCCTGAACGGCCCGGACGATCCCATCCAGCTGCCGAAAGGCTCGAAAAAGACCGACTGGGAAGTCGAGCTGGGCGTGGTCATCGGCACCCGCGCGCAGTACGTCGACGAAAAGGATGCGCTGAAATACGTGGCTGGATACTGCGTCGTCAACGACGTCTCGGAACGCGCCTACCAGTTCGAACTCGGCTCGCAGTGGGATAAAGGCAAAGGCTGCGACACCTTCGGCCCCGTCGGTCCGTTCCTCGTGACGAAGGACGAGATCTTCGACGTGCAGGACCTCGACCTGTACCTCGACCTGAACGGCAAGCGCGTGCAGACCGGGAATACGTCGAAGATGATCTTCACGGTCGCGCAGATCGTCAGCTACCTGTCGCGCTTCATGACCCTGGAACCGGGCGACATCATCACCACGGGCACGCCGCCAGGCGTGGGCCTCGGCCGCAGCCCGCAGCGCTTCCTCAAGAAGGGCGACAAGCTGCGCCTCGGGATTGCGGGGCTGGGCGAGCAGCAGCAGGAAGTGGTCGCGTTTCCCAAAGCCTGATATGGCCCGTGGCCTTTGATCCGTCATTCCCGCGCAGGCGGGAATCCAAGTTCGTAGCTGAGCCAAGAAATTGGGCCCCTGCCTTCGCAGGGGCGACGTTGTTTTAGATAGCCACTGTTTTTAACGCCCCCTCTACCGATTCCTTCAACCGCCCCACGATCTCGCCCAGGTCCCCCTGCGTGACGACGAACGGCGGCGCCAGCAGCACGTGATCGCCGTGGCGGCCATCGATCGTGCCGCCCATCGGATACACCAGCAACCCGTTCTCCATCGCGCGCGCCTTGATCGCCGCGTGCAGTTTCAGCTCCGGCGCGAACGGCGTCTTGTGCGCGCGCTCGCGCACCAGTTCCAGGGTTAGGAACAGCCCGCGGCCGCGGATGTCGCCCACGTGCGGATGGTCTTCGAATTCCTCGTCCAGCATGGCCCGCAGCTGCGCGCCGCGCAGGCGCACCTGCGTGAGCAGGTCGTCGCGCTCGATGACCTGCTGGACGGCGAGGGCCGCCGCCGCCGCGACCGGATGCCCGATGTAGGTGTGCCCGTGCAGGAATGCGCCGCTGCCGGCGCGCAGGCGTTCGACGATGGCGCCGTTCACGAGCACCGCGCCGATCGGCTGGTAGCCCGCGCCCAGGCCTTTCGCCACGGCGATCAGGTCGGGCGCCACGCCATCCTGCTCGATCGCGTACATCGTGCCCGTGCGGCCCATCCCGCACATCACCTCGTCGGCGATGAACAGGATGCCGTACTTGTCGCACAGTGCACGCACGCCGCGGAAGTAGCCGGGCGTGGGCGGGATCGCGCCGCCGGTCGCGCCCACGACGGGTTCGGCGCAGAACGCGATCACGCGGTCCGGGCCGGCCTGCAGGATCGCGGCTTCGAGTTCGTCCAGCAGCATCGCCGTGTACTGGTCGACGGTCTGGTCCTCGGCCCGGCCGCGGTATTCGTAGCAGGCCGACACCCGCTCGACGTCGATCAGCAGCGGGGCGAAGGGCTTGCGGCGCCATTCGTTGCCGCCCACGGCCAGCGCGCCGAGCGTGTTCCCGTGGTAGCTCTGGCGCCGCGCGATGAATAGCGAGCGTTGCGGCTCTCCGCCTTCGACGCAGTACTGGCGCGCCAGCTTCAGCGCAGTCTCCATCGCTTCCGATCCGCCCGACACGAGGTACACGCCTTCGATGCCGGCCGGCGCGTTCGCCACGAGGCGGTCGGCCAGCCGCTCCGCCACCTCGGTCGTGAAGAACGCGGTGTGGGCGTAGGCGCACTGGTCGATCTGGCGGTGCATGGCCGCGATCACGTCCGGATGGCCATGCCCGAGCGACGACACGGCCGCGCCGCCGCTCGCGTCCAGGTAGCTGCGCCCGTGGCTGTCGTACAGATAGACGCCCGCGCCGCCGACCGCGACGGGCGGCGTCTGGCGCAGGCTGCGATGCAGGATATGCGTCATTGGAAGCTCCCCAAAAAGTTGACGTTTGACAATAAACGGGAACCGTCGGGATTCTTTTGATTTTTGCCTCAAGGCATGCGAATATTTTCGTCATGACAGACCGCCTTCGCCCGATTCCGCCGGAAGACTGGACCGACGCCCAGCGCGCCGCGGCCCAGGAGATCATCAATGGCCCGCGCGGCGCGCTGTACGGCCCGTTCGTGCCGCTGCTGCGCAGTCCCGAGCTGATGGGCCATGCGCAGCGGGTCGGCGAGTACCTGCGCTACCGCAGTGCCATCGGCGTGCGCCTGTCGGAGCTGGCGATCCTCGTCACGGCGCGCGAATGGGACCAGCAGGTCGAGTGGGCGATCCACGCGCCGATCGCGCAGCAGGTGGGCGTCCCGCCGGACGTCATCGCGGCCATCGCGCGGCACGAGCGGCCGGCCGCGATGCTCGTCGACGAAGCGGTCGTGTACGACTTCTGCCTCGAACTGCACCGCCACAAGCGCGTGTCGGACCGCGTCTACGACGACGCGCTGGCCCTGTTCGGCGAGCAGGGCGTCGTCGACCTGATGGGCGTGAACGGCTATTACACGTTCCTCGCGATGGTGATGAACACGGCGCGCACGGAAGCGCCGGCGTCGAGTGCGGCGCCGCTGCCCGATTAGCCCATCGGCGCCAGGCCGCGTTCGTCGCGGCGCGGTAGTCGTCCGTCGCATTGCCCGGCGCATCGCCGGCGCTGGCGGCATAGTGACGGCTCCCAACCACTCGCGAAAGACAAACCGATGAAACCCCATTACATCCTCGCCGCCGCGGCGGCCGCCACGACCGTCCTCGCGCTGGCCGCTACGCCCGCGCCGTTGCCGCCGAACTGGCACGTGACCGGTGCAAATCCCGACAAATTCACCGCCGGCGTGGACACGTCGCCGGAAGGGCGCGGGGCCAAGTTCTTGCGCAGTAAGACGAACGATCCCAAGGCGTGGGCAGCCCTGGTCCAGCCTGTCCAGGCCCAGCGCTACCTCGGCCAGCGCGTGCGGTTTCGCGCGCGCCTGCGTACCGAGGCGATAAGCGACTGGGCGGGATTGTGGATGCGTGTCGATACGCACGAAGGCAAGTCGGTCGCCTTTTATAACACCAAAAGCCAGCCGCTCAAGGGCACCACCGGCTGGCAGGAGCGCAGCGTCGTGCTGGATGTCCCGGACAACGCGGCGCTGATCGTGTTCGGCGCCATCGGCGGCGGCACGGGCCAGGTGTGGATGGAGCCGGTCGCGTTCGAGACCGTCGGCCGTGACGTCCCCGTCGACCACATGCCGCCGCAGGCCGCCATCCCGACCACGCCGACCTTGTGAGCGAATCGATGACCGACGACGACTGCGCCCGCGCCATCCGCCGCCTGTACGGCTGTGCATGGCGCCAGGGGCTGCTCAGCCTCCTGTGCCTGGCGCTCGTCGCGGGCGGCGCGCTGCTGCTGCGGCGCTACGCCTTGCTCGCGTTGTTCGGCGCGATCGTGGTGCCGGGTTTCGTGACGTGCGCACTGCTGCTGGTGGCCGCGCGCCGGCTCGGCTGGACCAGCGCGATGACGCTGCTGCTGGCCGCGACCGGCGCCGGCGCGTGGGCCGTGCTGCCGGCATACCAGAGCGTGCTCGCCGCGTGGGGCGTCCAGGCGCTGCCCGACCAGCAGGTGCTGGCCTGCGTCGTCGGCGTGAATGTCGCCGTCCTCGGGCTGCCGCTGTGGTTCGCCCGCACCCGCGCCCACGCGCAGCAGCTGGCCGACCTGCGCAACGCGGCGCTGGCGGCGGAGCTGAAAGCGCTGCAGGCCCAGGTCGAACCGCACTTCCTGTACAACACGCTCGCCAACACGCGATATCTCGCGCGCCACCAGCCGCCGCGCGCCGTCGAGATGCTCGAACACCTGATCGCCTACCTGCACAGCGCGCTGCCCGACATGCGCAGCCAGGCGTCGACCCTGGGCCGCGAATTCGAACTGGCCGGCCACTACCTCGCGCTGATGGCGATCCGCTTCGGCGAGCGTCTTCAATACCAGCTCGATTGCCCGCCCGCGCTGGCAGCCGTGTCGATGCCGCCGCTGCTCCTGATGACGCTCGTCGAGAACGCCGTGTGCCACGGCCTCGAGCCGAAGCCGGGCACCGTGCGCATCGCCGTGACGGCGGTTCGCGACGGTAACGTGTTGACCATCGTCGTCGCCGACGACGGCGCCGGTATCGGCGAGACCACGCTGGGCAGCGGCGTCGGCCTGCGCAACCTGCGCGAGCGCCTGCAAGCGTTGTACGGGGCGCGCGCCGGCTTCGTCCTGCGCCGCGGCGATGCGGGCCTGACGGAAGCGGTGCTGACGCTGCCGGCGGCCGCCGCGCTGGAGGTGATGGCATGACGGCGCCCCGCATCCTCGTCGCCGATGACGAACCGCTGTTGCGCGCGGAACTCGTCGAAGCGCTGGAACGTTTGTGGCCGGACGCGCAGATCGCCGCCGCGCAGGACGGCATCGAGGCGCTGCGCCTGGGCCGCGAATGGATGCCGGACGTGGCTTTCCTCGACATCCGCATGCCGGGCCTGGACGGCCTGGAACTGGCGCGCGTGTTCGGGGCGCGGACCCACGTCGTGTTCGTGACGGCCTACGGCGAACATGCGCTCGCCGCGTTCGACGAAGGTGCCGTGGACTACGTCGTGAAGCCGATCGCGCTGGAACGCCTCGCGCGCGCGGTCGAGCGCGTGCGTGCGCGCCTGGCATCGCCGCCGCCGGACCTCACGCACCTCGTGTCGCGCTTGCGGCCCGCACCCAGGGCGCCCGCTTGGCTGCAGGCCACGGTCGGCAACACGATCCACTTCATCGACCTGGCCGACGTCTTGTATTTTTGCGCGGATGCCAAGTACACGCGCGTGGTGACGGACGGGCTGGAAGCCCATATCCGCCTCAGCCTGAAGGAACTGGCCGATTCGCTCGACCCGGCCGCGTTCTGGCAGATCCACCGGGGCTATATGGTGGCCGTGCGGCGCATCGCGAGCGCCGCGCGCGCCGAGGATGGCGCCTTGTGGGTGCACCTGCGCGGGCATCCCGCGCGACTGCCGGTCAGCCAGCGCTTTCAATATCTGTTCCGCGGCATGTAGCCGCCTCGTTCAACAAGGAGACACCATGAATCGCAACCTGTTGCGGGCGGCCGTTTGCGCCCTGTCGTTTGCCGCGGCTACCGCCGCCGGCGCCGCGGAGACCATGCCGCTGGCCCTGGCGCGCGCCGTCGCGGACCAGGCGATCAGCCTGGTCGAGAGCAAGGGCCTGTACCCGCGCCGGCAGGAAGAATACGCTCAGGCGAAGCAGGACCTGCTGGCCGCGGTCGACGGCAAGACGGCGGACGTCGACCGGAACGACCTGTATGCGCGCATCCGCAAGGTGCTCGGCACGCTGGACACGGGCGGCCACTCGTTCCTGTTCCCGCCCCAGGCGCCGGGACAGTCCGCGCTGCCGCAGCCGGCCGGTCCCCGCGTTGCGCCGTTCCAGCTGGTCGCGACGAGCCGAGGCACGGTCTTGCGCTGGGTGCCGCCGGCGACGACGGACATGGCGCCCGCGGCCATGTCGGCCTACGTGCGGCGCGTGTACGACGACGCGGCCGCGCTGCCCGGCGTCGGACGGGCCTGCGCGCTCGTCGTCGACCTGAGCGAGCAGACGGGCGGCAACGCGTGGCCGCCGTTCATCGCCATGTATCCGCTGTTCGGCAATGCCAACAAGGCGCGCTGGGTGGATCGCGACGGCAAGGCGATCCCGGTGGTCGATCGCACCGGTCTCGCGGGCATGGCCGCGCGCGACGTGGGGGACCGCGCCAATCCATTCTCGTCCTTTGCCGCCGGGCCGCTGGCCGTGCTGGTCGGCGCGAAGACGGCGAGCGCGGGCGAGATGCTGCTCGTCGCGTTGATGGGGGAGGAGCGGGTGCGGACGTTCGGCCAGGCGTCGTACGGCATGTCGACGGCGAACAAGGTGTACTGGCTGCCCGACGGCGCCATGCTGTTGCTGACGGAAATGCGGTATGCGCTGGCCGATGGTCCGGTCTTCCGCGGCGGCATCGCGCCTATGCAGCCGGCGCCGAAAGGCGAGCCGGTCGAGGCGTCGCTCAGGACGGCCGCGGAATGGGCTGCCGCCAATTCGCCGCGCTGCGTGCCCGAGTAGGCGGGCTCAGGTCAGCTCAGGCCAGCGCTTCCTTCGCCGCCTGTTCCGGCGTCAGGCCTTCGTAGAACATGTCGGTGAACCACTCGACCTGTTCCTCGATGTGTTCCTGCGCCTGTTTCTGCGTGGCGCCGCCGGCGACGAGGTGGTGTTCGACCTCGATGCACCAGTGAATCAGCGCCAGCGTTTCCTCGTCGAGTTCCTCTTTCTTTGCCATGATTCAGTCCAGTACTTTCTTGAGCCACGCCGAGATGTGCTGGACTTCTTCCAGGCACAGCGTGTGCTGCATGGCGTATTCATGCCATTCGAGCCGGTAGCCCAGCGAGACGAGCAGGTCGCGCGACGCTTCCGCGCGATTGAATGGCACCACGTTGTCGTAGCGGCCGTGGGCCATGAAGATCGGCGTGGACTTGCTGGCGTCGGAGCGTTCGGTCGCCACGTTGGCCGACAACGGCACGTAGCCGGACAGGCACAGCAGGCCGGCCAGCGGTTCCGGATGGCGCAGGCCCGTCTGGATGGCCATCGCGCAGCCCTGCGAGAAGCCGGCCAGGATGATGCGCGAGGCGGGAATGCCGCGTGCCTTTTCGCGCTCGATGAAGGCTTCGATGTCTTTCTGCGAGGCGCGCAGGCCATTCTCGTCTTCGCGCCGCCCGAGTTCCAGGCCCGTGATGTCGTACCAGGAGCGCATCACGTAGCCGTTGTTGATGGTCACCGGCATCGTGTTCGCGTGCGGGAAGATGAAGCGGATGCTGGGCAGGCCGGCGAGGTCCAGTTCGCGCACCATCGGCACGAAGTCGTTGCCGTCCGCGCCCAGGCCGTGCATCCAGATGATGGCGATCTCGGGGTTGTCGTTGGTCTCGATCTGGATGTGTTCGAGCAGGTCGCTCATGCGGGGTCCTTTGGTCGTTGCGCCGACTTCGGCCGGAAGGCCTTGCAGACGGCCGGGTCGGTCTCGGCGTACGGGCCGCCGATCAGGTCGATGCAATACGGGACGGCCGCGAAGATGCCGCCGACGATGTTTCGACCGTCCGCGTCCTTCAGGCCTTCCAGCGTTTCCTTGATGGACTTCGGCTGGCCCGGCAGGTTCATGATCAGGGCGGCGTGATGGGGCGTCTCGCGGATCACGGCCGTCTGGCGCGACAGGATCGCGGTCGGCACGAAGTGCAGACTGATCTGGCGCATCTGCTCGCCGAAGCCAGGCATCTCCTTCGTGCCCACGGCGACGGTTGCTTCCGGCGTGACGTCGCGGCGGGCGGGGCCCGTGCCGCCCGTCGTCAGCACGAGGTGGCAGCGCGCGGTGTCGACCAGCTCGACGAGCGTCTGCTCGATGCTGGCGCGGTCGTCCGGGATCAGGCGCGTCTCGACGCGGAACGGGGTGACGAGGGCCGCTTCCAGCCACTCGCGCAGCGCGGGAATGCCCTTGTCTTCATAGACCCCGCCGCTGGCGCGGTCCGAGACCGAGACCAGGCCGACGACCAGCTCTTCGACTTTATTGTCCAGACTCATCGTCTTCGTCCTCGTCGCCGGAGGCTTCATCGGCAGGCGCGGCCTTCGGCGCCTTCGCCAGGTCCTTCAGGATCTGGAAGATTTCGCGGTAGGCCTTGGGCGGCTTGTTCTCCGCCTGTTCCTTGCGCGCATTGCGGATCAGCGTGCGCAGGTGCTGCACGTCCAGGTCCGGGTGTTCTTCCAGCAACTGGGTCAGCGCTTTGTCGTCGGCCAGCAGCTTGTCGCGGCGGCGCTCCAGCGCGTGCAGCGCGGCCGCCTCGGCCTTGGAGGTGCCCTTCCAGCTTTCGATGGTGCGCTGGATGACGGCGACCTCTTCCTCGTCGAGCGAGCGCATCAGCTTGCCGACGAATTGCAGCTGGCGGCGCCGGCCTTCGTGGTTGGTGATGGTCTGGCACATGAGGATGGCGTCGCGGACTTCGTCCGGCATCGGGACGCGCTTGACGCGGTCGCGCGGCGCCTCGATGAGCTGTTCACCGAGCTTCTGCAGCTCGTTACTCTGGCGCTTGAGTTCGGACTTGGAAGGGCGGTCGTATTCCTGGTCGAACTCGTCGGAGCGGAAGCCGACGGAGCCGCGGTTGGCATTTGGCATGATGATCTAGATTCGGCAGGCACGAAGCCGGCCGGTAAAAACAGTAAACGGCTGCTATGATAACTGTTTTAGGGCTCGCTACGAAAAACGCACATGACCGATACCGTCTTCACCCATACCCAGGATCAGCTCAAGCAGCTTGCACAGGACGTGCTTGCCATTGCCAAGGAAACGGGCGCCAGCGATGCGTCGGTCGAGATCAGCGAGGGTAGCGGGCTGGCGGTGACGGTCCGCAAGGGCCAGATCGAGACCATCGAGCAGAACAAGGACAAGGGCATCGGCGTGACCGTCTACTCCGGCCAGCGCCGTGGTCACGCCAGTACGTCCGACTTCTCGCGCGACTCGCTGCGCGCCACCGTCGAGGCGGCGTACAACATCGCCCGCTTCACGGCCGAGGACCCGGCCGCCGGCCTGCCGGATGCCGACCTGCTGGAAACGAACCCGCGCGACCTGCACCTGTGTTACCCATGGGACATCAGCGCCGAGGATGCCGTCGCCATCGCCCAGCGCTGCGAGGCGGCCGCGTTCGCCGTCGACAAGCGCGTCACCAACAGTGAAGGCGCCAGCGTCTACGTGCAGCAGTCGCACTTCGTGGCGGCCAACTCGCTCGGCTTTTGCGCCGGCTACCCGTTCTCGCGCCACACGCTGTCCGTCGCGCCGATCGCGGGCAAGGGCGCCCACATGCAGCGCGACGACTGGTATTCGTCGGCGCGCGATCCGAACAAACTGGGCGATCCGGAAAAGATCGGCCGCTATGCCGCCGAACGCGCCCTCGCGCGCCTGAACGCGCGCAAGCTCGACACTCGCACGTGCCCCGTGCTGTTCGAGGCGCCGCTGGCCGCCGGCCTGCTGGGTGCGTTCGTCCAGGCGACCTCGGGCGGTGCCCTGTACCGCAAGTCGAGCTTCCTGCTCGATTCGCTGGGGAGCAGCATTTTCCCATCCCACATCCAGATCGTCGAAGACCCGCACCTGATCGGCGGCGTGGGCTCGGCCCCGTTCGACGAAGAGGGCGTGCGTACCCAGCGCCGCAAGGTCGTCAGCGACGGCGTGCTGCAAGGCTATTTCCTGTCGTCGTACTCGGCCCGCAAGCTGGGCATGCAGACGACGGGCAACGCCGGCGGCTCGCACAACCTGGAAATCATCTCGAAAGAAACGAAGATCGCCGACGACTTCGAAGGCATGCTGCGCAAGATGGGCACCGGCCTGCTCGTCACGGAACTGATGGGGCAGGGCACGAACTACGTCACGGGCGATTACTCGCGTGGGGCGTCCGGCTACTGGGTCGAGAACGGCGTCATCCAGTATCCGGTCGAAGAGATCACCATCGCGGGCAACATGAAGGACATGTTCCAGGCCATCGTCGGCGTCGGCAACGACGTGCTCACGCGCGGGAACAAGTCGACGGGTTCCATCCTGATCGAGCAGATGGTCGTCGCGGGCAATTGATTTCACATTTGCCATGAGGTCATGACAATCTATTGCAAAAATGTCATAACCATGTGTTACATTGACGACTTTCTATGTCACGGGAGACGTCATGGCAACACTCCAGACTTTCGGCCTGCAGCTCGACCTGATCGGCAGCACGGCCGTGCAATGGAAAATCATCTCGACCTCGTCCAGCAGCGTCACGCTGGAAAACGGGCTCCAGCACCTGTCCATCCTGGGTAACTTCGCGATCGGCCCGTCCGGCGACGTGAGCGGCACCGCGACGGCCGTGAACTTGGTCCAGCTGGGCTACTCCGGCCTGCCGGTGTTCCAGGCGACGGACCTGACCATCGATGGCGGGACGTTCCTGGACACGGTCCTCAAGGCCACGACCGATACCCAGATTTATACGGCCCTGCTGGCCGGCTCCGACACCATCACCGGCAGCGCCGGCAAGGACATCCTGCAAGGCTTCGCGGGCAGCGACGTCATCCGGGCCGGCGGCGGCGACGACCGCATCGGTGCCGACGCGGGCAGCGACGTGATCGACGGCGGCGCCGGTTTCGACACCATCGCCTACAAGGGCGCCTACGCCGACTACCGGATCGAACGCACGGGCGCCGCGTGGACGATCGCGGACCTGAAGGGCACCGGCGGCATCGACACGCTGACGGGCGTCGAACGCGTGTATTTCGACGACAAGGACGTCGCGCTCATCAGCGTCGACAACACGGGCGGCCAGTTGTTCCGCTTGTACCAGGCCGCATTCGGCCGCAATCCGGACGAGCCGGGCCTGGATTTCTGGACGCAGCAGATCGATGGCGGGGGCGCGACACTGGCGGGGATCACCGGCGCCTTCCTCGCATCGGCGGAATACCAGAAGCTGTACGGCGGCCTCGCCAACCGCGACCTGGTGGTCAAGTATTACGAGCACATCCTGCACCGCGCGCCGGACCAGGCCGGGCTGGACTTCTGGACGGACGCCCTGGACCGCAAGATCGCCACCCGTGGCGAGGTGCTCGCCGGCATCAGCGAGAGTCCGGAAAACGTGGACCTGAGCGTGCAGCTGATCGGCAACGGCCTCGTGTTCGACGCGCCCATCATGACCATGTGACGCACGCGTTTTTCGGGTTCCTGCAATAATGTGCAGATACGCATTTTTGAAAGGAACCCGATGGACATTCTTGCCGCCGCCCGCAAGCGCTACACCGCCAAGGCCTACGACCCGACCCGCCGCGTCCCCGAAGAGACGATGCAGCAGATCTATGAAGTGCTGCGCAACAGCCCGTCGTCGGTGAACTCGCAGCCCTGGCACTTCATCGTCGCCAGCACGCCGGAAGCGAAGGCGCGCCTGGCCAAGGGCGTGCAGGGTCCGTACAGCTACAACGAAGCGAAGATCCTGAACGCGTCGCACGTGATCCTGTTCTGCACGCGCGTCGACGCCGAAGGCGGCCACCTGGAGCGCCTGCTCGAGCAGGAACAGCGCGACGGCCGCTTCAAGGACGATGCCGCCAGGGCCGGCCAGGCCAAGGGCCGCCAGGGCTACGTCAACCTGCACCGCTACACGCTGAAGGACCTGCCGCAGTGGTTCGAGAAGCAGGCGTATATCGCGCTGGGCAACGCCATGCTGGCAGCCAGCGCGCTGGGCGTGGACACGACCCCGATGGAAGGCCTGGACCCGGCCGCGCTGGACGCGGAACTGGGCCTGCACGAGAAAGGCCTGTCCAGCCTCGTCCTGCTGAGCTTCGGCTACCACGCCGACAGCGATTTCAACGCAAGCCTGCCGAAATCGCGTCTCACGCAGGAACAGGTGTTTACTTTCCTGTAAGCGGATAACGGGGCTCGTGCCCCGTTTCTTATTTTTGCAACTGACGCACGGCCTGCAGCACCGGCTGCAGCACCGCGGCGCCGAGGCGTGCGCTGCGGGCGCCGTCCCAGCCGACCAGCGGGTCAGGGTCGTTGGCATTGTCCTTGAACGGCAGTTCCAGGGTCAGCGACAGGCAGCCGAACGCATGCGTCACGTACGGCGAACCCGTCGTCAGCACCTCGTCCGTGTACGGCTCTTTCGGGTAGCCATGTACGTCCTGGAAGTCCGGGCTGGCGATCATGAACGCGTCCGAGAATGCCTTCTGCGCGGCGGCCTGGTTCGCCGTGAAGGTCGGCAGGGCATCGCTGCCGGCGATGAAGACGTAGGGCAGGCCTTCGTCGCCGTGGACGTCCAGGAACAGGTCGACGCCCGTCTCTTCCATCTTCTTGCGGACCAGGAACACTTCCGGGCTGCGTTCCAACGACGGATTCAGCCACTCGCGGTTCAGGTTGGCGCCGGCCGCGTTCGTGCGCAGGTTGCCGCGCACGGACCCGTCCGGGTTCATGTTCGGCACGACATAGAACACGGTCTCTTTCAGCAACTGGCGGCCGAACGGATGGGCCGGGTCGAGCAGGGCGTCGAGCATGCCTTCGACGAACCACTCGGCCATCGTCTCGCCCGGGTGCTGGCGCGCGATGACCCACACCTTCTTCTTGTTCGCGGCCTCGTCGCCGATGACGAGCAGGTTCAGGTCGCGCCCGTCGACGGTCGAGCCGAGGTCCAGCATGCGCACGTGTTCGGACAGCTGGGCGCGGTCGAGCAGCTCCAGGTGGCGTTCCCACGAATACGGCTCGAAATAGGCGTAGTAGACGCTGTCCATGGCGGGCGTGTGCTCGATCGTGAGCGCCTGGCCGTCGAAGCTCGTCGGCACGCGGAACCAGTTGACGCGATCGTAGCTGGCCATCGCGTGATAGTCTTCCCAGCCCTTCGGATACGCGGACTTGCCGGCGTTGAGCAGGCGGATCGTGCACGGCTGCGCCTGCGCGCCCTGCAGGCGGAAGTAGAACCACTGCGTGATGTCGGCGTGGGAGTCCTTGCGGATGTTCAGGTCGATGGCGTTCGCGCTCGTGGCGTTCACGATATCGATGGCGCCAGCGTCGAACTGGCTGCTGATCTTGATAGACATAGTGCGTCCTGATGTTGTTGGGTGTGAGCCGGCATGATACTGCTTAATGGATGACGACCAAGGGTTTGCTACTGTTCTTGCTTGGCCTCATCGAGGAGGAGGGAACATGATGAACATCCGTGTGGCGCGGCCGGAAATCACAACCATCGACCGGCGCGGCTTCTGGCTGCGCTGGCGCGACGAAGAGCTCTATGTGCCGTTCGCGCTGTTCCCGTGGTTCGAGCACGCCACCGTGGCGCAGCTGTGCCATATCCAGCCCCTGGGCGCGGAATGCCTGTACTGGCCGGGGCTCGACCTGGAACTGGCGCTGGACCGTATTCGTCATCCGATGGCGGCGGCGCAGTTCGCGCTGGATTGCTGATCAGCCCAGCCCGCCGAACCGCTCGGCCAGCCCCGCATCCGCCGCCGGCGCCGCCGCATCCTCGCGCCGCAGCACGTCCATCAGATGCCGCTCGGCCGGCGCCCACACGAGGCGGTAGATCGCCTGCGCCAGCGCATACGCCTCCGACCCCGGCCACGGCTGCGGCAACAGCGCCAGCGGCAGCATCGGATCGTGCAACTGGACGCGGCGGTACGCGTGGATCAGCAGGGTACGCACGATGAAGGCCCGCTGCGGATCCGGTTCGGGCTCGCCGCGCAGCAGGTCGAGCAGCGGCGAGAATTCCTTGATGAAACGCCGGTAGCCGGTCACGACGGCAGACAAATCCCACCCTTCGCGCACCAGTTCGGCCAGCGGCCGCGCGCCGGCACAAGGCAGCTCCGTCGCGGCGCAGACGAAGATCTTGCCGCCGCCTTCCACCCGCCGCAGCACCTCGGCCACGCCGTCCGGGGCGGCCGCCGGATGCGCCAGCAGGCCCGGCGCCAGCATGGCGAATCCTTCCCATTCGAGTTCCTTGCGCACGGCCGCGCGCAGCGCGCTGTCGATGCTGCCGTTGGGGGCCAGCAGCAGGGTCCAGCGGCCGTCCCAGTCGACGCCGGGCGGCGCGTAGATGCGGCGGTTGGCGCGCGCGAAGCGGGGCGCGGCGTCCGGCTGCAGCGCATAGCTGCTGCGCCGGCCCTCGCGGTTCGCGACGAGCCAGCCCTCCTGCACGAGGCGGAACACGCTCGTGCGCACGAGCCGGTCCGTGACGCCGAGCGGCGCCACCAGTTCGATCAGGCTGCCCAGCCACAGGCGGCCGCCGTGCGGCGCGATGGCGTCGCCGAAGATCGTCATCACGAGCGATTTGGAACGCGGCGGGTCGGTCTCGAGAAAGTGGTTGATCCACTCGTGGCTGCTGGGCTGGGTCATGGTGGGCGATTTTACCGCGTCTCAATATGATTCAAAATTTCGCTATACATCGCGATTAGTGTATCGTATTATGAATCGACACAGAACCCAGGGAGACCAGCCATGTATGCCCAGATGGTTGAAACCGGCCTGAAACAGGTCCAGACCCGCGCCGACATGAGCGCGGAAGAACAGGCGTTCCAGGCGCGCATCGACGCCGGCGTGAAGATCGAAGCCAAGGACTGGATGCCCGAGGCGTACCGCAAGACGCTGATCCGCCAGATTTCCCAGCACGCGCACTCCGAGATCGTCGGCCAGCTGCCGGAGGGCAATTGGGTGACGCGCGCGCCCACGCTGAAGCGCAAATCGATCCTGCTGGCCAAGATCCAGGACGAAGCCGGCCACGGGCTGTATTTGTACAGCGCGGCGGAGACGTTGGGCGTGTCGCGCGACGAACTGCTGGCCGCCCTGCACTCCGGCAAGGCCAAGTATTCGAGCATCTTCAATTACCCGACCCTGACGTGGGCCGACATCGGCGCCATCGGCTGGCTCGTGGACGGCTCCGCGATCATCAACCAGATCCCGCTGTGCCGCTGTTCGTACGGTCCGTATGCCCGCGCGATGATCCGCGTGTGCAAGGAAGAGTCGTTCCACGCGCGCCAGGGCTACGACATCATGATGAAGCTGGCCCAGGGCACGCCCGAGCAGAAGGCGATGGCGCAGGATGCCCTCAACCGCTGGTGGTGGCCGTCGTTGATGATGTTCGGCCCGTCCGATGCGGAATCCGTCAACAGCGCCCAGTCGACGGCCTGGCGCATCAAGCTGTTCTCGAACGACGAGCTGCGCCAGCGCATGGTCGACCAGACCGTGCCCCAGGCCGAATTCCTCGGCCTCACCGTCCCCGATCCGGACCTCAAGTGGAACGAGGAACGGGGTCATTACGACTTCGGCGAGATCGATTGGGAAGAGTTTTATAACATCCTGAAAGGGAACGGACCGTGCAACAAGGAGCGCCTGCGGACCCGCGTGAAGGCGTACGAGGATGGCGCATGGTTCCGCGAGGCGCTCGTCGCGCACGCGGACAAGCAGGCCGCAAAGAAAGCCGCCGCATAATTTAATTACGTCATTCCCGCGCACGCGGGAATCCATACCGGGCGTCTGAAATCGCCTCAGCATGGGTTCCCGCTTGCGCGGGAACGACGAGCTGAACGGAGACAATAATGAGCAAGGAATGGCCCCTGTGGGAAGTCTTCATCCGCAGCCAGCACGGCCTCGCCCACAAGCACGTGGGCAGCCTGCATGCGCCGGATGCCGGGATGGCGATCAACAACGCGCGCGACGTCTACACGCGCCGCAACGAAGGCGTGTCGATCTGGGTGGTGAAGGCCGCCGACATCGTCGCGTCCAGCCCGGCCGACAAGGACGCCCTGTTCGAGCCGTCGAACAGCAAGGTCTACCGCCACCCGACGTTCTTCCCGATGCCGGAAGACGTCAAGAACCTGTGAGCGGACCATGGACGCGAACAAGTTCGAATACCTTCTGCGCCAGGGCGACAATGCCTTGATCCTGTCGCAGCAACTGTCGCAGCTGTGCGGCAAGGGCCCGGCGCTGGAAGAAGACATGGCGCTGACCAATGTCGCCCTCGACCTGCTGGGCCAGACGCGGATGTGGCTGACGTATGCGGGCGAGATCGAAGGCCACGGCCGCGACGAGGATCGTTTGGCGTACCTGCGCGACACGCGCGAGTTCCGCAACTGCCTGCTCGTCGAGCAGCCGAACGGCGACTACGCGCAGACCCTGACGCGCCAGTTCCTGTTCGATACGTGGCACTACTTCCTGATGCGCGGCCTGCTGGCGTCCAGCGACCGCCGCATCGGCGAGATCGCGGAAAAGTCGATCAAGGAGGTGACGTACCACCTGCGCCGCAGCGGCGACCTCGTCGTGCGCCTGGGCGACGGCACGGACGTCAGCCGCCGCAAGATGCAGGACGCGCTCGACGAATTGTGGACCTACGCCGGCGAGATGTTCATCTACGACGACGTCGACCTGGCGATGGTCGCGCAGGGCGTGGCACCGGCAGCGGAGCCGCTGCGCGAGGCATTCCTGGTCCACGTGGCCGAGGTGCTGGACGAAGCGACGCTGACGATGCCGCCCGCGGATGCCTACGTCCAGCGCGGCGGCAAACAGGGCCGGCACACGGAGCGCCTCGGCTACATCCTCGCCGAGATGCAGTTCCTGCAGCGCGCCTACCCGGGCGTGGAATGGTGATGACCGCGGCGTCCATCACGGCCGGCGAGGTCTGGTCCTGGCTGGGCGAGGTCCCGGATCCCGAGATTCCCGTGATCTCCGTCGTGGACCTGGGCATCGTGCGTGCCGTGGACGTGCACGACGACGGTGAATGCGTCGTCACGATCACCCCGACGTATTCCGGCTGCCCCGCGATGGAAGTCATCGCCGAAGACATCGACAAGGCCTTGCGCGCACGTGGCGTGGACCGCCTGCGCATCGTCACCCGCCTGTCGCCCGCATGGACGACGGACTGGATGAGCGCCGCCGGCAAGGCCGCGCTGAAGGGCTACGGCATCGCGCCGCCGGTGCAGCAGGTGATCGACATCAGCGGCCTGGCGCGCGGCGTGAAGCGCCATGCGATCCAGCAGCCCGACGTGGCCTGCCCGCACTGCGGCTCGATGCATACCCGTCTCACCAGCCAGTTCGGCTCGACCCCGTGCAAGGCACTGTATCAATGCCTGGATTGCCGCGAGCCGTTCGACTACTTCAAATGCCATTGAGGCCCACATGAGCAAGTTCTACCCATTGACCGTGGCGCACGTGAAGCACGAGACGCGCGACGCGATCGCCGTCACGTTCGACGTCCCGCCGCCGCTGCGCGAGGCCTTCCGCTACCGCCAGGGCCAGCATCTGACAGTGCGCGCGATGATCGACGGCGAGGACGTGCGCCGCTCCTATTCGATCTGCTCGGCCGTGCAGGATGACAAGCTGCGCGTCGCCATCAAGCGCGTGCAAGGCGGCCTGTTCTCGACCTGGGCCAACGAGTGCATCCGGCCCGGCGTCACGCTCGACGTGATGCCGCCGGAAGGCCGCTTCAACCTGCCGCTGGAACCCGGGAGCCGCCGCCACTACCTGGCCTTCGCGGCCGGCAGCGGCATCACGCCGATCCTGTCCATCGTCAAGACGACCCTGATCGCCGAGCCGCACAGCTGCTTCACCGTGTTGTACGGGAACCGCGCGTCGTCGTCCGTCATCTTCCGCGACGAACTGGCAGAGCTGAAGGACCAGTACCTGGAACGCCTGAACCTCGTCTACGTGATGAGCCGCGAGCAGCAGGACATCGAGCTGTTCAACGGCCGCATCACGCAGGACAAATGCCGCCAGCTGTTCCAGCGCTGGCTGCGCGTGGAAGACGTCGACTACGCGTTCATCTGCGGTCCGGAAGACATGATGCATGGCGTCTCCGCCGCGCTGCAGGAAGCCGGCATGCCGAAGGAGCGCATCCGCATCGAGCTGTTCGCCGCCGGCGCCGCGCAGGAACCGCGCAAGCCGCGCGGCCAGGCTGCTGGCGAGACGCACCACCACACGGAAGTCACCGTGATCATGGACGGCAACCACGCCACCTTCACGATGGACCGCGACAAGGAATCGCTCCTCGACGCCGGCCTGCGCGCGGGCCTCGACATGCGCTATTCCTGCAAGGGCGGCGTGTGCTCGACGTGCCGCTGCAAGGTGCGCGAAGGGCAGGTCGACATGGACGTCAACTATGCGCTGGAAGACTACGAGGTCGCGCGCGGCTTCGTGCTGAGCTGCCAGAGCTTCCCGGTGACGGACAAGGTTGTCGTCGATTTCGACGTGGTCGAATAAACACCCCTCCGTCGTCCCCGCGAAGGCGGGGACCCATGCTGAATCGGCTTCGGACGCTCAGTATGGAGGGAATAGTGCCGGGGGCACTATTCCCGCCTGCGCGGGAATGACGGAATTGAGAACGAGGAGACACCTTGACCTACGAATCCATCCTGTTCACGATCGAGCAGGGCATCGCCACGCTGACCCTGAACCGCCCCGAACGCCTGAACAGTTTTACCCAGGCGATGCACCTGGAAGTGCGCGCCGCCTTGAAGCGCGTGGAACAGGACAAGTCGGTGCGCGTGCTGTTGCTGACGGGCGCCGGCCGCGGCTTCTGCGCCGGCCAGGACCTGAACGACCGCGCCGTGGAGCCGGGCGCGCCGGGCGTCGACCTGGGCGAATCCGTCGAAAAATTCTATGCCCCGCTCGTGCTCACCTTGAAAAGCCTGCCGCTGCCCGTGATCTGCGCCGTCAACGGCGTGGCCGCCGGCGCCGGCGCCAACCTGGCGCTCGCGTGCGACATCGTGCTGGCCGCGCAATCGGCATCCTTCATCGAAGCGTTCTGCAAATTGGGCCTGATCCCGGACACGGGCGGCACGTGGGCCTTGCCCCGGCTGCTCGGTCCCGCGCGTGCCATGGGTCTCGCCCTGCTGGGCGACAAGCTGCCGGCCGAGAAGGCCGAGCAATGGGGCCTGATCTGGCGCTGCGTGCCGGACGAATCGCTGATGGACGAAGCGCTGGCCATGGCCCGCCACTTCGCCACCGCGCCGACGAAGGGTCTGGCGTTCACGAAGCGGGCCATGCAGGAAAGCTGGGGCAATACGCTGGAACAGCAGCTGCAACTGGAAGCGGAGATGATGCGCGAACTGGGCTACAGCCACGATTACCGCGAAGGCGTCGCCGCGTTCATCGCCAAGCGCCAGCCCGCGTTCAAGGGGGAGTAAACATGACCCAGGCATTGGAGAAAAACAGCGTCGTCGCCGTCATCGGCAGCGGCGCGATGGGCGCCGGCATCGCCCAGGTGGCGGCCGTCGCCGGGCACACCGTGCGGCTGTACGACACCCGTCCGGAAGCCGTCGAAAAGGCCATCGCCGACATCGTCAAAGCCTTGGCAAGACTGGTCGAAAAAGGCCGCATGGGCGCGGCGGAAGCGGATCTCGCGCGCGAGCGCATCCACGCGATGCGTGCGCTCGATGAAGCGAAGGATGCCGCGCTGGTCGTCGAAGCCGTCGTGGAGGACCTCGACGTCAAGCGCGCCCTGTTCGCCGACCTGGAAGGCATCGTCGGGCCGGACTGCGTCCTCGCCACGAACACGTCGTCGATCTCCGTCACGGCCATCGGCGCAAGACTGAAACGCCCGGGGCGCCTCGTCGGCATGCACTTCTTCAATCCGGTCCCGCTGATGGCGTTGGTGGAAGTGATCTCCGGTGTCGCCACCGACAAGGCCGTCGCGGACACCGTGGTCGCGACCGGCGCGGCCTGGGGCAAGAACCCCGTGCATGCGAAGTCGACGCCCGGCTTCATCGTCAACCGCGTGGCGCGCCCGTATTATGCGGAGGCGCTGCGCCTGCTGCTCGAACAGGCGGGCGACCCGGCCACGATCGATGCCGTGATGCGCGACTGCGGCGGTTTCCGCATGGGCCCCTTCGAGCTGATGGACCTGATCGGCCACGACGTCAATTACTCGGTCACGCAATCCGTCTTCAATGCCTACTACGGCGACCCTCGCTTCGCGCCGTCGGTCGTGCAGCAGGAACTGGTGAATGCCGGCTTCCTGGGCCGCAAGACGGGCCGTGGATTCTATCGCTACGGCGACGACGTGGTGCCGCCGCAGGCGCAGGCCGAGTCCGCGCAGCAGGGGGCCGCACAGGCGACGCTTGGCGGCGCCGATCCGGTAACCGCTGCCCTGAAAGCGCGTGTGGGCAGCTCGGAGGGCGCCGCCACGATCTTCCTGACCGACGGCCGCAGCGCCACCCAGCGCGCTCTCGATGAAGGCCGCCCGGACACGATTCTGTTCGACCTGCTGCTGGACCCCGTGAAGGCCACGCGCATCGCGCTGGCGCGCGCGGACCAGTGCAGCGCCGCCGCCTGGAATGCCGCCGTGGGCCTGTTCCAGCAGGCCGGGTTCACCGTGACGCGCCTCGACGACGTGCCGGGCCTGGCCGTGATGCGCACCGTCGCGATGCTGGCCAACGAGGCGCTCGACGCCGTCAACCAGGGCGTGTGCAGCGCGGCCGCCGTCGATATCGCGATGCAGAAGGGCGTGAACTACCCGCGCGGTCCGCTGGCCTGGGCCGATGCGATCGGCCTGCATCATGTGTTCACCGTGCTGGCCAACCTGGGCGCGACGTATGGCGAAGACCGCTACCGCGTGTCGCCGCTGCTGCGCCGCAAGCTCGCCGCCAACCCGACCGGAGCACGCATCCATGCACAGTGACGCACAAGCGCTGGCCGAACTGGCCGGCAAAACGATGTACGAACGCGATCCCGCCAGCCAGGCGCTGGGCATGACGCTCGACGCGATCCGCCCCGGCTTTGCGCGCATGCGCATGCGGGTGCGCGAGGACATGCTGAACGGCCACGGCACCTGCCACGGCGGCTATATCTTCATGCTGGCCGACAGCGCGTTCGCATTCGCCTGCAACTCGCACAATTTCAACACGGTGGGCGCCGGCTGCACGATCGACTACCTCGCGCCGGGCCGCGCGGGCGACGTGCTCGTGGCCGAAGCGGTCGAGCAGGCGCTGGCCGGCAAGACGGGTGTCTACGACGTCGTCGTGACCGACCAGGACGGGCGCAAGGTCGCGCTGTTCCGCGGGAAGTCGCATCGCGTCGCGGGCCATGTCGTCGATCTATAAACGGAGGAGACAACGATGGTGCAACGCATTCCGCAACCGGGTGAACTGGAGCCGATCGAGTGCGCCAGCCGCGACGAACTGCAGGCCCTGCAACTGGAACGGCTGAAGTGGAGCCTGAAGCACGCCTACGACAACGTGCCGCACTACCGCCGCGCGTTCGACGAGGCGGGCGTGCATCCGGACGACCTGAAGACGCTGGCCGACCTGGCGAAATTCCCGTTCACGGACAAGAAGACGCTGCGCGACAATTATCCGTTCGGCCTGTTCGCCGTGCCGCGCGAGCAGGTCGTGCGCGTGCACGCGTCGTCCGGCACGACGGGCAAGCCGACCGTCGTCGGCTACACGCAGCGCGACATCGACACGTGGGCCGGCGTCGTCGCCCGCTCGATCCGCGCGGCGGGCGGACGTCCCGGCGACATGGTGCACATCGCCTATGGCTACGGCCTGTTCACGGGCGGTCTCGGCGCCCACTACGGCGCGGAGCGCCTGGGCTGCACGGTCGTGCCGATGTCGGGCGGGCAGACGGAAAAGCAGGTCCAGCTGATCCAGGACTTCAAACCCTCGATCATCATGGTGACCCCGTCGTACATGCTGAACATCGTCGAGGAATTCAGGCGCCAGGGCCTCGATCCGGCCGCGTCCTCGCTCAAGGTGGGCATTTTCGGCGCCGAGCCGTGGACGGACGCCATGCGCCGCGAGATCGAGGAACGCGCCGGCATCGACGCCGTCGACATCTACGGCCTGTCGGAAGTGATGGGGCCCGGCGTCGCCGGCGAATGCATCGAAGCGAAGGACGGCCCCGTGATCTGGGAGGATCACTTCTACCCCGAGATCATCGACCCGGACACGGGCGAGGTGCTGCCGGACGGCGCAGAGGGCGAGCTCGTATTCACGTCGCTGACGAAGGAAGCGCTGCCGATCATCCGCTACCGCACGCGCGATCTCACGAAGCTGTTGCCGCCGACGGCGCGCTCCATGCGCCGCATGGGCCGCATCAACGGCCGCTCGGACGACATGCTGATCATCCGCGGCGTGAACGTGTTCCCCAGCCAGGTCGAGGAACAGATCCTGCAGATGCCGGCGCTGGCGCCGCACTACCAGCTCGTCGTCACGCGCGACGGACACCTCGATGCGCTGGCCGTCCATTGCGAGCTGCGCGAAGAGGGCGCGGACAACGTGGACGCGCTGGCCCGCGAGCTGCAGCACCGCATCAAGACGTATATCGGCGTGACGACGGCCGTCACCCTGCTGCCCGCGCAGGGCATCGAACGCTCGCTCACGGGCAAGGCGCGCCGCGTGGTCGACAGGCGGCCCAAGAATAACTAAGGAGATTCCAATGACTGACGCATTCATCGTCGACGCCATCCGCACCCCGTTCGGCCGCTTCGGCGGCGCCCTGTCCGGCGTGCGTGCGGACGACCTGGCCGCGCTGCCGATCGCCGCGCTCATGGCCCGCAATCCCGGCGTCGACTGGTCCCAGGTCGACGACGTGCTGTACGGCTGCGCCAACGGCGCCGGCGAGGACAACCGCAACGTCGCGCGCATGGCCGCGCTGCTGGCCGGCCTGCCGCCATCCGTGCCGGGTTCCACGATCAACCGCCTGTGCGGCTCCAGCCTGGACGCCGTCGGCAGCGCCGCGCGCGCGATCCGCGCGGGCGAGGCGAACCTGATCGTCGCCGGCGGCGTGGAGAGCATGACGCGCGCGCCGTTCGTGATGGCCAAGGCGGACAGCGCGTTCTCGCGCAGCGCGAAGATCGAAGACACGACGATCGGCTGGCGCTTCGTCAACCCGAAGATGAAGGCGCAGTACGGCATCGACTCGATGCCGGAGACGGCGGAGAACGTGGCGCGCGATTTCGGCATCGCGCGCGGCGACCAGGATGCGTTCGCGCTGCGCAGCCAGCAGCGCTGGGCGGCGGCGCAGGCGGCCGGCGTGTTCAAGGACGAGATCGTGCCGGTGACGCTGCATGGCAAGAAAGGCGAGTCGCGCGTATTCGACACCGACGAGCACCCGCGCCCCGACACGAGCCTGGAATCGCTGTCCCGTCTGAAAGGCGTCGTGACGCCGGACGGCACGGTCACGGCAGGCAACGCGTCCGGCGTCAACGACGGCGCCTGTGCGGTGCTGGTCGCCTCCGGCGCGGCCATCGACAAATTCGGCCTGACGCCGCGCGCGCGCGTCGTCGGCATGACGACGGTGGGCCTGGCGCCGCGCATCATGGGCTTCGGCCCCGCGCCTGCGACGAAGAAACTGCTGGCGATGACCGGCTTGAGCATCGGCCAGATGGACGTGATCGAACTGAACGAAGCGTTCGCGTCCCAAGGATTGGCCGTGCTGCGCGACCTGGGCTTGCCGGACGACGCCGCGCACGTGAACCCGAACGGCGGCGCCATCGCCATCGGCCATCCGCTGGGCGCCTCCGGTGCGCGGCTCGTCACGGCGGCCGTCAACCAGCTGCACCGCACCGGTGGCCGCTACGCGCTGTGCACGATGTGCATTGGCGTCGGCCAAGGCATCGCAATGATCGTGGAACGCGTGTAAGGAAGAGAGAACGTCATGGTGAAAGTCTATGAAATCGACGGACTGCGCCCCGTCGTGCACCCGACGGCGTACGTGCACCCGACGGCGGTGCTGATCGGCGACGTGATCGTCGGTCCGCGCTGCTATGTCGGGCCGCTGGCGTCGCTGCGCGGCGACTTCGGGCGGCTGATCCTGGAAGAGGGCGCGAACGTGCAGGACACGTGCGTGATGCATGGCTTTCCGGAAGACGACACGGTCGTCGAAGTGGACGGCCACATCGGCCACGGCGCCGTGCTGCACGGCTGCCGCGTGGGAAGGAACGCGATGGTCGGGATGAATGCGGTCGTGATGGACAAGGCCGTCGTCGGCGCGGAATCCATCGTGGGCGCGGCGGCGTTCGTGAAGGCGGGCATGGTGATCCCGCCGCGCAGCCTCGTGCTGGGCGCGCCGGCGAAGATCGTGCGGGCCGTGTCGGACGAGGAGATCGCATGGAAGAGCTATGGCACGCGGCAGTACCACGACCTGAACGTCAGGTCGATGCGCACGATGCGTGAAGTGGAAGCGTACACGGAAGTGGAACCGGAGCGGCAGCGCATCGTGTTCGACGAGCCGCACAAGCCAAAGACATAAGGAGACGAGGATGCACACCCCAACCACCCTGCAAAGCCTGATCGCCGGCCGCTGGCTCGGCAGCGAAGCGCACCAGCCGCTGCACAGCGCCCTGGACAACCAGCTGATCTATCACACGCACGCCGACCGGATCGACTTCGGCGAAGCCGTCGCGTATGCCCGCAAGACGGGCGTGCAGGCGCTGATGGCGATGGACTTCCAGAAGCGCGCCCAGCGCCTGAAAGCCCTCGCGGCTTACCTGATGGAGCGGAAGGAAGAACTGTACGAGATCTCGCACCTGACCGGCGCCACGCGGCAGGACAGCTGGGTGGACGTCGAAGGCGGCATCGGCACGCTGTTCGCGTATGCCAGCATCGGCGGGCGCGAGCTGCCGTCGTCGAACGTGCTGCACGAAGGGCCGGCCTTGGCACTCGGGAAGCGGGGCGGCTTCGCGGGCACGCACATCCTCGTGCCGCGCGGCGGCGTCGCCGTGCACATCAATGCTTTCAATTTCCCGATCTGGGGCCTGCTGGAGAAATTCGCGCCGAGCTTCCTCGCGGCCATGCCCTGCATCGCCAAGCCGGCCACCGCCACCAGCTACCTCACGCATGCGGTGGTCAAGATGATGATGGAGTCGGCGCTGCTGCCGGAGGGCTGCCTGCAGCTCGTCATCGGCTCGACGGGCGACCTGCTCGACCGCCTGAACGGCTTCGATGCGGTGACGTTCACGGGTTCCGCCGACACGGCCGCGAAGCTGCGCGGCAACGCGAACCTGATCCGCGAATCCGTGCCGTTCACGGGGGAGGCGGATTCGCTGAACGCCGCCATCCTCGCGCCGGACGTCACGCCCGATGACGAAGAACTGGACCTGTTCGTCAAGGAAGTGGCGCGCGAGATGACGGGCAAGGCGGGCCAGAAGTGCACGGCGATCCGCCGCGTGATCGTGCCCGAACACCTGGCGGACGTCGTCGGCGAGCGCCTGCGTGCGCGCCTCGCGAAGATCGTCGTCGGCAATCCGAAGGTCGAGGGCGTGCGCATGGGGGCACTGGCGTCGCTGGACCAGCAGCGCGACGTCAGCGAGCGCGTCGAGATGCTCGCGCGCGGCAACGAGGTGCTGTTCAGCGCCCGCGACGGTTTCCAGCCTGTCGGCGACGGCTGCGCGGCTGGTGCGTTCTTCGCACCCACCTTGCTGCTGTGCCGCAACGCGATGGTCAACGATGCCGTGCACGACATCGAGGCGTTCGGCCCCGTCAGCACGATGATGACCTACCGCGACATCGACGAAGGGCTGGCGCTGGCGGCGCGCGGCAGGGGCAGCCTCGTGACGACCCTGGTGACGAAGGACCCGGCCATCGCGGCGCATGCGGTGCCCGTGGCGGCGGCATCGCATGGCCGCGTGCACATCCTCGACCGCGTCGCGGCCGTGGACTCCACGGGCCACGGCTCGCCGCTGCCGATGCTCAAGCACGGCGGCCCGGGCCGCGCCGGCGGCGGTGAGGAACTCGGCGGTATCCGCGCGGTCAAACACTTCCTGCAGCGGGCGGCGGTGCAAGGTTCGCCGACGATGCTGGCGGCCGTCACGGGAGAATACGTGCGCGGCGCGGCCGTCAAGGAATCGGAAGTGCACCCGTTCCGGCGCTATTTCGAAGACCTGGAGACCGGCCACTCGCTGCTGACGCACCGCCGGACGGTCAGCGAGGCGGACATCGTGAACTTCGGCGGCGTCTCGGGCGATTATTTCTACATGCACTTCGACGAGATCGCGGCGAAGGATACGCAGTTCGGCAAGCGCATCGCGCACGGCTACTTCGTGCTGTCGGCGGCGGCGGGCCTGTTCGTGTCGCCGGCGCCCGGCCCCGTGCTGGCGAACTATGGCCTGGACAACCTGCGTTTCGTGGCGCCGGTGGCGATCGGCGACACGATCCGCGCGCGCCTCACGTGCAAGCGCAAGGTCGACCGCAACCGCACGGACGACCAGGGGCGGGGGCAGGGCGTGGTGGCGTGGGACGTCCAGGTGACGAATCAGAACGACGAACTTGTCGCAAGTTACGATATCCTGACGCTGGTGCAAAAACGCGGCTGAGGAAGGGCCAAGGCCGCGCGCAAACCTGATAAGGAGTGATCATGTCGCGGCTAGACCTGAGCAGTATTCCCGTCCTGACCGGTACCGGGTATCCCGATCCCTTTGCCGAAGCCGTCAATGGCCGCAGCAAGCAGGCGCTGGGCGATGCCGGCGGCCTGACGCAGTTCGGCGTCAACCTCGTCGAGCTGCTGCCCGGCGCCGCCTCGTCGCAGCGCCACTGGCACAGCCACGAGGATGAATTCGTGATGGTCGTCTCCGGCGAGCTGACGCTCGTCACGGACGAAGGCGAAACCCTGATGCGCGCGGGCGACTGCGCGGCGTTCCCGGCCGGGCGGCCGAATGGCCACCAGCTCATCAATCGCGGTTGGGGCAATGCGCTGCTCCTGTGCGTGGGCTCGCGCATTCCCGAGGACCGCGCCGAGTATCCGGACATCGACCTCGTGTACGACGGCAAGACCGACAGTTATGCCCACCGCGACGGCACGCCGTATCCCAAGCGTGATACGCGCACCTCGTCCATGCCGGCGGCCGCGCCGGCCGCAGCGCTCGAAACGGACGAAAAGACGCTGGACCCGCGCGTGTTCCGGGCCGACCACGGGGAGCAGGCCGGCATCGTGCCGGACGAACCCCGCTAGCGGCACCTCACAGACGTTACGGCCGGCGCTGCACGCGCAGCAGGCCGTCGGCCGTCGTTACGGCGCGCAGATCCGCGTAATCGAGCACGGAAGCAACATCGGTCTCGAGCGGATGTGCGTGGGTGACCGTTACGACGATGCTGTCCATGCCGGCAGCGGCGGCCGAACGCAGGCCGGCCAGTGTGTCTTCGAACACGAGGCAGTCTTCCGGCTTCACGCCCAGCTTGCGCGCGCCCAGCAGGAAAGGATCGGGCGCGGGCTTGCCCCGTTCGACGTCCTCGGCGGCCACCAGCACGGCCGGCAACGGCAGGCCGGCCGCCGCGATGCGCGCTTCGGCCAGCGCGCGCGGCGCGGACGTGACGATGGCCCAGCGCCCGGCCGGCAGGCTGGCGATGAAGTCGGCCGCGCCTTCGATGGCTTCGATACCGGCCACGTCCTCGATCTCCGCGCGCGTGATGAACGCGGCTTCCGCTACCGGGTCCACGCCGGGCAGTTCCAGTGCGCGGATGGTTTCCTCGGTGCGTTTGCCGTGGATCGTGGGCAGGAAGGCGGCCACGTCGAGCCCGTGGCCGGCGGCCCAGTCGCCCCAGACCCGCTCGGCGGCCTTGATCGAAGTGAGAATGGTGCCGTCCATGTCGAACAGGAAGGCGGAAAAATCGCGTTGGGGCAGTGCTGGCGTTGCAGTCATGAATCTTTCTTGTGGGTTACAGTCGGCGCGAGTTGATCTTGCGGGCGTAGCGGTCGTGGACGTGCTGGCTGATGAAGCTCGACAGCCCGCGGCCGGCCCGGGCCAGTTCCTGCATGCGCGCGATGTTGGCGGCGCCGGCGCTGTCTTCCGTGTAGAGATAGCGTTCGCCGTTCCTGAACTGGACGATGATCTGGCCGGCGTCGATGTCGTAGGCGACGACGCCGGATTCACGACTCTGGTCGCCGTAGCGTTGCATGGGTGTCCTCCGTCAGGGCGGACACCCGGGGCGTCCTTATTCCGCCAATTGTGCCCGGACACGGGCAATGGCCGCGCGCACCTGGTTCGGCGCCGTGCCGCCCACGTGGTCGCGCGCCGCGACGGAACCTTCCAAGGTCAGCACGGCGAACACGTCCTGCTCGATCAGCGGCGAGAACTCGCGCAGGCGCTCCAGCGACATCTCCGACAGGTCGCATTTCGCGTCGTCGCACGCGCGCACGGCGTGCGCCACGGCTTCGTGCGCATCGCGGAACGGCAGGCCCTTCTTGACGAGGTAGTCGGCCAGGTCGGTCGCCGTCGCATAGCCCTGCAGGGCGGCGGCGCGCATGTTGTCGGGCTTGACGGTGATGCCGGAAGCCATGTCGGTGAAGATGCGCAGGGTGTCCAGCACGGTGTCGACGGTGTCGAACAGCGGCTCCTTGTCTTCCTGGTTGTCCTTGTTGTAAGCGAGCGGCTGGCCCTTCATCAGGGTCAGCAGGCCCATCAGGTGACCGTAGACGCGGCCCGTCTTGCCGCGCGCCAGTTCCGGTACGTCCGGGTTCTTTTTCTGCGGCATGATCGACGAGCCGGTGCAGAAGCGGTCGGCGATGTCGATGAAGCCGATGCGCGGGCTCATCCACGTCACCAGCTCTTCCGACATGCGCGAGATGTGCATCATCAAGACCGATGCGGCCGCCGTGAACTCGATGGCGAAATCGCGATCAGATACAGCGTCGAGCGAGTTGTGGCAGACGTCTTCGAAACCGAGGGTCCTGGCCACGCGCAGGCGGTCGATGGGGAAGGTGGTGCCCGCCAGGGCGGCGGCACCCAGCGGCAGGCGGTTCACGCGGCGGCGCGTGTCGGCCATGCGCTCGGCGTCGCGGCCGAACATTTCCACATAGGCCAGCAGGTGGTGGCCGAAGGTCACCGGCTGCGCCACCTGCAGGTGCGTAAAGCCCGGCATGATGGTGTCCGCGTTGCGTTCCGCCAGGTCGGTCAGGGCGCCGCGCAGGCTTCTCAAGAGGGCGAGGATGTCGTCGATGGCGGCGCGCATGTACAGGCGGATGTCGGTCGCCACCTGGTCGTTGCGGGAACGGCCCGTGTGCAGGCGCTTGCCGGCGTCGCCGACCAGTTCCGTCAGGCGTTTTTCGATGTTCAGGTGCACGTCTTCCAGGTCGAGCAGCCACTCGAACTGGCCGGCTTCGATCTCGCTGCGGATCTGCGCCATGCCGCGCTCGATCTCGGCACGGTCTGCGGCGCTGATGATGCCCTGGGCAGCCAGCATCTCGGCGTGGGCGAGCGAACCCTGGATGTCGAACAGGGCCAGGCGCTTGTCGAAGAAGACGGACGCGGTGTAGCGCTTGACGAGGTCGGAGACGGGTTCGGAGAAGCGGGCCGACCAGGCTTCCGCTTTTTTGGCAAATTGATCAGTCATGATGGGAGACGGGTGACGGGATGTTCTTGGATTTCCTGATTATAAACTGTGCAGACTTACCCCCGGCGATTGCGCCCCGATGACTTTCATCCGCAAATGGCCGATGATGTCGTTGTTATTGGTAATTCCATAACATAACGACGGGAGACGGACATGTCAGCGAGACACTGGATGGGTTGGATGGCGGCGATGGCGATCGTGGGCGGGGCGCATGCCCAGCCGGGACAGGTGCCGCCGGCGGGGCCGGTGGCCGCCGCGACCACGCCGGCCGCAACCCCGGCGGCGAGCCCTGCCGCCCGCCCGGTCGACGTCGCCACTGTCGACGGCATCGTTGCCGCGCTGTACGACATCATTTCCGGCACGGCCGGCCAGCCGCGCGACTGGGACCGGATGCGCTCGCTGTTCGCACCGGAAGGCCGGCTGATGGCCGTCGGCGCGCGGCCGGAGGGCGTGTATGCCCTGCGTGCCATGACGGTCGAGGACTATATCGCCCGTAACTCGAAGGCGTTCGCGACGATGGGCTTTTTCGAGCGCGAGGCAGCGCGCAGCACGGAGACGTTCGGCCAGATCGTCCATGTGTTCAGCACATACGAATCGCGGCATGCGCGCGGGGACGCCGTACCGTTCCAGCGCGGCATCAACAGCATCCAGCTGTACCACGACGGAAAGCGCTGGTGGATCGTGAACTTGTTGTGGCGCGCCGAGGACGCGTCGCTGCGCCTGCCGGAGCGCTATCTGCCCAGGCGCTGACCGGTTCATGCGCGCACGATTGGCGGAAACGTCCATGCGGACCGGAACGGGGCTAGAATTGGTTTTTTTACCAGATTGACGGTTTGGCGTGTCCATGATTCCAACCACCAACGATTCCAGTTTCCAGGTCAGCACGGACCGGACGACGCTCGATATTCCCATGATCTACCGCTTCCTCAGCGAGCAGTCGACCTGGGCCGTCGGCATCTCGCGTACCGTGGTCGAGCGCTCGATCGAGAATTCGCTGTGCTTCGGCGGCTACATCGACGGCCGCCAGATCGCGTTCGCGCGGGTCATCACCGACTATGCGACGATGGCCCACTTGTGCGACGTCTTCGTCGTGCCCGAGTACCGCGGGCGCGGCTACGCGAAGCAGCTGATCCGCATCGTCATGGAGCATCCGAGTCTGCAGCGCATGCGCCGGTTCACCCTCAACACGAACGACGCGCACAGCCTGTTTTCCCGCTTCGGCTTCGCGCCGTCCGAGCGTCCTGACACACTGATGGAACGCTACTACCCGAACATATATCTTTCCTGACCGGACGCAACACGCTGCCGGTCCTCTACAATCAGGCTTACTGTTTGTCGAAGTCGGGAAGGGTTTTATGGTTCGGTCTGCGTTGCGTCTTTTCCTGGCCGTGCTGCTGTTGGCCGGCGCGCCCTGGTGCGCCGCCGCCGATGCGGTGGTACAGCCCAAGGGATCCCTCGTCATCATCGGCGGCAATCTGCGCCCCTCGAATGGTCCCGTGTGGGAACGCATCATCCAGCTCGCGGGCGGGAAGGGGGCGCGCATCGCCGTGTTCGCGTCCGCGTCGGGCACGCCGGAACGGTCCGGCAAGAGCCTCGTCGAGCGCCTCAACAGCTATGGCGCCAAAGCATTTTTCGTCCCCGTCGCGGTCAAGCTGTCCGGCAGTAATTACCAGGCGGCGGCCGACGACCGGGGCCTGGCCGAAGCCGTGCGCAACGCGAACGGTGCGTTCTTCGCGGGCGGCGACCAGAGCCGGATCACGCGCGCACTGCGCCACGAGGACGGCAGCAATACCCGCGTCCTGGATGCCCTGTGGGACATGTACCGGCGCGGCGGCGTGATCGCCGGCTCCAGCGCCGGTGCCGCCATCATGAGCAGCACGATGTTCGGCCGGCCCCGCACCGTGCTGGCCACGCTCAAGCTGGGCGTGGAAGAGGGCGAGGAAATCACGGACGGGCTCGGCTTCGTCGGCGACGACGTATTCATCGACCAGCACCTGCTCGTGCGCGGCCGTTTCGCGCGCATGCTGCCCGCCATGCTCAAGAAAGGCTACAAGCTGGGCCTGGGCATCGACGAGGACACGGCGATGGTGGTGCTGCCCAACCGCGACGTCGAGGTGATCGGCTACAAGGGTGCGCTCGTGCTCGACCTGTCGAACGCGATCGTGCATGAGGGCGCGTTCAACGTGACCAACGTGCGCGTCAGCTACCTCGACAACGGCGACCACTTCAATATCGTCACGCGCGAATGCACGCCGTCCGAGGACAAGGCCGACAACAAGCTCGACCCGTCGCGGCCGTACTACCGCGAACCGCTGTTCACCGCCGACATCCTCGGCAACAGCACCGTCGTCGACCTGATGAGCAAGCTGATCGACAGCGACCAGCCGGACGCGATCGGCATCACGCTCGGCAGCCCGAACGGCGTCCAGCCCGACCTCGGCTTCGAATTCCGCTTTACACGTACGGACGACAGCGTCGGCTACCAGTCGTCGTCGATGGAATCCTATTCGATCTACGACGTGCGGCTGGACATCCGGCCGATCCTCATCCGCCGTCCGCTATACCAGTACAAATAGGTCGCGTGCTCACTGGAGCAGGAATTCCAGACGGGGATCGGCCTTGCCCGGCTTGATCTCCAGGATCTCGGCCTGGACCACGCCATGGACGACGAACGGATCGGCATCCACGCGCGCCTGCAGGTCCGCCGGCGACACGCCGTGGGCCAGGATCGCACCGCCCAGGCTCGGGTGCAGGCTGCCGACGAGGAGGAACACACCGTCGTCGAGGCCTTGCCGGATCCACGCATTGTGGTCCTGCATGAAGTCGCCGGCCCGACTCTTGTTCTCCGCAAATTTCAGAAGCACCACGTACATTGGATTCTCCGATCGATTCGATAAAAGTCACGCCATGCTCCGCTCGCTGCGCTGGCGGCGATACCGTCCCGGCGGCGCGAGGCCATGCGCGCGGAAATGGCGGCGCAGCGATTCGGCCGAGCCGAGCCCGGCCAGGTCGGCGATCGCGTCGATGTCGAGCGCCTGTCGCGATTCGAGCAACCGGGTCGCCAGCGCGATGCGCTCGCGCACGAGCCATGCGAGAGGCGGCAGGCCCGTTCGCTCCTTGAACCGGCGCTGGAACGTGCGCGTCCCAAGGCGTGCCTGGTCGGCCATCGAGGCGACCGTGTGATTGGCGCGGATGTGCTCGCGCACCCAGTCCATCAGGCGGGCAATGGTGTCCGCGCCGGCGGTGGGGAGGGGGCGCGCCACGAGTTGCGCCTGGTCGCCGTCGCGGTGAGCCGGGATCACGAGGCGTTGTGCGACCTTGTTGGCGATGTCCGCGCCGAAGTCGGAGCGGACGATATGCAGCAGCATGTCCAGGCCGGCCGCCGACCCGGCCGACGTGACGATGCGTCCCGCGTCGACATACAGTGCGTCGGTATCGATCGCGATGTCGGGAAAGCGGGCGCGCATGTCGTCCAGGTAGTGCCAGTGCGTGGTCGCCACGCGGCCGTCGAGCAGGCCGGCATAGGCGAGCACGTACGCGCCCGTGCAGATCGAGCAGATGCGCGCACCTCGTGCATGGGCGGCGCGCAACGCGTCGATCAGGGCGCGCGGCGGCACGTCCGCCAGGTCGCGCCAGCCGGGAATGACGATCGTGTCGGCCCGGTCGAGCGCGTCGAGGCCGTGCGGGACCTGCACCGTCAGGCCGCCCCTGGCGCGCAGGGGGCCCGGCTCGATGGCGCACACCGTATGGCTGTACCAATGCACGCCCAGCTCCGGACGCTCCAGGGCGAACAGCTCGATGGCGCAGGCGAATTCGAAGGTGCACAGGCCGTCGTAGGCGATGATGGAGACGTGATGGGACATGGCACGATGTTACCAATTTCTGTCGCGCAAGGCACTGCCGCCAGTGCGCCGGCGCTGCGACACTAGCGTCTCATACACAGGAAAGATCCATGACTTCATCCGTATCCGCCATCCCCGCAGCCTCCGGCGAGCGCGCGATGGTTCATTTTGGTACCGCCTTCGAATTCGAGACGGATTGCTGGGACGTGTACGACGCGATCGCCAGTGGAACGCAGGATTTCGTCCTGTTCGATGCGCGCAGCCCTGACCTATATGCTCGGGGACATGTTCCGCAGGCCATTAGCATGCCGCACGGGAAGATCGTCGAGGCGAAGCTCCGCGATTATCCGCTGGACACCTTGTTCGTCGTCTATTGCGCCGGCCCCCATTGCAATGGCGCGCACCGCGCCGCGTACCGGCTGGCGAAGCTGGGGCGGCCCGTCAAGCTGATGATCGGCGGGGTCACGGGCTGGATCGACGAAGGGTTCGAACTGGCGACCGGCGATGGCGCATGATCGCTGTCCGATCCGGCCCGCGCGGCCGGAAGACGCGGAGGCGCTCATCGGCATGATGCGCGCGCTGGCGGCATGCGAGGGTTATCTGCCCCGGTTCCGGGTGACGGCCCGCGACCTGCGTACCCGTGCCTTCGGGCCGGGTGCACAGTGCGGGATCCTCGTCGCACAGGGCGAGGGCGGGAGGCTTGCCGGCTATGCCGTCTGGCTCGTCCAGGCATTCACGTTCGACCTGCGCCCAACTGTGACTCTGAAGGAATTGTTCGTCGACGCCGCGTACCGAAACCGGGGCATTGCGGCGGATCTGTTTGCCCACTTGCGGCGCGAGGCGGAATGCATCGGCGCCGGACAGATCACCTGGCTCGTGCTCCCCACCAACGTTGGCGCGAAACGGCTGTACCGCCGCTTCGGCGGCGCGCCCGATCCGGATTGGGAACACTGGCGGCTCGCGTTGCCCGAGGTGTCAACCGAAGGTTGATTGTCAGAAAGCCAAACCTGCGCTAGATTGCAACTTTCCTATATCTGCGGGTTTGACTATGCATTTCGAAGTCCCGAAATCGAAGAAGCTGAAGGAGTTCGGCGGCGAGTACGTGATGATCGTCATCAGTATCCTGACCGCCCTGGCGCTCGAGCACGCCGTACAGACCATCCATCACAAGCATCTTGCGCACGAGGCCGCCGAGAAGATCGAGGCCGAACTGCGCCTCAATGCGAAGGACGTCCAGACCGTGCTCGCGCATAACGAGAGCGACCTGAAAGAAGTCAAGCGGGTTCGCGCCGAATTGTTGCAGGGCATCCGCGACAAGGTGGTCGACGATGTGTTGATGGCGCGCTTCAAGACCGACTGGAAGGAAGGCATCACCCTCGGCATCCAGGTACCCACGTTGCGCCACGAAGCATGGGACGCCGCCGTCGCCAACCAGGCCGTGACGTGGATGCAGGACGAGCAGTTGCAGCGCTATGTGACGGCCTATGCCAACATGCGTGACGTACAGACGCTCACGGGCGCCGGCAGTGCGAATTTCCTCGACGGCCCGCGCATGATGGACATGTTGAGCGACCTCGAAACGGGCATCGCGACACCGCACCAGATGCTCAAGACCTTGACCCAGATACGCAGCGCTTACGGCAGCATCGACGGCAACCTGCAAGGCTTGCTGAAGAGCCTGCCAAACTGACGACGGAGCGCCCCATGATCCGATCCCTGTTCTCCCTGCTGGCCGCCTGCGCCTTCCCCTCACTGGCACTCGCCGCCCAGCCCGCCACCGTCCGCCTCGACTACATCCACAGCGGCAATGCCCTGTCCGAACAATACGCGATCGAGCGCGTGCTGATCGAACCGCTGCCATGGCCGGGCGACATGGCGCGGCCGTTCGACGACACCAACCGCGGCAACAACCGCGTCGAGGTGGCCGATGCGAAGACGGGAGATGTGCTGTATTCGCGCGACTTTTCCACCGTGTTCGGCGAGTGGAAGACGACGGAAGAGGCAAATAAACTCAGCCGCGGGTTCCATGAGTCCGTGCGCTTTCCGAAGCCCGACCGTCCCGTGCGCGTGCGCATCCTGAAGCGCGACGAGCGCAACCAGTTCTCCGTCGCGTGGAGCGTGGACGTGGATACGGATGCGCAGGATGTCGTGCGCGCGCAGGGGCCGGCGCCGGCCAGGCCGATTCCGATCCGCGTGAGCGGACCGTCGCCGCGCAAGGTCGACCTGCTCGTGCTGGGCGACGGCTACACGCAGGCCGAGATGCCGAAGTTCGAAGCCGCGGTGCGCCGCCTCGCGCAGCATTTGTTCGAGGTGTCGCCGTTCAGGGAGCGCGCGAACGATTTCAACGTGTGGGCGCTGGCCGTGCCGACGCAGGAATCGGGCGTGTCGCGGCCGTCGACAGGCGTCCATCACGCGTCCGCGCTGGGCACGCGCTACGACATTTTCGGCAGCGAGCGCTATGTGCTGACCCTGGACAACCGTGCGCTGCGCGACATCGCGCAGTACGCGCCTTACGAATTCATCGAGATCCTCGTCAACAACGACACGTATGGCGGCGGCGGCATCTTCGGCCAGTTCAGCACGGCGGCCGCGGACAACGACTGGGCGGACTATCTGTTCGTGCACGAGTTCGGCCACCACTTCGCCGGGCTGGCCGACGAGTACTACACGTCGCCCGTCGCGTACCAGTCCAGCGGCGCGCGCATGGAGCCGTGGGAGCCGAACGTGACGGCGTTGCGCGATCCGGCCCGCCTGAAGTGGAAGCAATACGTGCAGGCCGGCACGCCGTTGCCGACGCCGTGGCCCAAGGCCGAGTACGAAGCGTATTCGCGCGAGTACCAGAAAAAGCGGGCGGCGCTGCGGGCGGCCAACCGGCCGGAGTCGGAGATGAGCGCGCTGTTCCGCGAAGACCTGGCGCACTCGAACGCCCTGTTTGCGCAGGCCAGGTACCGCAAGGCGATCGGCGCGTTCGAAGGGGCGAACTATGAAGCGACCGGCTATTACCGTCCGGCCATGCAATGCATCATGTTCGACCGCAGCGGCGAGTTCTGCCCCGTCTGCCAGGACGGCATCAGCGACATCATCGACCTGTACGCGGGCCGTCCTGCCAAAAAGTAGCACCGGCGGGTGCGCTGCCGAACAGAGTCACCCGGGCGGCGCACCTATCCTCGTTTCGAGTTACTCACCTTACGAAACGAGATCATCATGAACAAATTCCTCCCCACCCTCGTGTGTGCGCTGCTGGCATCGTCGGCCTGGGCCCAGACCACGGCCAATACGGCGCCCATCGGCCAGGCTGTCTCCGGCCACAACACCACGGCCGCCGGCGTGTCCGGCACGGGCCTGCGCACGGATGGCACGGCGAACACCGGTTCCGCGCATGACGCCACGGGCCGCCAGGCCGCCGGCGTCAACAACGCCGGCCAGGTCGTCGGCAAGAGCACGGCCGTCATCAATCCCGCGCCGGGCAAGGCCGACAGCGTGAATGCCCAGGCCACCAACACGACGGCACCCAACAACACCGACACCGATGCGGCCGCTACCGGCGGGCGCGGCAAGGCCGGCACGAAGGCCGAGAGCGAAGTCATGCGGGCGAACGCGCGCTCCGTGAAAGAGCCGCCGGGAAGCCGCATGAAAACGCAAGCGGCCGTGAAGGCAAGCAAGAAAAAGCATGCGGAGTCGAAACGCAAGGGTGCCGAGAAGGCGGCCCAACGCTGAAAAATCTTGTCACAAATTGGATGATGGCCAGTATGTACTGCGTGCGCTGCCGAACAGAGCGAAAGTTGTCCGAAGCATATTCTGAAGCCCTGACTTAACAAAAACATATGGCGCGTCACGGCGCGCCCCACCATAATCTTCAGGAGAACTACGATGAATAAACTGCTCGCCACCCTGATCGCCGGCCTGTTCGCCACCTCGGTCTACGCCCAGACCACGACCGCACCGGCGACCCCGGTCACGACCACCACCGACACCACCATGTCGTCGGGCCAGAGCGGCACCGCTGGTACGACCTCGACCGGCAATGCGGACGCCGACAAGAAGATCGCCAAGGCCAACGAGAAGGAAGCCAAGGAGATGTCGAAACAGGACGAGAAGATTAACAAGGCCGTCGACAAGGCCAACGAGAAGAAGGCCAAGGCACACGACAAGGCGGAGAAGAAGGTTGCCAAGGCTCACGAGAAAGTCGCCAAGGCTGATCCGGAAGACAAGGCCAAGGCTGCTGCCAAGGCCGAGGAAAAGACCGCCGAAGCCAATTACGACGCCCAGAAGACCATGATCAAGGCCGACGAAAAGGCCCAGAAGAAGGTCGTGGACGCCAACGCCGATAAAGCCAAGGCCCACGCCAAGGCCAACGAAAAGCGTGCCGAAGCCACTGCCGAGGCACACAAGGACGCCGCCAAGTAATCCTGCGGTCGCCCAAAAACAAACGGACCCGCGTGGGTCCGTTTGTTTTTTCATCAACCGCCGTCCGTCTGGCGCATCGCGAGGTCTTTCGCCTTCAGCTTGGCCGACAACGGCTTGCCCTTGTTGGCGCGCTTGCCGAAGTGCGGCTCCAGGCCGGAGGCGAACAACTCCACCGTGCGCGGCTTGTCGCCGGCCCAGGTGCCGACCACGTTCAGGCCTTTCTGGCTGATCGGCTGCACGGCCAGCAGCTTTTCCTTCGGCTCGAGGCCCATCAGGATCACGCCGCGGCCGCCGTTCTGCAGCACCTTCATCTCGTCGATGCCGAACACCAGCACGCGGCCCTTCTCGGACAGGCAGGCGATGGCGCCTGCGTTGTCCACCACGACGCGCGGCGCCAGCGGCACGGCGCCGTCGTCCAGCGTGATAAACGATTTACCACCTTTCAGGCGCGTGATCATGTCGCCGGCCTTCGTGATGAAGCCGAAGCCGGTCGTCGTCGCGAGCAGCAGGCGTGTCTCGGCCGGGCCCACGTAGTAGTACAGGATACGGCCGCCGCCCGACAGGTCGACCAACGTCGTGATGGGGACGCCGTCGCCGCGCGCGCCGGGCAGGGCGGCCACGGGCACGGAATACACCTTGCCGTTGTCGCCGACGCACAACAGCGTATCGACCGTGCGGCACTCGAACGCGCCGTACAGCGAGTCGCCCGCCTTGAACGTGAACTGGGCCGGATCGTGGCCGACGCCGGTACGCGCGCGCACCCAGCCTTTTTCGGAGACGATGACCGTCACCGGCTCGTCGATGATCTTCTGCTCGGCCACGGCCTTCTGCGCTTCCTCGATCAGCGTGCGGCGGTCGTCGCCGTACTGTTTCGAATCGGCCTCGATCTCGCGGATGATCAGGCGCTTCATCGACGACGGGTTCTCGAGGATGTCTTCCAGTTTTTCCTTTTCGCCGCGCAGCTCGGCCAGCTCCTGCTGGATCTTGATCGCTTCCAGGCGCGCCAGCTGGCGCAGGCGGATCTCGAGGATGTCCTCGGCCTGGCGCTCGGACAGGCGGAAACGCTCGACCAACGCGGCCTTCGGATCGTCCGAATTGCGGATGATGTGGATGACCTCATCGATGTTCAGCAGGACGATCTCGCGGCCTTCCAGGATGTGGATGCGGTCGTTGACCTTGCCCAGCTTGAATTCCGTGCGGCGGCGGACCGTGACGAAGCGGTACTCGATCCATTCCTGCAGGATCTCGGTGAGACCCTTCTGGCGCGGACGGCCGTCGCCGCCGATCATCACGAGGTTGATCGGGGCCGACGTTTCCAGCGACGTGTGCGCCAGCAGCATCAGCATGAATTCGGTCTGGTCCTGGTTCTTCGACTTCGGCTCGAACACGAGGCGCACCGGCGCTTCGCGGCCGGATTCGTCGCGCACGGCATCCAGCGCGCCGAGGATCGTCTGCTTCAGCGTGAGCTGCTCGGGCAGCAGGGTCTTCTTGCCGACCTTGATCTTCGGGTTGGTCAGTTCCTCGATCTCTTCCAGCACGCGCTGCGACGACACGCCGGGCGGCAGCTCGGTGACGACGGCCTGCCACTGGCCGCGCGCCAGCTCCTCGATCTTCCAGCGCGCACGCACCTTCATCGAGCCGCGGCCCGACGCGTACATGTCGGCGATGGCGGATGCCGGGGTGATGATCTGGCCGCCGCCCGGATAGTCCGGACCGGGCATGAGGGTCATCAGCTCGGCGTGCGTGATCTTCGGATTGCGGATCATCGCGACGGCGGCGGCGGCCACTTCGCGCAGGTTGTGCGACGGGATCTCGGTGGCCATGCCGACCGCGATGCCGGATGCGCCGTTCAGCAGCAGCATCGGCAGGCGCGCGGGCAGGGTGCGCGGTTCCTCGCTCGAACCGTCGTAGTTCGGCTGGAAGTCGACGGTGCCCATGTCGATCTCGTCGAGCAGCAGGCGCGAGACGGGCGTCAGACGGGCTTCCGTGTAACGCATCGCGGCGGCGCCGTCGCCGTCGCGCGAGCCGAAGTTGCCCTGGCCGTCGATCAGCGGATAGCGCAGCGAAAAGTCCTGGGCCATGCGCACGAGGGCGTCGTACACCGACTGGTCGCCGTGCGGGTGCAGCTTGCCGAGCACGTCGCCGACGACGGTCGCGGACTTGCGGGGCTTCGCGGTCGGGCCGAGACCCAGTTCGTTCATCGAATACAGGATGCGGCGCTGGACGGGCTTCTGGCCGTCCGAGACGTCCGGCAGCGCGCGGCCTTTGACGACCGAGACGGCATAGTCCAGATAGGCGCGCTCGGCGAAAGTCGAGAGGGTCAGCGTCTCGGCGTCGTCGCCGCCGCCGGGGGGAGTGGTTTGTTCGAAGAGGCTTGCTTGGGTCATATGTTTGGTTCGTTTCTGGTGGCGCTGTTGGCTGCTCGCCGAACTTGGGTTCCCGCCAAGGGGGCCGCCGAGGCCGGGAACGACGGTATTAAGGCCAACGCACTCGGATACGTCGTCCCTGCGAAGGCAGGGGCCCAATTTGCTTTTCAGATCAAATATCCGCTTCCGTCTCGTTTCCGTGCTCTTCCAGCCACGCGCGGCGGGCGGCGGCTTCGCCTTTACCCATCAGCATGTTGAAGCGCGCCGACGATTCGGCCAGGCCGTAGTCGCCGAAGGCCACCGGCAGCAGGCGGCGGGTGTCCGGGTTCATCGTCGTTTCCCACAGCTGCTCGGCGTTCATCTCGCCCAGGCCCTTGAAGCGGGAAATGCTCCACGTGCCTTCCTTCAGGCCTTCTTTTTTCAGCTTGTCCTCGATGGCGAGCAGTTCGCCGTCGTCCAGCGCGTACAGCTTCTGGATCGGCTTCTTGCCGCGCGCCGGCACGTCCACGCGGTACAGCGGCGGGCGCGCGACGCACACGTGGCCGTTCTTGAAGAGGGCCGGAAAATGTTTGAAGAACAAAGTGAGCAGCAGGACCTGGATGTGCGAGCCGTCGACGTCCGCATCGGAGAGGATGCAGATCTTCCCGTAGCGCAGGCCCGAGATATCCGGATTGTCGTCCGGGCCGTGCGGATCGACGCCGATCGCCACCGCGATGTCGTGGATCTCGTTGTTCGCGAACAGGCGGTCGCGGTCCGTTTCCCACGTGTTCAGGACCTTGCCGCGCAGCGGCAGGATCGCCTGGAATTCCTTGTCGCGGCCCATCTTCGCGGAGCCGCCCGCCGAATCGCCCTCGACGAGGAACAGCTCGTTGCGGGTGATGTCGGTCGATTCGCAGTCGGTCAGCTTGCCCGGCAAAACGGCCACGCCCGACGACTTCTTCTTCTCGACCTTTTGCAGCGAGCGGAGACGCGATTGCGCCTGCTTGATGACGAGTTCCGCCAGCTTGCGGCCATATTCGACGTGCTGGTTCAGCCACAGTTCGAGCGGCGGCTTGGTGAACGCCGACACGAGTTTCACCGCGTCGCGCGAGTTCAGGCGTTCCTTCGTCTGGCCCTGGAATTGCGGGTCCAGCACTTTCGCGGACAGCACGAACGAGACGCGCGCGAACACGTCTTCCGGCAGCAGCTTGACGCCCTTCGGCAGCAGCGAGTGCATCTCGACGAAGCCCTTCACGGCGCCGAACAGGCCGTCGCGCAGGCCGGACTCGTGCGTGCCGCCGCTGACCGTCGGGATCAGGTTGACATACGATTCGCGTACCACCGAACCTTCCTCGGTCCAGGCCACGACCCAAGCCGCGCCTTCGCCCTCGGCAAAGCCTTCATCGCCGGCGGCGGCGTACTGCGCGCCTTCGAACAGCGGGATCACGGTCTGGCCGCCGCCGGCCGTCTGCGCCAGCGCTTCCGTCAGGTAGCCGCGCAGGCCTTCGTCGTAGCGCCAGGTCTGCTTGTCGCCGGTCTTGGCATTGGTCAGCGTGACGGTGACGCCCGGCAGCAGCACGGCTTTCGAGCGCAACAGGCGCTGCAGCTCGCTCATCGGGATGTTCGGCGAATCGAAGTATTTACCGTCCGGCCAGGCGGTGACGCGCGTGCCGTTCTTCTTGCCGCCCCGTTCGAACGGTTCGGAGGTCAGCGGTTCGATGACGTCGCCGTCGGCGAACACGAGCTTGTGCACGCCGTTGCCGTCGTCGTCCTTGCGCCACACCGTGATTTCGAGACGCTTCGACAGCGCGTTCGTGACGGACACGCCGACGCCGTGCAGGCCGCCCGAGAACGCGTAGGCGCCACCGGAGCCCTTGTCGAACTTGCCGCCGGCGTGCAGGCGGGTGAACACGATCTCGACGGTCGAGACGCCTTCTTCCGGATGCAGGCCGACCGGGATGCCGCGGCCGTCGTCCTCGACGGTGATGGAACCGTCCGCATTCATCGTCACGTCGATGTTCTTGCAGTGGCCGCCCAGCGCCTCGTCCGAGGCGTTGTCGATCACTTCCTGGATGATGTGCAGCGGATTCTCGGTGCGGGTGTACATGCCCGGACGCTGCTTGACGGGCTCCAGTCCTTTCAGGACGCGGATGGATGATTCGCTGTAATCGGGTGCGGGTTTCTTGGTGGCCATGCTTGATCTTCAATCATTCGAATGCTGCGCATTCTATCTTGTCGCGCGGAAAATAAGCGACTTCACGCGGTGGGTTCTACAGGGCGGGACGCGGCGTGCGGTCGAAACAACTGTATGGAAGCACAGTATTTTTGCTTGTTAAGCGCAAGTTTGCAAGTGTTCGTTGCACGGATTGCCAAGTAAGCGGCATCGCGGCATCCTGTGCATATGCGGGTGGCTGCGGGAATTTCATTACTAAAACGATATTTTTTTTAAAACGAATCGTGCGCGACCGTCGCAAGGATATATTGAGATCATGGCTGAGGACAATGACAAGTATGCTAACGACGCCGGCCCGCCGCAGGACGGACCGCCGCCGCGTGTGCCCGACCGGCGCGCCAACGGCGGCGTGTCACGCTACCTGCGTACCGACGACACGCCGCTGAACCTGGCCGGCCGCGTATTGCGCTCGCGCTGGCGCGCGTTGGCCGACAAGTTCAACCGCGACTTCATGCGGCGCACGCTGCGCATTGGCGTCTCCGCCCGCATCTTCCACCCGGAAGAGGGCGCGAAAGGCCTGCGCAGCAAGAACCTCCAATACCTCGAAGAATCGATCGCGCAATGGGTGATGTCGCGGGACGTGCTCGTGTTCATGGTCCCGACCGTGAATACGAACGGGCTGCTGCACCCCAGCAACATCACAATGCGTCATTACGCGCGCCACCTGGACGGCCTCGTGCTGCAGGGCGGGGCGGACGTGTCGCCGATGACATATTCCGAAACGCCGACGCGGCCCGAATGGAGCGGCGACCGCCCGCGCGACGTGTACGAACTGGAACTGCTGCACGAATTCGTCGACGCGGGCAAGCCCGTGCTGGGCATCTGCCGCGGTTGCCAGCTGATCAACGTCGCATTCGGCGGGACCTTGCACCAGGACATCGTGACGAACGTGACCGGCGCCCAGCCGCACGTGCACGACATCTACGACGCCCACCGCCACGCCATCGTGTTCCCACACGGGTCGTCGCTGCGCAAGATGTTTCCCCAGCATGAGCGCGCCGTCGTGAACTCGATCCACCACCAGGCCGTCAAGGACCTCGGGCGCGATATCCACGTGGAAGCGATGTCCGAGCCGGACGGCGTCGTCGAGGCGATCCGCTACCAGCGCGCGCCGTTCGTGATGGGCCTGCAGTGGCATCCGGAATTCCACCGCGCCACGGGCGGCGACCTGCTCGACTGCACGCCGGTGCTGGATGAATTCCTGCGCGCCGCGCGCGAGACACGCCTCTGATCAAAATGGTAAGGGCCGCCCCTGGACGACGCTCTTCATCACGAGCGTCGACGTCAGCCGCAACACGTTCGGCAACGTCGACAGGCTGTCGTCCCACAGTTTCTGGTACGCCGCCAGGTCCGTCGTGATGACGTTCAGGATGTAGTCCGGGTCGCCGAACAGGCGCTGCGCCTGGATGATTTCCGGAACGCCGGGCACGCGTTCTTCGAAGGCACGTACGCTCTCCCGGTCCGTGGCGCGCAAGGTAACGAAGACGATGGCCGAGAAATTCAGTCCGACGGCCGCCGGCTCGATGGTCGCGCGGTAGTCGGCAATGATCCCCGCGTCTTCCAGTGCCCGCACGCGCCGGTGGCACGGCGACAGGCTCAAGCCAATGCGTTCTCCCAGGTCGGTGAGAGAAAGGCGCCCATCCTTTTGGAGTTCCGCAAGAATCTTCCGGTCGTAATCGTCCATGCGGGAGATGTTGCCCGAAATCGTGGTTGGTTGACAAGCCTTAGGCAGCACATTTTCGTGGCGGCGCAGTACGCTGTTCCTCATGAATACCCATACCCTCCTGCTGTTTTCCGCCACCGTGCTGCCGTTGATCTGCACGCCCGGCCCCGACATCCTTTTCATCGCGTCGCAAGCGATGTCCGGCGGGACGCCCGCTGGCCTGCGCGCCACGACGGGTGTGCTACTCGGCTACTGCGTCCATTCCTTCCTGGTGGCGCTCGGCCTTGCCGCCGTCGTGGCCGCGTCGCCTCTCCTGTTCGAGGTGATCCGCTGGGCGGGGATCACGTACCTGGTCTACCTGGCCTCGAAGCTGATCCGGGCGGCGCTGCGCGCCGGCGAGCTCGTCGTGCCGCAGGGGCAGGTCGCGAACCAGCTCTCCAGGGGATTCCTCACGTCCCTGCTGAACCCGAAAGGGATGATGGTCTACGTCGCCATCCTGCCCCAGTTCATGGACCGGCACGGCGGCGACACGACGCTGCAGGCGGTCGCCCTGTCCGCGGCCTTCATGTTCTGGTGCGGGGTCGTGTACACCTCGCTCTGCCTTGCCCTGGGCCGGGTCGGTGGCCGCAAGCTCAGCGACAAGCGGCGCCGGGTGATCGACGGTTCGGCCGGCGGCATGGTGTTGCTCGCGGCGGGGTTCATGGCCGTGGTCCGGCAATAACAGATTGCGCTTGCGTTCGGTCTCGTCCCGCTCCATAATCTAAACGAGAATCATTCTCATTTAAATGCGAGGAGGCTGTATGGACGACGATCTGCTGGACGAACTGAACACGCCGGACGGGCGGCGCACCACGCGCCACGAACTGCTCGTGGCGGCGCTGCTGCACCTGATGTCGCAATACACCGTGAACAATGCGGACGCCTGCGACCGCGCGAGCGGCGACGGGCCGTGCGTGAAACTGGCCTCGGTGATCGAGCGCCACCTGAATGCGCTGGCGCGCCTGCCGGATGCCGATCCGGTGCTGCGCGCCACCTGCGAGCAGCTGAGCGTGAAATGGGCGGGCCTCGTCGACCGCGGCCTGCCGGCGCCCGTCAAGCGCCCGCTGCTGGCGCGGATCCTGGGGCAGGGCCGGCCGTCGTTGGCTTGACTCAGTCGAGCCAGGCCCGCAGCGCCGCTTCGCCGTCCGCGCTGAACGCGAGCACGCGCGACTCCGGCACGCGGCGCGCCCAGCCCAGTTGCTGGAAACGCTCCAGCAGCGCCGTCCCGAGCGCGCCCGCCAAATGATGGCGCCGCTCGCTCCAGTCCAGGCAATGGCGGCACAACGGCCGCCGCGTGGCGGACGGCAGGGGATCGATGCCGATGGCCGCGATCAGTGCGCGCCCACGGTCGGTCAGTGTGACGCCGCCTGCATCCAGCGCGAACGCGCCGCGCCGGGCCAGGCTTTCGTAGACGAGCACCCCGAGTTCGCCCGCCAGATGGTCATAGCAGACGCGCGCCTTGCGCAGCGCCGGTTCGCGTGGACTGGAACGCACGCGCACGGATCCTGTGCCGAACGCGATGCCCATCATGGATTCGAGCAGGTGCGCGACGTCGGCGTCGGCGATGCGGAAATAGCGGTGCCGGCCCTGCGCCTCGACGGCGAGCAGGCCCGCCTCGCGCAGCTTGGCGAGATGCGTGCTGATCGTCTGGCGCGTGACGCCGGCGGCGTCGGCCAGTTCGGTCGCCGTCAGCGCCATGCCGCTCATCAGCACGTTCAGCACTTCGGCGCGCGCCTGGTCGCCGATCAGGGCGGCGATGTTGGCGATATTCGGTCCGTCTCTCATATGCTTCGATCTTAGCCGAAGCATAGCGTCAGGGCCAGTGGCTACCATGGGGCTTCAACGTCACGAGGAGCCATCATGCCCATCACCTGTTTCATCCGCTACGAGATCGACCCCATCCAGCGCGACGCCTTCCGCGAGTATGCCGGGAACTGGGGCCGCATCATTCCGCGCCTGGGTGGCCGCCTGCTCGGCTACTTCCTGCCGCACGAAGGCACCAATTACGAGGCATGGGGTCTCGTCGGCTTCGACAGCCTGGCCGACTACGAAGCGTATCGGCTGCGCTTGAAGAACGACGGCGAGGCAGTGGCGAATTTCCAGTTTGCGCGCGAAAAACGCTTCATCCTGCGCGAGGAGCGGACGTTCCTGGAGAACGTCGCATGATCGCCGTGATCTTCGAAGTCGAACCGGCGCCCGGCAAGCGCCAGGATTACCTGGACGCGGCCGCCGCGCTGCGTCCCGCGCTGGAAGCGATCGACGGCTTCATCTCGATCGAACGTTTCGCATCGCTGACGCGGCCGGAGAAGATGTTGTCGCTGTCGTTCTGGCGCGACGAGGACGCTGTGAAACGCTGGCGCACCTTGCCCGCGCATCGCGCCATGCAGGCGGCGGGGCGGGCCGGCCTCTTTGCCGACTACCGCCTGCGCGTGGCCGCGGTGGTGCGCGACTATGGCTTGCACGAGCGCGACGAGGTGCCGCCCGACCTTGTTACTCCTTGATCTCGGGCTCGACGAGTTGAGCGAGCAGCAGCAGCGACTCCTGCCAGCCGAGGTAGCACATCTCGGCGGGAATCGCGGCCGGGATGCCTTCCTGCTTGACCTTGATGTCGACCCCGCAGAACACCTCGCGCAGTTCCACGGTCGTCTGCATGCGGCCGGGCAGGTTGGGATCGTTGAATTCGGCCGTGTAGACGAGGCGCTTGCCCGGTTCCAGTTCCAGGTATTCGCCGCCGAACGAGTGGCTGCCGCCCGTCGTGAAATTCGTGAAGGACATCCGGTAGCGGCCGCCGACGCGGGCGTCCTGTTCGTGCACGGTGCAGGTGAAGCCGTGCGGCGGCAGCCATTTGGCGACGGCGGCAGGCGTGACGAACGCGCGGTAGACGCGGTCGGCGGTGGATTTCAGGACGCGGTGCAGCTCGACGGTATTCGTGGACATGATCGGTCTCCTTGGCGAAAGTGGCAGAGGACATCCCTCTGATCCTACGACGAACGAGCGGCCTGCGGATCGACACGAGGATAAAAAATTTATCGTCCGCGGAAGCGCCGGATCGCCGCGTCGACCATACCCTCCGCGCTGCCCTGGCGTTCGTACTGCCCGCGCAGGAAACTCGCGTCGCCGCCGTCGCTGGCCGCCGCGGCCAGGTGCGGCAGCGCGTCCAGGCTGCCCAGCGCCTGCGCGTGCGGTTCCATCAGGTCCAGCGTGGCGATGATGTCCTCGCGCAGCGGGAGTTGTTCATAGGTCTTCGGATGCGTGATCACACCGTCGAGCCCGAAGCGGCTGGCCTGGAAGCGGTTGTAGTTGTAGACGAGGTAGTCGTCTTCCAGCGGCGGCGCTTCCTTCCGTTCGAGCAGGTGGCGGCACAGCGCCTGCAGGTAGGCCGCGAGGGCCGCGGCCCGTTCGACCGTGAGCGGCGTGTCGCACACGCGCAGCTCGATCGTGCCGTATTCCGGTTTCGGTCTCAGGTCCCAGTAAAAATCCTTCATGCTCTTGATGATGCGCGTGCGCTCCATCTTGGCGAAGTAGACGTCGGCGAAGTCCGCCCAGCTGAGCGTGAACGGCGCGCGGCCGCTCAGCGGAAAGGCCGAGACCGAATTCAGGCGCGCCGAATCGAAGCCGCTGTCGTGGCCCTGCACGAACGGCGACGACGCGGACAGGGCGATGAAGTGCGGGATGTAGCGCGACAGGGCGTGCAGCAGGAACAGCGCGTCGTCGCCGCTGGCGCAGCCGATGTGCACGTGCTGGCCGAACACGGTGAACTGCTTGGCGAGATAGCCGTACAGCGCCGACAATTCCTGGTAGCGCGGCTTGGCCGAGATGCGCTGTTCGGACCAGTGCTGGAACGGATGCGTGCCCCCGCCGGCGATGCCGATGTTCAGCACGTCGCTGGCGGCGACCAGCGTATCGCGTATGTCGAGCAACTCGGCCAGCAGCGTGCGGTAGTGCGTCTGCACGCTCGAATTTATCTCGATCATGCTTTCCGTGATCTCGGGCGTGACGTTGCCGGGGAACGGCTTGCGCTTCAGCAGATGCATCAGGTCGGGGCTGGCCGGCGTGAGGTCGAAGTCGGACAGGCTGACGAGCTGCAGTTCCAGCTCCACGCCGAACGTCAGCGGTGCCGAGGTGGCGAAGGGTTCAAGCGGCATGGTTGACCTCCGGCGCTTCGCGCGCCCACACGAGGGCGCGCTGCAGGATGATGGGACCGAATACTTCGAGCAGCATCGTCACGGCGGCCACCGCGCGCAATTCCTCGACGACCTGCACGCCGGCGTGGCGCGCATGCTCGATCAAGAGGATCACGAACACGGACAACGGCGTCAACGCCACGCCCGTCAGCGCGCCCTTGCGCCACGAGATGCCGGACAAATGCGCGAACGCGGTCACGCCGGCCGTCTTGGCGAGCAGGCGCACGAGCACGAGGGCGCCGGCAAGCAGGGCGCCGGCCCACACGCGGCGCCAGTCGAGCGTCGAGGCGGCGAACACGAACAGCACGACGGTGAGCAGTTCGCCCAGCGCGCCGAAATTGCGCTGCGCCTGGCTGAACGCGACGCGGCGGTGGCGCGCCGCCAGTCCGAACGCGAGCGCTGCGACGACGGGCGACAGGCCCAGTGCGTACGTGATCGCGACGAGCAGGATCACGGCCAGTGCGAAGGCGACGGTCGCGTCCTGCGCCAGCTTGCCCAGCAGGCGCAGGATGCCCGGCACGACGAGGCCGAACACGGCGCCCGTGAATGCCGAGACGCCCAGCACGACGAGGCTGTTCCACAGCGCGTCGCCGACGTCCTCGAACGTGCGGAAGATCCACAGGCCGACGGTGGCGTTGAACGCGAACACGGCCAGCACGCAGTTCAGCGCGCACAGGTGCAATGCCCGTTCCGTCACCTGGCCCGAGCTTTTCTGTTCGTTGATCACGCGGACGACGGTCGCCGGCGACGTCGCCATCGACAGCGACGCGAGCATCAGCCGGTCGATCAGCGCCGCGCCGAACGCGTTCGCGACGAGGTACACGCCGACGAAGGTGAGGCCCGCTTCGAACAGGCCCGTGATGCCGATCCACGGATTCGTGCGCAGCCAGCGCAGGTTGATGCGGTAGCCGAGCTCGAACAGGATCAGCCCGAACCCGACGTCGGCCAGCAGCAGGGTCGTGCCGCCTCCCGACGGCGGCAACGGCAGCACGCCCAGCTGGGGCGCGGCCAGGATGAAGCCGACGAGGCCATAGAAACTGATGCGCGGCAGGCCGGTCCAGCGCTGCCCGAATTCGCCGACCAGCCAGGCCAGCGTGATCGCGAAGGGCCAGGCAAGGCTCGTGAGGACAGACAGGAATTCCTGCATACCTGCTCCTTTGTCAAAATGTTACGACCTGCGACCGATTCTACAAGAGGGATATGTGCGCACGATTACATGTAGGAATTGCGGAAGGTAGAATGCCGCATGACCCAATCGATCTCCGCCCCGGCCTCGCGCCCCCCGATCCGCCTCACGGCCCAGGTGCTCACGTGCCTGATGTTCTGCCTGTTGGCCGCACCCATCATCTGGTTCGGCCAGCGCGATCCGCTCGCGGCGTTCGGCGGCCCGATGGCGCCCATGCGGCAGCTGCTGGTCGGGCAGGGCCTCGCGCTGCTGGCCGCCGCCGGCTCGTACGTCATGTTCCGCCTGACGGCGCGGGCAAAGTCGACCACCGACACGATCGCCAGCTATGCACGGCTGGATCTGCGCGGCCTGAATCCGCTGTGGATCGCGCTGGCCGCCGCCATCGGCGAAGAGACGCTGTTCCGCGCGGCGCTGCAGCCGCTGCTGGGTATCTGGATCACGTCGCTGATCTTCGTCGTCACGCACACGCCTGCATACCGCTTCCGCCGGCTCGACTTCGCCACGCTGGCGCAGGCGGCCGGCGTGTTCGGCGGCAGCGTCGCGCTGGGGCTGATCTACCAGTACGTCGGCTGGATCGCGGCGGTGCTCGTGCACCTGTGGATCGACATCATCGGCTTGTTGATCGTGCGCGCGGCGGCACGCGCCCGGTGACTACTTGCTGAGCAGGCGCATCGCCCGTTCGAGGCCGTCGATCGTCACGGGGAACATGCGGTTACCCATGATCTGGCGGATGACGGCGATCGATTGGCGGTACTGCCACAGGTGCTCCGGTTCCGGATTCAGCCATGCGAATTTCGGGAACGCGTGGCAGAACCGGGCCAGCCATTCCGCGCCCGCTTCCTCGTTGGCGTATTCGACGGAGCCGCCCGGCGCGAGGATCTCGTAGGGACTCATCGTCGCGTCGCCGACGAAGATCAGGCGCGTGTCGGGCGGGTAGGTGCGCAGCACGTCCCACGTCGGGAAGCGCTCGGCGTGGCGGCGGCGGTTGTTCTTCCACAGGTGGTCGTAGACGCAGTTGTGGAAATAGTAGAACTCCATGTGCTTGAACTCGGCCTTCGCCGCCGAGAACAGTTCTTCGGTGCGCTCGATGTGGTCGTCCATCGTGCCGCCCACGTCCAGCAGCATCAGCACCTTGATGCGGTTGCGCCGCTCCGGCTGCATCCTGATGTCGAGCCAGCCGGCGTTGTTGGCGGTCGAGCGGATCGTTTCGTCCAGCGCCAGTTCGTCCGGCGCGCCCTGGCGCGCGAAGCGGCGCAGGCGACGCAGCGCGACCTTGATGTTGCGGATGCCCAGTTCGCGCTCGCCGTCGTAGTCGCGGTAGGTGCGCTGGTCCCACACCTTGACCGCGGACCGGTTGCCGCCCTTGCCCCCGATCCGGATGCCCTCGGGATTCGTGCCGCCGTTGCCGAACGGGGACGTGCCGCCGGTGCCGATCCACTTGTTGCCGCCTTCGTGGCGCTCCTTCTGTTCCTTCAACAGTTCTTGCAGGCGGTCCATCAGCTTGTCGTAGCCGAGCTTCTGCAGCTCCGCCTTCTGCTCCGGCGTCAGCTCGCGCTCCAGGCGTTTCAAAAGCCAGTCGAGTGGAATATCCGGCGCGCCGGCAGTGCCGCCGCTATCGAACACCGTCTCGATGCCTTTGAAAAAGGCGCCGAACGCGCGGTCGAACTTGTCGAAATGGGCTTCGTCCTTCACCAGCGTCAGGCGCGCGAGATAATAAAACTCGTCGAGCGACGGCGCGATCACCTGCTTCTGCAGCGCTTCCAGCAGCGTGAGGAATTCCTTGATCGTGACGGGGACCTTGGCGTCGCGCAGGGTGAAGAAGAAGTCGATCAGCATCGCGCGCCCCTGTTACTCTGCGTGGCGCGCGAGACGATAGTGCAGGTGCGACTTCACTTCGTGCCACTCGCCGCGCACGATGCTGTACATGACCGTGTCGCGCACGGTCCCATCGCGGCGCGGCGCATGGTGGCGCAGCACGCCGTCCTTCTTTGCGCCGAGCCGCTCGATGGCGGCCTGCGACGCGTAATTAAAATTATCGGTGCGCAGGCCGACGACGGCGCAGTCCAGGGTGTCGAACGCGTGCGACAGCAGCAGGAGCTTGCAGCTCGTGTTGACGTGGCTGCGCTGGCGGCTCTTCGCATACCACGTGTAGCCGATTTCCACGCGGTCGATCGCGGGCATGATGTCGTGGTAGCTGGTCGTGCCGATCACGGTGTCGCTGGACGCGTCGACCACGGCGAAGGCGACCCGGTTCGGTGTCTCCAGCGCCGTGCGGATATAGGCTTCCGTGTCCTGCGGTTCGGGCACGGAGGTGATGCGCAGGTTCCACAGTTCGCCGTCGGCGGCTGCGGCGCGCAGGCCGTCCAGGTGGTGCAGCCCGAGCGGCTCCAGGCGCACGCCGTTGAATTCGAGGGTGACGGGGGCGACCTGGATCATCGGTTGTGCCTCGCCATCGCCACCAGGCGCTCGAACAGGCTCACGTCCTGCTCGTTCTTGAGCAGGGCGCCCGTGAGCGGGGGCACGATCGTCTTGCCGTCCTGGCTGCGCAGGATCTCGGCCGGGATGTCCTCGGCCAGCAGGAGCTTCAGCCAGTCGAGGAATTCCGACGTCGACGGCTTTTTCTTCAGACCCGGCACGTCGCGCAGTTCATAAAAACTCTGCAGCGCGGCGGACAGCAGGTCGGCCTTCAGCGTGGGGTAGTGGACCTTGACGATTTCCGCCATCGTGTCGCGGTCCGGGAATTTGATGTAGTGGAAGAAGCAGCGGCGCAGGAAGGCGTCCGGCAAATCCTTCTCGTTGTTCGACGTGATGATGACGAGGGGGCGGTGCTTCGCCACGACCATCTCGCGCGTCTCGTACACGTAGAACTCCATGCGGTCCAGTTCGCGCAGCAGGTCGTTCGGGAATTCGATGTCGGCCTTGTCGATCTCGTCGATCAGCAGCACGACCGGCTCCGGCGCCGTGAACCCCTGCCACAGCACGCCCTTGACGATGTAGTTGTGGATGTCGCGCACGCGCTCGTCGCCCAGCTGCGAATCGCGCAGGCGCGAGACGGCGTCGTATTCGTACAGGCCCTGCTGGGCCTTGGTCGTGGACTTGATGTGCCACTGCAGCAGGGGCATGTCCAGCGCGGCCGCGACCTCTTCGGCCAGCATCGTCTTGCCGGTGCCGGGTTCGCCCTTGATCAGCAGGGGCCGGGCGAGGGTGAGGGCGGCGTTGACCGCCAGTTTCAGGTCGGCGGTGGCGACATAGTTATCGCTGCCTTCGAAGCGTCGGGGTGCGTGCATGGGCCTGGGGCTATCGTATGGGAATGCCAACGAGTATATGCCAGAACCGCGGCGCGGGCAGGGCGTCCATGCTGCGCTGCCCAATGGACTCGACTATATTCTTCGGATAGAATCGATTGGATCGTGGCAAAAATGCCATTGCAGTTGCAGTACCGGGGGTCTAGAAAACCTGCTGCCGCCGCACGGGTCGCAAGGCGCCCTATCGATTCAACCCAACGATAGGTCATCCATGAAAATTTCAACAGCATTACTCGTGCTAGCAGCCGGCGCCTCGATGGCCGGCACGGCCGGCGCAGCCGACATCGTCGGCAATCCGAAGGCTGCACCCAACAAGATCGAACAGTGTATCGGCTGCCACGGCATCCCCGAGTACAAGGGCACGTTCCCTGAAGTCTATCGCGTACCGAAGATCGGCGGCCAGTCGGCGAAGTACATCGAAGCCGCGCTGCAGGCATACAAGAAAGGCGACCGCAACCACCCGTCCATGCGGGGTATCGCGGCCAGCCTGTCCGACCAGGACATCGCCGATATCGCCGCGTATTATTCGCAACAGACCCCGTCCAAGTAAGGAGCGCGCCATGAATAAACTGATCGTCGCGCTGACCCTGGGCGCCGCCTCGCTGGCCCTGTCCGGCCAGGCGCTGGCTTCCGGCAATGCCGCCAACGGCGCCGAACTGGCGAAAAAATACAACTGCGCGTCCTGCCACGGCGCCGACTACAAGACCCCGATCGATCCCAGCTATCCGAAGCTGGCCGGCCAGCATGCCGACTACCTCGTGCATGCACTGACCGCGTACAAGCGCGGCACCAAAGCCGCCAACGGTCGCAACAACCCGATCATGGCCGGCATGGCCCAGCCGTTGTCGGATCGCGACATGGCCGACATCGCCGCCTACCTGCAAGGCCTGCCTGCGGCGCTCGTCACGAAACGCTGATCTACGCGGGCCGTTACAATAACGGCTTCTTCGGTTTGTCCGAATCCCTCCTGCCGCCTGGCGGCCGGGGGGATTTTGTTTTTTGGAGTTCCGCCGTGTCCGACGTATCCCCTTCCCACATCAAGACCAATGTATTGAGCGGCCTGACGGTCGCGCTGGCGCTGGTCCCCGAGGCCATCGCCTTCGCCCTCGTGGCCCACGTGTCGCCGCTGACCGGCCTGTATGCCGCCGTGCTGGTCTCCTTCATCACCTCCGCGTTCGGCGGCCGGCCCGGCATGATTTCCGGTGCGGCCGGCGCGCTGGCGGTCGTCATGGTCGCGCTGGTCGTCCAGCACGGCGCGCAATACCTGTTCGCCGCCATCGTGCTGATGGGCGTGCTGCAAATGCTGTTCGCGGCCGCGCGGCTCGGTAAATTCATCCGCATGGTGCCGCATCCCGTGATGCTGGGCTTCGTCAACGGCCTGGCCATCGTGATCTTCGTCGCGCAGTTCGAGCATTTCAAGGTGGGCGGCGGCTGGATGGCGGGCCCGCAGCTGTGGACGATGCTCGGCCTCGTCGCGCTGACGATGGCGATCGTGTACCTCACGCCGCGCATCACGAAGGCCGTGCCGGCCACGCTGGTCGGCATCCTCGCCGTCGCGCTGCTCGCGCACTTCACGGGCATCGAGACGAAGACCGTGGGCGACCTCGGCTCCATCGCTGGCGGCCTGCCGGCGTTCCGCGTGCCGGACGTGCCGTTCGACCTGCAGACCCTGAAGATCGTGTTCCCCTACTCGCTCGTGCTGGCGGGCGTGGGCCTGATCGAGACGCTGTTGACGCTCACGCTGATCGACGAGATCACGGACACCCGCGGCCAGCCGAACCGCGAAAGCCTGGCCCAGGGTGTCGCGAACGTCGTCACCGGGTTCTTCGGCGGCATGGGCGGCTGCGCGATGATCGGCCAGAGCATGATCAACGTGGGCAACGGCGCGCGCGGCCGCCTGTCGGGCATCTGCGCGTCGCTGTTCCTGCTGTCGTTCATCCTGTTCGGCGCGAGCGTGATCGAGCAAATTCCGCTGGCCGCACTGATCGGCGTGATGTTCGTCGTGTGCGAAAAGACGTTCGAGTGGGGCACGTTCCGCCTGTTCGGCAAGGTGCCGCGCGCCGATGCGCTCGTGATCGTGCTGGTGGCCGGCGTGACGCTCGTCTTCAACCTGGCGACCGCGGTGCTGGTGGGCGTGGTCGTGTCGGCGCTGGTGTTCGCGTGGCAGCACGCCAAGCAGATCCGCGTGACATCGGGGCAGGATGCGCACGGCTGGAAAGTCTATGAACTGGAGGGCACGCTGTTCTTCGCGTCGGTGGCCGGCTTCCAGGCGCTGTTCACGCCGAAGGACGACCCGCAGGACGTCGTCGTCGAATTCCGCCGCGCGCGCGTGGCGGACCACTCGGCGATCCAGGCCATCGACGGCCTGGCGGAACGCTACCGCGCCCTCGGCAAACGGCTGCATCTGCGCCACCTGAGCCCGGACTGTCGCGCGCTGCTCGAGCGCGCGAAGGACATGATCGAGGTGAACCTGCCGGAAGACCCGCGCTATCGGGTCGCCGACGACAAACTCGATTAAAAACGTCTCCCGGGCTGCTGCGCGTTGCGCTGCCGGCCTGCGATGCTCGTGAGAGGTTTTTCAGCGCACGCGCTTGCGCACGCACTCCACGTACGCGTCGGTGTCCGGCTGCGTGCCGTGACGCTGCGCCGACCAGATCATCTCGCCCAGGCATTCCATGATGCCGTGGTGCGCCTCGTGCTCGCCCACGCGCGCGGCCAGCGCCTCGTAGGCGGCGCGGATGCCGCGCGGCTGGTCGATCGACACCTGTTCCGTGATCGACAGGTGCATCGACAGGTGCAGGAACGGATTCGGCTTGCCGCCTTCGACGGCATAGTCGCGTGCCACCGCCGCATCGGCATCCGCCAGCTCGTCGTGGTATTCGGGATGCTGCTCGATCCAGTCGGCGGCGATGGCGTCCATCGGGGTCAGGATCTCACCGGCGCGGCGCTTGCGCAAGGCCTCGCAGAAGAAGCGGCGGACGTCGTTGGAGGAGGGGGTGAACATGGAAGAACCGTCGGAAAAGCAGGAGGAAGGGCGTCATTGTAGCGCGATGGCGCACACCCTGCCGGCGCGGTCATGGGGCCGGCTTGCGTGCGGCCGCGGGCGCGCAGTTCGCACGCAGCGCGGCCTTGAGCGCGCTCGCTTCGGCCGCATCGCCGCGCGCGTCGTGCCACTCCGCCATGTACGTCTGGGCCATGCACGTGCGCGCATGCGCGAGCTTCGCGTCCTTCCCGGCTTCTTCCAGCAGGCGCGCCGCGTTGGTCTTGCCGAGGTAGAAGTCGGCGATCGGCGCGGGCCAGTCGTCTTCCTTCTGCTGTTTCAGCGCCGCTTCCAGCTCGGTCTGCGCCAGCGCCGCCTCGCCGTGGCGCACGCGCGCGATGTACAGCCACAGCGGGCCGACACGGTCGGCCGGCAGCAGGTCGAGCGCGTGGCGCAGTTGCGGGATCGCCGTGTCCAGTTGCCCGGCCAGCATCTGCCGGCGGCCGCGCAGCAGGCTGGCGTTCGGTTGGCCGCCTTGCGCCGCCATGTCCAGCCAGACGCCGGCCTGGAGCGGATCGCGCGGCACGCCGCGGCCGGTGTTGTAGACCTGGGCCAGCGCGTACTGGGCGTCCGCATTGCCGGCGTCGGCCTCGGCGCGCATCCAGGGTTCCAGCCCCGTGCCGCGCGTGAACACGTCGCCGCCCAGGTAGGCGATGTACAGTGTTTCCTGGCTCATCGCGAACAGCACGCGGTGCGTGCGCAGGAAGTCCTGGCCGAGGTACACGTCGGCGGTGCGCGAGCCCTGCGAATCGATGATGCCCAATTCGACGTTGCTGATGGTCTCCTGGCCGATCTGCATGGTCTTGACCGGGGCGATCCAGTGGGGCGCGCGGTCGGACCCGATCCCGCCGCTGTCGCCCATGCGCACGGCGCCCGGGCCGTTGACGTCGATGCCGGCTTTCTTCGCGGCGTCCAGCATCATGAAACTGCGGTGCGCGCCGGAGTCGATCAGCGCGTCCATCTCCTTGCCGTTCACGACGACCGTGAAATGCGGGTTCGGACTCTTGCCGTAGTTGCGCCCGAACGGCAGCACGACCGTGTTTTCCTTCCACAGGAGCAGCTCCGCCTTCTGGCATTCGAGCGGGCGGTAGAACTTCATCCGCTTGGCTTGCAGGTCGAGCTCGAGGTCCGCCTGCAGCAGGAACGGGGCGCCGACGATGGCGTCGAAGCTCGGCGTAAACGTGGTGCTGCCGATCACGGTCAGTTCCGGACGGCGGCCCGCGTGCGCCGGACCGATGGCGAAATCCTTCAGCCGTACCGCGTACAGGCGCGACAGGCCCCCGAGGCCTTCGACGTACCGCCCCGTCATGAACAAGGTCAGGTCGCGCCGGGTCGCGGCGTTCATCGTCATGTGGGTCTGGTCGGAGCCGGTGTCGATCAGCATCGTGGCCGGCGTGCCGTTGATCGTGCCGTCGACCGCAGGCTCCAGGCCCTGGCCGACGTAGCGGATGGGCAGGCTGGCCACTTCGACGTAGGTGCACTTGGGCGGCGTGTCTTCGGCGTGGACGCGTGCGGACGAGCACAGCGCGGCCAGCACGAGGGGGAGGGCACGGAAAATCGGCAAAGTCGGCATCGTCATGACGATGATTCTACTTCGCAATTTTGTAAAAACAACATTACCAAAATGTAAAAAAGGCAAAGACACCCGCTCGCGCGGCTGCTTTGCCTTTGTTGTGTTGCTTCCGCGCTAATCGCGCAGATCACTCCTTGCGCGTTATACCTTGCTGCGCCAACACCATCTTGGAGCTGCCGGCCGCGTCGGCGATGGCCTTGCTGGCTGCCGCCACCGCCTTGCTGGCGTTGCCGCCATTCGCCACGGCCTTGTTACCGCCGTTGCCATTGCCGCCCTGGCTGCGCCGCTCGTGCGGCTGGCGCAGGTAGCGCGAGCTGTGACGGCGTTCGCCGTTCGCGGGCCACGTGATGAAACGCGACAGTTCCTGCAGGGCGCGCTGGTACACGTCGCGCTTGAATTCGATGACCACGTCCAGCGGGACCCAGTAATCGTGCCAGCGCCAGGCGTCGAACTCGGGGTGGTCGGTCAGGCGCAGGTTGACGTCGTTGTCGCGTGCCACCATGCGCAACAGGAACCAGATCTGCTTCTGACCGCGGTAGTGACCGCGCACTTCGCGCTTGATGAAGTGATCGGGCACTTCATAGCGCAGCCAGTCGCGGGTCCGGCCCACGATCTTGACGTGCTCCTGGCGCAGGCCGATTTCTTCCTCGAGCTCTCGGTACATCGCCTGTTCCGGCGTCTCGCCGTATTTGATACCCCCTTGCGGAAATTGCCAAGAATGCTCACGCACCCGCTTGCCCCACCACACTTCGTTGTTGGCGTTCAGCAGGATGATGCCGACGTTGGGGCGAAACCCTTCACGATCGAGCATAATTCACCTCGAAACTTTCTGCCGGCTGATCCCTCTTACTTACGTTTTCACCTAGCAATCCAGATACGTCTGTCGCGCAACCTGCACAGGAACAACAGCATGCACCACGTGTTTCGGATCCATTTGTATAAAGATTGGATGCATCAGCCAGCTAATCCTTTAAAATTAGGTCGATTATAACCCTCTCTTTTTAAAAAGAATTCACCGATATGCGCGCCTCACGATTTTTTATTTCAACGCTCAAAGAAGCGCCCTCCGACGCCGAGATCGTCAGCCATAAACTGATGATGCGCGCCGGGATGATCAAGCGACTCGGCTCCGGCATCTACACGTACATGCCGCTGGGCCTGCGCGTCATTCGCAAGGTCGAGGGCATCATCCGCGAAGAGATGAACAAGGCGGGCGCGATCGAACTCTTGATGCCGCTGGTGCAGCCGGCCGAGCTGTGGCAGGAGACGGGCCGCTGGGACAAGATGGGGCCGGAACTGCTGCGCCTCAAGGATCGCCACGGCCGCGACTTCGCGCTGCAGCCGACCTCGGAAGAAGTCGTGACCGACGTCGTGCGTACCGAAGTCAAGTCGTACCGCCAGCTGCCGTTGAATTTTTATCACATCCAGACCAAGTTCCGCGACGAGCGCCGTCCCCGCTTCGGCCTGATGCGCGGCCGCGAGTTCACGATGAAGGACGCCTATTCCTTCGACCGCGACGTCGAAGGCATGCAGAAGTCCTACGAGACGATGTTCAACGCCTACGTCAACATCTTCAACCGCTTCGGCCTGAAGTTCCGCGCGGTGGCGGCCGACAACGGCGCCATCGGCGGCACGGGCTCGCACGAATTCCACGTCATCGCCAGCACCGGCGAGGACGCGCTGGTCTACTGCCCGAACTCGGACTTCGCGGCCAACATGGAAGCGGCCGAGGCGCTGCCGCTGATCGCCCAGCGCGGCGCCGCGACGCAGCCGCTGACGAAGGTCTCCACGCCGAAGACCACCAAGTGCGAAGACGTGGCCAAGCTGCTCGGCATCGGCCTGGACCAGACCGTCAAGTCGATCGCGCTGACGGTCGAGAAGGACGTCGACGGCAGGCAGGTCAGGGAAAACTGGCTGCTGCTGCTGCGCGGCGACCATGAACTGAACGAAGTCAAGGTCACGAAAGTGCCGGGCCTGAAGGACTTCCGCTTCGCCAGCGAAGCCGAGATCCAGGAAGCCTACGGCACCGTGCCGGGCTACCTCGGCCCCATCGGTACGAAGCAGCCGGTCAACATCGTGGCCGACCGCACCGTCGCCAACATGGCCGATTTCGTGTGCGGCGCGAACGAAGCCGACTACCACCTGACCGGCGCCAACTGGGGCCGCGACGTGGCCGAGCCGGTCGTCGCCGACCTGCGCAACGTGGTCGAAGGCGACGCCTCGCCGGACGGCAAGGGCCAGCTCGCGATCGAGCGCGGCATCGAAGTGGGCCACGTGTTCCAGCTGGGTACCGCGTACTCCGCCGCGATGAATTGCGTCTACCTGGACGAGAAAGGCCAGCCGGCCCCGATGCAGATGGGCTGCTACGGTATCGGCGTGACCCGCATCCTGGGCGCCGCCATCGAACAGAACTTCGACGACAAGGGCATCATCTGGCCGGACGCCATCGCGCCGTTCGAGCTGGTGCTGTGCCCGATGGGCTATGACCGCAGCGATCTGGTGAAGCTTGAGACCGATCGCCTGTATGCCGAGCTGCAGGCGGCCGGCGTGGACGTCATCGTCGACGACCGCGGCCTGCGTCCGGGCGCCATGTTCGCCGACTGGGAACTGGTCGGCGTGCCGCACCGTGTCGTGATCGGCGAGCGTGGCCTCAAGGAAGGCAACCTGGAATACCAGGGCCGCCGCGAGCTTGAAGCGACCGCCGTTCCTGCCGCGGACATGCTCGGCTTCATCAAGGGCAAGCTGGGCAAGTGATGGCGCGACGGTTGATCAGCCGGGCAGCAGCCCGGCTCGGCCCGGTCTTGCTCGCCGCTGCACTGATGAGCAGCGGCGCGGCGCAGGCCGGCAACCAGAAAGAGGAAGCGTTGGGAGACGCGGTCCGACTTGCACTGGAAAACGCCATTCGCGACGGCCGGCCGCCCAAGCCGGTCCTCCGCGACGAGGTCGCGCGCGTCCGTTACCAGCAGTGGTTCGACGCGATGTCGGCGCGCCTCAAGCGCCGCCTGCCGGACGATCAGACGCGCACGGAATTCCTCGAAATCGCGTGGTACGAAGCGACGCGCGCGGGCCTCGATCCGGGGCTCGTGCTGGGCCTGATCCAGGTCGAGTCGGCGTACCGCAAGTACGCCGTGTCGATGGTCGGCGCGCGCGGCTACATGCAGGTGATGCCGTTCTGGACGAAGGTGATCGGCGACTCGAACCGCCGCGCGCTGTTCGACATGCAGACGAATCTGCGCTACGGCTGCTCGATCCTGCGCATGTACATCGACATGGAAGGGGGCAATCTGTATCTCGCCCTCGGCCGCTACAACGGCAGCCGCGGCAAGCCCGAGTATCCGAATGCGGTGCTGGCGGCGTGGAAGAACTGGGAGTTCAAGCAGGACGTGATGGTGTCCAGCCGCTGATTTTTCTCAGCCTACGCCCGAATCTCCTCGATCAGCTGCTGCGCGTGGCGTGGCAAGCCCTCGAAGCTGCGCATGCACAGCGACAGCTGGCGCACCGCCCACGCGTCGGCCAGCTCCAGCACGGCGAGGTCCATCGTGCGCGCACAGCGCCGCGCGGCCGGTTCGGACACCAGGCCGATCCCGACCCCGCTCTCCACCATCCGGCACACGGCGTCGAAGCTGCGCAGGCGCACCCGCGCGCGCAAGGTGCGGCCCGCGCGTTCGGCCAGCTGCGTCAGATAGCGGAACAGGGCGCTGTCGCCCGTCAGCGTGACGTGGTCGAAATCCACGAGCCGCGCGAACGTCACGGCTTGTCCCTCCTGCGTGACGAGCGTGCGCGCCAATGCCGGCTGCGCGACCGCGACGATGCGGTCGGTGCAGAACGGGAAGGTCTCCAGGCCGGACAGGTCGACCGTGTCGGCCACGATGCCGAGGTCCGCGCCGCCTTCGCGCACGGCGCGCGCGATGTCGCTGGAGGTGCGTTCTTCGAGGTCGATGTCGACGTCCGGATGGCGCGCCATGAAGCCGGCCAGCCGCTCCGGCAGGTACTCCGACAGCGCCGCCGTATTGCACAGCAGCCGCACCTGGCCCTTGAGGCCCGCCGCATGCTCGCCCAGTTCCGCGCGCAGGCGCGCCAGCTGCTGGAACACGAGGCGGGCGTGGCGCTGCAGGGCGAGGCCCGCTGCCGTCGGCTGCACGCCGCGCCGGCCGCGCACGAGCAGGGGTACGCCCAGCGTCTCTTCCATGTGCTGGATGCGTTCGCTCGCGGACGCCAGCGCCAGGTGCGCGCGCCGGCTGCCGGCCGTGATGCTGCCGGCATCCAGCACGTGCAGGAACAGCTGCAGGTCGACCAGGTCGAATCTCATGTCGGAGGTCATGTAAAGCAAAAAGCCCCGGCTCGCCGGGGCTTTTCGCATGGGGCCATGGGGCAGCCAGCCAGATGTTCTTATTTGAGGTGATCCGAGATCAGCTTGGTCATTTCGAACATCGACACCTGCGCCTTGCCACCGAAGACGGCTTTCAGCTTGTCGTCGGCGTTGATCATGCGGCGGTTGGCCGCGTCCTGCAGGTTTTGCGCCTTGATGTAGTCCCAGACTTTCTTGGTCACTTCCGTGCGCGGCAGCGGTTTCGCGCCGACGACGGCGGCCAGCGTTGCGGACGGGGTCATCTCTTTCATGAAAGCGGCGTTGGGCTTGCGTGCCGCGGCAGGCTTCTTTGCTGCTGCGGTTGCTTTCGGTGCTGCTGCTTTGGCAGGAGCTGCTGCCTTTTTAGCGGCCGCCGCCGGCTTGGCGCTCGGCTTCGCCACTGGCGAAGCCGAGCCTTTCTTCGCGGGCGCTGCGGTGGTTTTTTTGGCTGTTGCCATCTTCGAGCCTCCTAAACGGAACACATGGAAATTTGCGCTTGAGCGCACCCGGCTTATATTGGTAGGGTTTTAGTGTTCGTGCAAGTCTTTTTCGAAATTTTTTCACTCTTACAAGCCCTAAAACAGCCCGTTGTGTTACCCGGACCTCCCTAGAGCGAAAAAACAGGCCTCCCAAGCACAAAAAAGCCGTGCGGGACGGTGGTCGCGCACGGCGTCGTTGGGGCGGATCAAGGATCAGCGCATACCAGGCATCATGCCCTTCATCCCGCGCATCATCTTCATCAGGCCGCCGCCCTTGAGCTTCTTCATCATCGTGTTCATCTGATCGTACTGGGTCAGCATGCGGTTCACTTCCTGCACCTGCACGCCGGCGCCGGCCGCGATGCGGCGCTTGCGGTTGGCCTTGATCAGTTCCGGCTTGGCGCGTTCCGCCGGCGTCATCGAATCGATGATGCCGCACATGCGGCGCACCTGTTTCTCGGCCTGGTCCATGTTGGCGCCGTTTGCGGCCTGCTGGAACTGGGCCGGCAGCTTGTCGAGCAGGCCGGCCATGCCGCCCATCTTCTTCATTTGCGCGAGCTGGGCGCGGAAGTCGTTCATGTCGAACTTGCCGCCCGACTTGATCTTGTTGGCCATGTCGGCCGCGGCCTTCATGTCCACGCCCTTGCGCGCTTCCTCGACCAGCGCGAGGATGTCGCCCATGCCCAGCACGCGGTTGGCCATGCGGGCCGGATCGAACGCTTCCAGCCCGTCCAGCTTTTCCGACACGCCCGCGAACTTGATCGGCTTGCCCGTCACGTGGCGCACGGACAGCGCCGCGCCGCCGCGCGAGTCGCCGTCGAGTTTCGTCAGGATCACGCCGGTCAGCGGCAGCGCGTCGTTGAAGGCTTTCGCGGTGTTGATCGCGTCCTGGCCGACCATGGCGTCGACGACGAACAGCGTCTCGATCGGATTCGCGGCCGCGTGCACGGCGGCGATCTCCTGCATCATCGCCTCGTCGATGGCCAGGCGGCCGGCCGTGTCGATGATGACGACGTCGTGATAGTGCTTCTTCGCCCAGTCGATCGCGTTCTTCGCGATGTCGACCGGCTTGTCGCTGGCGGTGGACGGGAAGAAGTCGGCGCCGACCTGCTTCGTCACCGATTCCAGCTGCGCGATCGCGGCGGGGCGGTAGACGTCGGCGGAGACGGTCAGGACCTTTTTCTTCTTTTCTTCCTTGAGGTACTTGGCGAGCTTGCCGGTGGTGGTCGTTTTACCGACACCCTGCAGGCCGGCCATCAGGATCACGGCCGGCGGCTGCTGCGCGAACGACAGCTGCGACGCGTCCGGACCGAGGTCGGCGCCCATCAGCGCGCCCAGTTCCTTCTGCACGACGCCGACGAGGGCCTGGCCCGGCGACAGGGAGCCGATGACTTCCTCGCCCAGGGCCTTTTCCTTCACTTTGGCGATGAATTCGCGCACGGCCGGCAGCGCGACGTCGGCCTCGAGCAGGGCCAGGCGCACTTCGCGCAGCATCTCGGCGGTGTTGGCCTCGGTGAGGCGGGCCTCGCCACGCATCGTCTTGACGACCTTGGCAAGGCGTTGTGTCAGGTTATCCAGCATGTTCTACCTTTTGTACTGATGGGAACGTCGAAAAACCTACTGCGCGTTGCACTGTCGTCCTGCGATGCTCGCTGTACTGCTCGTACAGCTGCGCTTCTCGAACGACATTGCTGCCGCTCGCGACGGTTTTTCGAGGTTCCCTGATATATATAAGCGGCGGGCGCGCAACACGCCATTTTACCGCATGTCGGGGCGGGTTTTTCCCCGTCAAGACCCGAATTCAGCCATTCGCAAGCGGCATAGTCAACGATTCGATTTGATTCTTGGTAAAACCTGATTGGACGGTTTGACAATGTATTGCTTCGAGTTTATGTTCCAGAGGCGTCACGCAGTTCATTCCAATAAAAGTTCTACCCCAATCGGAGAGACAGGCAATGAAAGCACACGTGTTCGGCAAGACCCTCGCCATCGCCGCGCTGCTGGCCGCGAGCGGCGCCCAGGCGCAGGACGTGGTCCGCCTCGGCAACCTCAAGTTCGCGCACTACGGCGCGGTGTCATACATCAAGGAGATCGCGCCCAAGTGCGGGATCAAGGTCGAGGAGCGCATCTTCGCGAAGGGCCTGGACGTGATGCAGGCCATCATCGCGGGTGAACTCGACGTCGGCACGACGGCGTCCGAGGCCGCGATCTCGGGCCGCGCCGGCGGTGCGCCGATCTACGTCGTGGCCGGCTTCGCGAAGGGCGGCGCCCGGCTCGTCGCGCGCGCGGATGCCAACGTCAAGGCCGTGAAGGACCTGAAGGGCAAGAAGGTGGGCGTGACGCGCGGCGGCATCCAGGAAGTGCTCCTGATGGCCGAGTTGCAAAAGGCCGGCCTCAGTGCCGACCCGGCGCCCGGCAAGGACGTGCAGATCGTCTACCTGGCATACGCCGACCTCAACCAGGCGCTGCTGGGCAAGAACATCGACGCCATGATGCAGTCCGAACCCCAGTCGTCGCAGGCGATCAACAAGGGCTTCGGCGTCGAGGTCCTGAAACCGTACGACACGCCGATCGGCGAACCGGTGCGGACGATGGTCATGACGGAAAAGTTCTACAACACGAAGCGCCCCGTGGCGGAGAAATTCATGCGCTGCTTCGTCATGGCCACGAGCGCCTTCATCCGCGACCGCGCGCTGGCCGAGAAATACGTGCGCGAAGTCGTGTTCAAGGGCCAGATCACGAAGGACGATTTCGACGACGCGATCAGCAATTCGCCCTATACCTACGACATCACGCCGGAGCACATCCAGACCACGGCCGACATCATGTTCAAGACGGGCGTCGGCCGGATGGCCAAGCCGCCGGTGGCGAAGGACTGGGTCAAGACCGATTTGCTGGATGAGGCGAAGAAGAGCCTGAACATCAAGTAAACGAAACCACGCAAGGAGCGGAGATGCTGAAACGCAGGTGGCAGGACATCGCGATCGGCCTGGTCGTGCCGATCGTCGCGATCGCGATCTGGCAGTGGGTGGCGAGCATGGGATGGGTCAACGAGCACGTCCTGCCGTCCCCGCTGCAGGTCTGGCACAAGTGGATCGCGTACCTGCTGCCGCTGCAGGACTACCCGGCCTGGCACGAGGCCAACGGCGGCGGGCGGCTGGCGTGGATGGTCTCCGGCGAATTGATCACCGACGCCATCGGCAGCATGTACCGCGTGATCGTCGGCTTCCTCGTCGGCGCCGCGCTGGCGCTGCCGATCGGCCTCGCCATGGGCGCGAGCCGCATCGCGCATGCCTGGCTGAATCCGTTGTTCCAGCTGCTGCGCCCGATTCCGCCGATCGCCTACATCCCGATGTCGATGCTGTGGTTCGGCCTCGGGAACCCGCCGGCCTTCTTCCTGATCGCGCTGGGCGCCTTCTTTCCCGTGCTGATGAACACCATCGCGGGCGTGCGCCAGGTCGACGGCATTTATTTGCGCGCGGCGCGCAACCTGGGCGCGAGCGGGACGACGCTGTTCCTGCGCGTGATCCTGCCGGCGGCCGTGCCGTACATCCTGACCGGCATGCGCATCGGCATCGGCACGGCGTTCATCGTCGTGATCGTGGCCGAGATGATCGCCGTGAACAACGGCCTCGGTTTCCGCATCTCGGAGGCGCGCGAGTACTTCTGGTCGGACAAGATCATCGCCGGCATGATCACGATCGGCCTGCTCGGTCTCGCCATCGACGTCGGCATGAATAAACTGAACAACCATCTGCTGCGCTGGCACCGCGGCCTGGAGCACTGACCATGACCGCACACATCGTGATTGACCATGTCAGTAAAGTGTTCGACGGGGACGGCCGGCGCATGGTCGCGCTGCAGGACATCTCGCTGGAGATCCCGCACGGCCAGTTCGTCTGCCTGCTGGGACCGTCCGGCTGCGGCAAGTCGACCCTGCTGAACGCCGTCGCCGGTTTCGCGCCGCCGACGACCGGCCGCGTGCTGGCCGACGGCGTGCCGGTCGCCGGGCCCGGGCCGGAGCGGGGCATGGTATTCCAGGAATATGCGCTGTTCCCGTGGATGACGGTGGAGCAGAACGTCGGCTTCGGCCTGGAGATCAAGGGCATGGCGCGCGCGCAGATCGCGGCGCGCGTGGGCGGGCTGTTGAAACTCCTGTCGCTGGAGGATTTCGCCAAACGCTATCCGAAGGACCTGTCCGGCGGCATGCGCCAGCGCGTGGCGATCGCGCGCGTGCTGGCGCTGGATTCGCCGATCCTGCTGATGGACGAACCGTTCGGCGCGCTCGACGCCCTCACGCGGCGCAACCTGCAGGACGAGCTGCTGCGCCTGTGGGCGGAACTGAAGAAGACCGTCATCTTCGTCACGCACAGCATCGAGGAAGCGATCTATCTCGCCGACCGCATCGTCGTGATGACGTACCGGCCTGGCACGATCAAGCGCGACATCCTGGTCGACCTGCCGCGCCTGCGCGATCCGGCGGCGCCCGAGTTCAATGCGCTCAAGCGCGAACTGGGGCTGATGGTGATGGAGGAGCAGCAGCGGCATCACGACGCGGAAATCAAGGCCGCGGCCGTGGATTGAACAGCCGTCGTTCCCGCGGAAGCGGGAACCCATACTGAGCCTCGGAAATCTTGGTGATCGCGAAGCGGGCGCGACTCCGGTAACTCAGCATGGATTCCCGCCTTCGCGGGAATGACGTGCCGCTTACTCTTCTGACAACCTAACCTCGCCCATTCCGGATGGTGTAGACTCGCGCGTATGCAACTCACCCTATTCATCGCCGCGGCAATCCTGTACGCGGTATGTGCCCTGCTGCCGTCGCGGCAGGGCTCGGCCATTTCGGCCGTGACCGCCGTCGCCTGGGCCGTGCACGGTGCCGCGCTGTGGCCGGACATCGTGTCGAATGGCACGCTGCGTGTCGGCTTCGCATTCATGCTGTCGGCGGCCCTGTGGATTTCCGTCGCCGCCTACTGGATCGAGAACCGCAATTTCGCGCTGGACGGCATGCGCCGCATGGTCATGCCGTGCGCGGCCGTCGCGGCGATCCTGCCGCCGCTATTCCCCGGCAACCTGATGCCCGTGCAGGACCAGTCGCCCGCGTTCGGCTGGCACGTCGCGGTCGCCGTGTCGGCGTACAGCACGCTCACGATCGCCGCCTTCCACGCCGTGCTGATGGCGCTGCAGGAGGCGCGTCTGCACACGAAGAGCGCGAAGAAGGGCTGGTTTACCGGCGCGCTCGACCAGCTGCCGGCGCTGCTGACGATGGAGCGGCTGCTGTTCCGCATGATCGGCATCGGTTTCGTCCTGCTCAGTTTGACCGTCCTGTCGGGCATCGTGTTCTCCGAACAGCTGTTCGGCCGCGCGCTGCGCTGGGACCACAAGAACTTTTTCGCGCTGCTGTCGTGGGTGCTGTTCGCCGCGCTGCTGGCCGGACGCCGCTGGCGCGGCTGGCGCGGCAAGACCGCGCTGCGCTTCACGCTGGCGGGATTCGCCACGCTGGCGCTGGCTTACGTCGGCAGCCGGTTCGTTTTCGAAGTCGTTCTGCACCGGGGGTTCGTATGACGCGACTGCTTTTCTGGATTGCGCTCGTCATCCTCGTGGTGGCCGCCATCCGCAGCAAACTGCGCGCCGCGATGACGCGCGCACAAGGCCCGGCCACCGGCACCGGGCCGGCACCGGCGTCCGCCGGCGGGGACACGAAGGCCTGGAGCCGCGTCGAGGACCAATCCGAGACGATGCTGTGCTGCGCCCATTGCGGCATCTATTTCCCGGCGTCGGAAGCCGTGCGGGCCGATGGCCGCGACTATTGCGGCACGGCGCACGCGCGCGAGGCGCACCAGCAGGCCCGGTAAGCCGCCGCATGGCGAGCCGGCTTTCCCTTTCCGCCGAGTCGCGCTCGACGTTCTGGCGCTCCCTGCAAACGCTCACGGTCACGCGCATCGTGATCGCGTTCGTGCTGCTGCTGTACCTGTCGATCGACGTGCGGCGCGGCCGCGTCGACGGCACCGCGTATGCCGAGACGTGCATCGCCTACGTGCTGGCCGCGCTGATGTTCGCGGTCGTCGCCCAGCGCTGGCGGCGGCGCTTCCTGTGGCAGTTGTCGGCCCAGGTCCTCGTCGACATCGTCGCGATCTCGCTGCTGTACCTCGCCGCCGGCGGCATGCGCAGCGGCCTCGCGCTGCTGTACCTGTTCCCGCTGGCGGGCGCCGCGATCCTCGCGCCGCTGGTGCTGGCCCTGTTCTCGGCCGCGCTGGCCACGCTGTTCGTGCTGGGCGAGAGTACCTGGGGGATCTTCATGCGCGCGGACGACCCGCCGCTGACCCAGGCCGGGCTCACCGGCGCTGCATTCTTCGCGGTGGTGCTGGTGGTGAACCGCCTGGCCGCGCGCCTCATCAAGCAGGAAGAGCTGGCCGCGCGGCACGGCGCCGACCTGCGCATCCAGCAGGCGATCTACCGCATCGTCGTCGACGACGTGGACGACGGCATCCTCGTGCTGGGGCGCGATGGCACCGTCTTCGGCGGCAATCCGGCGGCGCGCCGCATGCTCGGGCTGGAGACGCAGCCGGGCGAGGACGGCAACACGTTTCGATTGACCGACCTGGCGGCGCTGGAACCCGTGGCGCAGCGCTTCACGGACTGGGTCGGCCGCTGCATGGACGCGCCGGCGGCGGCGACCGGCGGCTTCGTCACCGTCAAGCGCTGGCACGAGACGGACGGCCCGGTGTGCGGCCGCCTCGACCAGCCGGTGCACCTGAAGTTGCGCTTCGCGCGCGTGGACACGCCGCAGGGCACGGCCGAACGCAGCCTCGTCTTCCTGCAGGACGTGAGCGCCATCGAAAACCAGGCGCAGCAACTCAAGCTCGCATCGATGGGACGCCTGACGGCCAGTATCGCGCACGAGGTGCGGAATCCCCTGTCGGCAATCGGCCACGCGACGTCGCTGCTCGCGGAAGACCTGCACGGTCCGGCGGAAACGCGCCTGCTGCGCATCGTGAACGACAACGTGGCGCGCGTGAACCGCATGGTCGAGGACATCCTGAAACTGTCGCGCAAGGTGCAGCCGAACGGCACGCCGGTCGCGCTGGACGACTTCCTGCCCGAGCTGCGCGCCGAGTTCACGGAAATGCACGGCATGGCCGGTGATATAGTGTGGGTAGGCGATGCGGGCGGCCGGTCCGTGCGTTTCGACGGCCTGCACCTGCGCGAAGTGCTCGTGAACCTGCTCGGCAACGCGATCCGCTACGCGAGCGGCAAGCCGGCCAGCATCCGCGTGGTCCCCGTGCTCGACGCGACGGGCCGCATGGAATTGCACGTGCAGGACGACGGTCCGGGCATTACGCCGGAAGTGCGGGCGCATTTGTTCGAACCGTTCTACACGACGTCGAGCAAGGGCACGGGCCTCGGCCTGTACCTGGCGCGCGAGCTGTGCCTGAACAACGGCGCGATGCTCGACTACGAATACCGCACCGAGGACGTGCGGCCCGGCGCGGGCACCGGCGGCACGGGTGAGGCCAGCGGCCGCTTCGTGATCACGTTCGGTGCAACTATCTAATGTCACGGAAAGAAGGCATGAGCTCACCCCGCATCCTGGTGGTCGACGACGAACCCGACCTGCGCGAGCTGCTCGAGATCACCCTGCTCAAGATGGGGCTCGACGTCGACAGCGCCGCGACCGTCCGCGAGGCGCGTGCGCTGCTGGGGCAGAAGCCCTATGCGCTGGTGCTGACCGACATGCGCCTGCCCGACGGACTCGGGCTGGAACTGGTGCGCGAAGTCGCTGCCCATCATAAGAGCACGCCCATCGCCGTGATCACCGCGTATGGCAGCGCCGAGAATGCCGTCGTCGCGCTGAAAGCCGGGGCGTTCGACTACGTGTCGAAGCCCGTCGTGCTGGACGATTTGCGCGCCATGGTGCGCGCGGCCTTGAAACTGTCCGACCCCGCGGCGGCGCCGGCCGCCAGCCAGGCCGGAGACACGTCGCGCCTGGTTGGCCAATCGCCCGCGATGCAGGCGCTGCGCACGCAGATCGCGCGGCTGGCCCGCTCGCAGGCGCCGATCGCGATCAACGGCGAATCCGGCAGCGGCAAGGAACTGGCCGCGCGCGCGATCCACGCCCAGAGCGCGCGCGCCGGCAAGCCGTTCGTCGCCGTGAACTGCGGCGCGATCCCCGAGGCGCTGATGGAGGCCGAGTTCTTCGGCTATCGCAAGGGCGCGTTCACGGGCGCGAACGACGAGCGCGACGGCTTCTTCCAGGCCGCCAACGGCGGCACGCTGATGCTCGACGAGGTGGCGGACCTGCCGCTCGCGATGCAGGTCAAACTGCTGCGCGCGATCCAGGAGCGGCGCGTGCGCAAGATCGGCGCGACGGTCGAGGAACCGGTCGACGTGCGCATCATCAGCGCCACGCACAAGGATCTCGCCAGATGCGTGGAAAACGGCAGCTTCCGCCAGGACCTGTTCTATCGCCTGAACGTTATCGAGCTCACGTTGCCGCCGCTGCGCGAACGGCTGGACGATTTGCCGCTGCTGGTGGACGCCATCCTCGCGCGCCTGGCCGGGCCGGGCGGGGCGCGACTGGGGCCCGGCGTGCTGGACGCGCTGCGCGGCTATGCGTTCCCGGGCAATGTGCGCGAGCTGGAAAACGTGCTGGAACGCGCGCTCGCGTTTGCCGACGACGGCGTGATCGAAGTGGGCGACCTGCTGCTGAAAGGGGCGAAGCTGGGCGATGCGGCCGTCGTGCCGCAGCCGCCGCAGACGCCGGTGAGCGCGGCACCGGCGCCGACAGCGGCGCTGGAGCAGGCCGCGCCACCGCCGCCGCTCGCGTACGGCGCGCTGCCGAGCAACCTGCCGGACTACCTGAGCCAGGTCGAGCGCGACATCATCCTGCGCGCGCTGAACCAGACCCAGTTCAACCGCACGCAGGCGGCGAGCCTGCTCGGCATCAGCGTCCGGCAGCTGCGCTACCAGATGCAGAAACTGGATATCCACGCGCCCGAGCCCTGAGTCAGGGACTGTGAAGCGCGTGGTCTTTTCGCCAACGCAGCAACGCCAAACAGGCCGATTTTGCACGATTAATAAGCACACGAATTCGCGCTACAAATTCAATGTTAGTGCTTACTTCGCCGTGGAGGCTTCAAGTATCGGCACTGATCGATGTCAAGAAAAAAATCTTACTCACAGAGCTCATAAAAATCGCGGACATCGACTACAATTAGGTCTGTAAGGCCGTTGTCTACTACATCTAGTGGTCAACGGCCTTAATGCCGAACAGGCTGAGTAGGAGCGCGACGCTTTTTTTCTCAATATTGCCGCTCCTATTTTTTATCGGCAGAAAGTTATCGAGTTGCCAATTTTGATGAGTTGGCAGCGTTCCCTGGATTCACTCCGAGGGGTCCATATCTACCTAATTCGTAAAGGCGGTGGCAGTCTGTGACGCCAATGCTGGGAGGCTCAATGCAAACATCTTCGGACATTTCCATCAACACCGTCGCGGCAGCTACGACGGCCGGCAAGAGCGCGGACGAACTGGTCGCGGGCAGCGACTACCGCATCATCCGCCGTAACGGCGCCGTGGTGCCGTTCGCGCCGAGCAAGATCGCCGTCGCGATGACCAAGGCGTTCCTGGCCGTCAATGGCGAGCAGGGCCGCGAGTCGGCACGCATCCGCGAGCTGGTCGCGCAACTGACGAACAACGTGGTCGCGGCGCTCGTGCGCCGCCAGCCGAACGGCGGTACCTTCCACATCGAGGATGTGCAGGACCAGGTGGAACTGTCCCTGATGCGCTCGGGCGAACATGACGTCGCGCGCGAATACGTGCTGTACCGCGCCAAGCGCATGGAAGAGCGCCGCGCCGCCAAGGAAGCCGCCGGCACGACGCAAATCGCCGCCCCGCAGATCCACGTGGTCGACGGCGGCGCGCGCCGCCTGCTGGACATGAACGAAGTGTCGTCCCTGATCGACGCCGCCTGCGCCGGCCTGGAAAAGCACGTCGACGCCGACGCCATCCTGGCCGAGACGGTCAAGAACCTGTACGACGGCGTGCCCGTCGAGGAACTGCACAAGTCGGCCGTGCTGGCCGCGCGCGCGCTGATGGAAAAGGATCCGGCCTACAGCCAGGTCACCGCGCGCATCCTGCTGCACTCGATCCGCAAGGAGATCTTCGGCAAGGAGGTGCCGCAAGCCGGCGCCGCCGCCGAATACGTCACCTACTTCCCGCAATACATCGCCAAGGGCATAGCCGCCGAGCTGCTGGACGAGGAACTGGGCAAGTTCGATCTGCAGAAGCTGGCCAAGGCCATCGTCGCCGACCGCGACCTGCAATTCGGCTACATCGGCCTGCAGACCCTGTACGACCGCTACTTCCTGCACATCCGCGAGACCCGCATCGAGATGCCGCAGGCGTTCTACATGCGCGTCGCGATGGGCCTGGCCCTGCGTGAAGAGAACCGCGAAGCGCGCGCCGTCGAGTTCTACAACCTGCTGTCGACGTTCGACTTCATGAGCTCGACCCCGACGCTGTTCAACTCGGGCACCCGCCGCTCGCAGCTGTCGTCGTGCTACCTGACCACCGTCGCCGACGACCTGGAAGGCATCTACGACGCCATCAAGGAAAACGCGCTGCTGTCGAAATTCGCCGGTGGCCTGGGCAACGACTGGACGCCGGTGCGTGCGCTCGGCTCGCGCATCAAGGGCACGAACGGCAAGTCGCAGGGCGTCGTGCCGTTCCTGAAGGTCGCCAACGACACCGCCGTCGCCGTCAACCAGGGCGGCAAGCGCAAGGGCGCCGTTTGCGCCTACCTGGAAACGTGGCACCTGGACATCGAGGAATTCCTCGACCTGCGCAAGAACACGGGCGACGACCGCCGCCGCACGCACGACATGAACACCGCGAACTGGATTCCGGACCTGTTCATGAAGCGCGTGATGGAAAAGGGCGAATGGACCCTGTTCTCGCCGTCGGAAGCCCCGGACCTGCACGACAAGGTCGGCAAGGCGTTCGAGGAAGCCTACCTGAAGTACGAGGAAAAGGCGGCCCGCGGCGAGATGACCGTGCACAAGAAGATCCAGGCGCTCGACCTGTGGCGCAAGATGCTGTCGATGCTGTTCGAAACGGGCCACCCGTGGATCACGTTCAAGGATCCGTGCAACATTCGTTCGCCGCAGCAGCACGTCGGTGTCGTGCACTCGTCGAACCTGTGCACCGAGATCACGCTGAACACGAACGAAGACGAAATCGCCGTCTGCAACCTGGGTTCCGTGAACCTGCCGGCCCACATGAAGGGCGACGGGCTGGACGTGGTCAAGCTGCAGAAGACCATCCGCACCGCGATGCGCATGCTCGACAACGTCATCGACATCAACTACTACGCCGTCGACAAGGCGAAGAACTCGAACCTGCGCCACCGTCCGGTCGGCCTGGGCATCATGGGCTTCCAGGACTGCCTGCACATGATGCGCGTGCCGTTCGCGTCGGATAAAGCCGTGGAATTCGCCGACCGCTCGATGGAAGCCGTCTGCTACTACGCCTACCTGGCGTCGACCGAGCTGGCCGAGGAACGCGGCCGGTACCAGTCGTACGAAGGTTCGCTGTGGGACCGCGGCATCCTGCCGCAGGACTCGATCAAGCTGCTGGCCGAAGAACGCGGCGGCTACCTCGAGCAGGACACGTCGGAATCGATGGACTGGAGCCTGGTGCGTAGCCGCATCAAGCAGTTCGGCATGCGTAACTCGAACTGCGTGGCGATCGCCCCGACCGCGACCATCTCGAACATCATCGGCGTCTCCGCCTGCATCGAGCCGACGTTCCAGAACCTGTACGTGAAGTCGAACCTGTCGGGCGAGTTCACCGAGATCAATGCCTGCCTGGTGCGCGACCTGAAGGCGCGCGGCCTGTGGGACGAGGTCATGATCAACGACCTGAAATACTTCGACGGCTCGCTGTCGCGCATCGACCGCGTCCCGCAAGACCTGCGCGACATCTACGCCACGGCGTTCGAAGTCGAGCCGAAGTGGCTGGTGGAAGCCGCGTCGCGCCGCCAGAAGTGGATCGACCAGGCCCAGTCGCTGAACATCTACATGGCCGGCGCCTCCGGCAAGAAGCTGGACGAGACCTATAAACTGGCCTGGCTGCGCGGCCTGAAGACGACCTACTACCTGCGCACGATCGCCGCGACGCACATGGAGAAGTCGACCACCCGTACCGGCGCGCTGAACGCCGTGGCGGTCGATGGCGGCCTGTCCGGCGGGGCAGCCGCACCGGCAGCACCGGCACCGGTCGCCGCAGCAGCTCCGGACGTCGTGGACGGCGCGGCCTGCTATCTGCGGCCGGGCGATGCGGGCTTCGACGAGTGCGAGGCTTGCCAATAAGCTGCCAGTAAATAGATCAGAACCTTAACGTAACCACGCATCGCCCGGGCTCCCGGGCGATGCCGCTAAAAGAATTCAAGAAGGAAAAATATCATGGCTCTCTCCTGGGACGATGAACCGGCCGCCGCACCGGCCGCGGTTGCTAACCTTGCTGCCGTCAATCCTGAAGCCAGCGCCGCCGACGTCGCCAAGCGCGTGAATGCGGACGACAAGCGCATCATCAACGCCAAGACCGACGTCAACCAGCTGGTCCCGTTCAAATATAAATGGGCGTGGGA
>NZ_JASNRB020000017.1:0-158472 GCF_030411975.2 Massilia orientalis | reverse complement strand
AGCCGCGTGCAGACCGATGGCACGCTGGACGTATCGGCCAGCACGGGCGGCGCGGCGGTCCAGAGCCTCGGCGGCTCGGGTGCCGTGCTGCTGGGCGGCCAGACTCTGACGCTGACCCATGCCGGCGATACGTTCGCCGGCAGTATCCACGGCTCGGGCGGCCTGGCGATCGCGGCCGGCACCGAAACCCTGACGGGCGTGAATACGCACACCGGCGCCACGGCCGTATCGCAAGGCGCGACATTGGCCCTGGCCGGCAACGGCAGCATCGGCAACAGCCGCGTGCAGACCGATGGCACGCTGGACGTATCGGCCAGCACGGGCGGCGCGGCGGTCCAGAGCCTCGGCGGCTCCGGCGCCGTGCTGCTGGGCGGCCAGACCCTGACGCTGACCGATGCCGCCGGCGCCTTCAACGGCCGCATCAGCGGCTCGGGCGGTATCGCCATCGCCGGCGGCAGCCAGGCGCTGACGACCACGCAGGCCTACACCGGCGCGACCTCGATCGGGACGGGCGCCACGCTGACGCTGGCGGGCAACGGCTTGATCGCCGCATCGAGCCGGGTCGTGACGGACGGCACGCTGAATGTGGCTGACGCCGGCGCGACCATCCAGTCGCTCGCCGGCGGTGGCCTGGTCCAGCTCGGCAGCCAGACGCTCACGCTGACCGCCGCCCGCGACGTCTTCGCCGGCACGATCGCCGGCGACGGCGCCCTGAACCTCACGGGCGGCACGGCGACCCTGGCCGGGAACAATACCTACCGCGGCGCCACCTACATCGGCGGCGGCGCCACGCTGGCGCTGAGCGGGCAGGGCAGCGTCGCCAGCTCGAGCGGCGTGAACGTGGACGGCAGGTTCGACATCAGCGGCACCGACCACGGGGCCACGGTCAGCACCGTCTCGGGTGCGGGCACCATTTATCTGGGCGCGCAGACGCTGGCGCTGAGCCGGGCGGCCGGCCTGTTTGCCGGCACCATCGTGGGCGCGGGCGGCCTGTCCGTCGACGGCGGCAGCATGGCGCTCGGCGGCGTCAACGAATACACCGGCACGACCTCGATCGCCGGCGGGGCGGCGCTGGCGCTGTCCGGCGCCGGCAGCATTGCCGGCAGCGCGGTGCGCGACGATGGCGTGTTCGACGTCTCGGGCGCGGCCCACGGCGTGGCGATCAAGGGCCTGAGCGGCTCGGGCAGCGTCCTGCTGGGCGCGAACGACCTGACCGTCACCGCCGCCGACGGCCGCTTCGGCGGCAATATTGCCGGCAGCGGCAGCCTGAAGGTCACGGGCGGCACGCTCACGCTCGACGGCGTCAACGGCTATACCGGCAAGACCGTGGTCAGCGGCGGCACGCTGCGGACCTACGCCGACGCCAACCTCGGCAAGGGTAGCGCCGCACTCGAGCTCGACAACGGTACCTGGCAGACCGGCGCCGACCTGACGCACGCGCGCGGCCTGGCGCTGACGGGCCGGGGTACGGTCGATGTCGACGCCGGCACCGTGACCACCGAGAACGGTACGGTCGGCGGCAGCGGCACGCTGGTCAAGCAGGGCACCGGTACGCTGATCCTGCGCGGCGTGCTCGCCAACGGCGGCCTGCAGGTGGAGCATGGAACGGTGGCGCTGCACGCGGCCAACACCTATACCGGCGATACGGCCGTGTCGCGCGACGGCGTCCTGCGCATCGACAGCGACGCCAACCTGGGCGCCGCCGGCAACCGGCTTGTCCTCGACGGCGGCACGTTGCAGACCACCGGCAGCATGACGTCGGACCGCGCCTTCACGATCACGACGCGCAACGGGGTGCTCGACGCCGAGGGCGCCGACAGCGTCGTCACGCTGAACGGCAACATCGGCGGCGACGGCCGGCTGGTCAAGGAAGGCCAGGGCACGCTGGTGCTCGGCGGCGACAACGGCGGCGGCCAGGGCAGCGCCAACGCGCCGGGCGATGGATGGACCGGCGGCCTGACCATCAACGACGGGCTGGTGAAGGTGACGAACGCCTACGGCCTCGGATGGGGCAGCGTGATGACGTTCAACGCCGGCACGATCTACGCGACCGTCGATATCGCGACCGGCCAGGACATCCGCATGGGCCGCTCGACCAACATCAACACCGAGGCCAATACCACGACCACGCTGGCGGGCGACCTGCTGTCGACCGGCGCGGGCGACGGCTGCTTCACCAAGACCGGCCAGGGCACGCTGAACGTCACCGGCAACGCCAATATCGACGCCACCTGCGTCCTGGAAGGCAAGCTGCTCGCGAACGGCCTCTTCAACAGTCGAGTGACGGTGGCGCACGGCGCCACGCTGGGCGGCAGCGGCACCGTCAAGGGCGACCTGCTGGTGCAGGGCACGCTCTCGCCGGGCAATTCGCCGGGCATGCTGACGGCCGATTCGAATATCACGATGGCCGCCGGCAGCACGTACAAGGAAGACATCGGCGGCACCGCGCAAGCCACGCCCACGTCGCCGGTCGGCGCGTCCGGGTATTACTCCTACCTGCACGTCGTCGGCGGCAAGCGCTTCACGATCGAACCGGGCGCCACGCTGGCGCCGACGCTGAAGAACCTGTATTCGGCCGACGAGGCGGGCTATGGTTCGGCGCCGCTCAAGCCCGAACTGGGCCAGAGCTTCCGCATCGTGACCGCCGACGGCGGCATCGCCGGACGCTTCGACACGCTGGCGCAGCCGGACGGCATGGACGGTACCCGCATGGCCGCGTTCTACAACGTCGGCGGCAACAACAGCATCGAGTTGAAGGTGCTGCCGGCGTCGTACGCGGACTGGAGCCGTGGCGGCAACGCGAACAGCCGCGCGGTGGCGGGCGCGCTCGACCGGATCGTCGACCTCGACCAGTCGGGCCGCGCCGGCGAACGGCAGGACCTGCTGCTGTACCAGGTCGGTTCCGCGACCGCGGACCGGCTCGGCGGCCTGCTGCGCGGGCTGTCCGGCGAAGTGCACGGCAGCCTGGCCGCCGCGGCGCCGCAGGCCGGCTGGAACCTGCAGCGCAGCGTGCTCAAGCATACCGCCGACGATGGCGAGCGCGCGCTCTGGCTCGACCTCGCGGGCACCCGCGGCAAGTGGAGCGGCGACGCCGACGCCTCGGGTTTCAAGGCCGATCGCCTGCAGGTCACCGCGGGCCTGGACGTGCTGCGCGGCGCCGATTATCGCCTCGGTGTCGGCGCCAGCTACGCGCATACCGACGTGTCGGCCGGCGACGATACGGGCAAGTTGCGCCAGAACAAGGTATTCGTGTATGGCGAAACCACCGTCGACGGCCTGACGTTCGACGGCATCGGCAGCGTCGGCCGCGACAAGGCCGACAGCCGGCGCGCCGATCCGTTGGCCACGGCGTCCGGGCTGAGCGCGCATGCCGGCGGCAATGCGGCGCTGCTCGGCGTGGGCGTGCGCGCCGAGCGCGAACTCCTGGGCGCCAAGGTGGAGCCGTTCGCCCGGTTGACCGCGCAGCGGGTCGAACGGGACGGGCTGGCGGAAACGCCGGCATCGGCGGCGGCCCTGACGGTGGACGGCGACACCGCGACCGGCACCCGCCTGCAGGCGGGCCTGGCGGCGGCGTCCCGCAACGCCGATCCGTTGCGGGCCTCGACCTATCGCGTCAACCTGGGCGCGGGCGTCGATGCCGGCGGCCTGCTGCGGCCGACCCAATCGGCCTGGCTGGCGGGAGAGCGCATCGCCATCGGTGCGCCGGGCGTGGGCCGCGCCTTCGTGCAGGGCGGCGTGAGCGGCACGCTGCACGTCGGGAAGGGCGCTTACCTGTACTACGGCGTCACCGGCGAAGGCCGCGGCGGCTATTACCAGGTCGGCGGCAACGCCGGCGTGCGCGCGGTGTTCTGACAGCGGGCGGCGCATTTGGGATAGACTGCTGCGCATGCTCGAAGGACTACCGCATTTCTGGATCAACCGCGCCGCCGACGCGCAGCGGCGCGCGCTGGCGCAGGCGTTCCTGGACCGCGCCGGCGTCGTCCACGCGCGCATCGACGCCGTGACGCCCGACACGCTGCCGCCGGTGCGCGTGCGCGAACCCTTCGTCAATTCGCTGCCGGAGCTGGCGATCATGGCGTCGCACCTGCGCGCCGTCGGCACCGCGTACCGCGCGGGCGCCGCCGCTGCGCTGGTGCTGGAGGACGACGTCCGCTCGCACCACCTGTTCGACGGCGCCGCCCTGCTGGCCAGCGCGCCGCCCGACTGGGAGATCCTGCAACTGCACGTGAGCCATGCGCCGGTCGTGCTGGCGCTGGGCGAGCTGTACCTGCGGCACGGCATCCTGTGGCACGAATGGGAGCCGGCATGTTATTCGGCGGGCGCCTACGTGGTGTCGCGCCGGGGCATGCAGTCCCTGCTGGCGCGCTACTGCCCGGACGGCGTCGCCCTCGACCTGACGGGCGTGCATGCCTGCGGCAAGCTGGTGGCCGACCACCTGCTGTACCGCCGCGCCATCTGCTATACGGCCACGCTGCCGCTGTTTTTCAACGACGTCGGGCTGGCCTCGACCCACGCCCCGCAGCGCGACGAGACCCATCACCGGCCGGGCGCGCAGGGCGCCGAGGACGTGCGCCTGCGCGTTGCCCGGCGCGCCGGCGCGGACGCCTATCCGTTCGCCCTGCGGCCGCTATGAACCCGAGCCGCCATGCCGTCGCCGTGGCGATCGTCACCACCTGCCGCGCCTCGCTGGCGCGCGCGGTGCGCTCGGTGTTCCGCCAACGTCTCGCGGACGGGCAGGGCGGCCGCATCCAGGTCTTGCTGGGCGTCGACTGCGACCCGGACGGGCGCCTGGCGGCGCTGCTGGACGAGCTGGCGCCCGAATGCCCGCCCCACGTGACGGTCACGCTGATCAACCTCGGCTACTCGACGTCGCAGCGCCACGGCGGACCGCACGCCTCGTACTACGGCGGCTCGCTGCGCTCCGCGCTGACGCTGCTCGCCGACAGCCGCGTGGTCGTCTACCTCGACGACGACGACTGGCTGAAGGAAGACCATTGCGCCCGCATCCTGCAAGCGATCGAGGGCAAGAAATGGGCGTACTCGTATTCGATCTACGCGGACGGCAATACCGGACAGGAACTCTGCGTGGACGGGCTCGAGAGCGTGGGCGTCGGGCGCGGCATCTACGCCGAGGCCTTCGGCGGCTTCGTGCGCCCGAGCGGGCTGGCGATCGACAAGCTGGAGCTGCTGCACGTGGTGCACCTGTGGTCGTGCGCGGCGTTCGCGAGCGGCGACGGTGAGGACCGGCTGGTGTTCGAACAGTTGCGTCGCGAGCCACACGGCTGCACCGGGGCGGCGACCGTGTGTTGCGCGCTCGACCCGAACGATGCGCTGCATGCGCGCCGCGTCGAATTCATGCGCGCGCACGGCGTCGAGGCCCACGTCGCGCCGAAGGCCGGCTCGAGCCGCGGCGCCTAGTCCGGCCGCTGCGCGGCCGCCGTCGCGTACGCGCGATACGGGCCCTGGGTCTCGAGGGCGGCCAGCGCGGCGTCGTAGCGCGCTGCCGTTTCCACCAGCGTGGCCGCCTCCCAGATTGCCTCGAAATGCCGGGCCGTCCAGGTGTTCGCGCCGGTCTGCACGTAGGTGTACAGCCAGGGTGCGTCCACCAGCGCGATGCGGCCGCGCCGCAGCATGGCGTGCATCACTTCCGTGTCCTCGCCGCGCGCCAGCCCGGGATAGTCGGGGACAGCGGCGCGCCGCGCCAGCATCGACCCTTCCCATTCGCGCGCGCCGGACACGCCGAGGCGCCGCGCCCCCGGCGACCACAGCAGCCAGCGGCTGAGGAACATGGCGTCGGCCTGCATCGACTGCAGCAGGAGCATGCCGAGTTCGAGCCGCTGCGGGTGGTAGAGGTCGTCGTCGTCCCACTGGCAGATCCAGTCGCCGCGCGCGGCCCTGAGCGAGAGGTTGCGCAGTTCGCCCAGGCTGCCGGCAGGCCGGTCCGGCGTCACCACGCGGATGCGCGGATCGTCGAGCGCGCGGCAATGCGCCTCGATCGGCGTGCCCGGCGCGTCGCAGACGAGCACCAGTTCGCGCTCCGGCCACGTCTGGCTGCGGAAGGCGTCGACGGCGAAGCGCGCCGGGAACAGGCGGCCGCGCGTGACCATCAGGCACGATACGAGCGGCCGCTGCGGAAACGCCACCAGGTCGAGCCGGCCTTGCTGGACCAGGACGCCGTCCTGCCCCAGCCTGAAGTCGACGCCGCGGCCGGGTTGCGGCAGGAAGTCGGCCAGGGCGGCGCCGCTCATGGCAGGAACGGCCGCGCCAGCATGGCGTAGGTGGTGGCGCCGGCGCGCACGTAGTCCTCGGTCAGCAGGCCGGCGTGGAAGCGGGTGAAATCGGTGCGCTCGGCGCTCCACCACAGGTGGCTGCACAAGTGCAGACTGAAGACGTCGCGCACGTCCGGGTCGAGCCGCTCGAACAGGTTGCACATGCCGTCCGGCGTCCAGGGGTGACGGTAGAAGTACTGGCGCGGCACCACGTGGACCAGTTCCGGATGCCGTTCCCACAGGCGGCTCGCGAGCTGGCAGGAGTGGCTGGTCCATTTGCCGTCGAACGCGCCGTACGAGGCGTCGAGCCAGCGCGCGACGAACGGCGCCCCCGGCGCGGCGAGGATCAGCGCATTGCACAGCGACGGCCGCAGGATGCCGCGTTCGTCGGGCAGCGCGCCTTCGTCGCCGAGCACGCAGGCGTGGCCGTACAGGTGGTCGGGCATGGGCGCGACGAACAGCGTGTCGATGTCGGCATACACGCCGCCATGCTCGCGCAAGACCTGGAGGCGGATGAAGTCGGCCTCGTGCGCATAGCTCCAGCCGGCGGCGGCGATGCCGCGGCCTTCTTCCGAGGCGGCATAGGCGGCCAGCGGCAGCGCGGTGCGGGCCACCGGGCGCAGCGTCAGGTGCGGCTTGATCCGTTCCCACAGCGGTCCATGGGGTTCGTTGGCGTAATGAAACCAGATCGCGTCCGGACGATTGATCCGCCGGCACGATTCCAGGCACAGGTAATGCGCCAGGTGGAAGGGCTCGGTCTGTTCCTTCAGGCCGAATACGAAGTGAAACAGGCGCGGCACCATGCTCATGCTCCGATCGCGTGCCGGAAGCGCCGCATCACCGGCCCCTCGGCGTACAGGTTGGCGATCCGTTCGCCGAGCAGGCGGGCGTGCGGATCGGGTTGGCCGCGGTGCACGAAGCGGTAGCGCATCTTGCTGCGCGCGTCGGCGACGTCGGCGACGGCCCAGTGGTGGTCGGGGCCGTACGAGGTGCCGGGCCAGTCGATCGGCGCCAGCGTGCCGCCGATCAGGCCGGGGTGGTCGCGCCCGAGGAAGTCCAGGTGGCCGCTCCAGCCGGTCATGAGTACCGGACGCCCGAGCGCGGCGGCGTCGAACGCGCCCATGCCCCAGCCTTCGGCCCGCGTCAGCGAGACATAGGTGTCGCCGAGCCGGTGCAGGCGGTCGATCCAGGCGCCGCTGATGCCGTCGCCGGCCAGCACCGCGACGGGCGGCAGGCGGGGCCGCCCGAGTCGCGCGCGCAGGGCCGCCAGCTGCGCCTCGACGAGTTGCAGCGACGTCCTGCCGGCTTCGTGCGGCAGCGGGAAATGGACGGGCCGGGTCGAGGTCTTGATGCAGAGCGCGGCCGGCTCGTCGGCGTCGAATTCCTCGACGAACGCTTCGATGAGGCGCGGCAAGTCCTTGCGCAGCATCCAGGCCCCGATCGTGTAGAACACGTGGTGCCCGGCGGGGATGCCGAGCTGGCGGCGCATGTCGTCGAGCTGGCCGGGCGCGACGTCGTCGTGCGCGTGGCGGCGGATGTGCGGCACCACATGCAGCGGAACGGTCACGCCGCCGGCCCGGAACACCTCGGCATTGAACGTCGACGGTACCAGGACGCCGTCGAACCGGTTCAGGATGGCCGGCCAGTGCGCCGGTATGCGATCCGATTCCCAGGTGCAGTAGGCGAAGTTCGCCTTGCCGGGTTCCACGCACGCGGGCAGGTATTCCGGCACCAGGTGGGCGACGACGATGCGGTAGTCGCGCGGGGCGGCGGTGCGCTGCAGCAGCGGGCCGAGATCGCGCAGCGCGGGGTCGGCGCCGGCGGCGCGCACGACCTCGAGCAGTTGCGGGGGCATGGCCGGCAGCCAGCGCTGCAGGCCGTTGGCGCCCCAGAACATCGGCTGCCAGTGGACGTCCAGCCCGAGGTTCACCAGGCCGCGCAGGTAGGCGAGTCCCGCCAGCCCATAGCCGGTCGTGTCGCCATAGGAAATATACTTGATCATGTCGGTATGTCTCCTTGCAACCGCTCGACGCGCAGCCCGGCCACCGCGACGCGGGCGCCGGGCGCGGCGAGGATGGCGACGACGATGTCCTTGCGGCTCGCTTCGACATCGAGGTCGAGCGTCACGCTGGCCGGGCCGGTCTCGTCGATGCGCCGGCGCGCGCAGGCCAGCGTCGCCCCGGAGCCGTGCGCCGTGGCGGCCAGGCCGACCTCGCCGGGCGTCGCCCAGGCCAGGTCGAGCAGCACGCGGTGGCGGCCGGCCGCGAACGGGAACGGCAGGCGACACCGGCCGGCGGCGGCGAGCGCGCCGTCGCCCCCGTCGCGCGCGAGGAGCCAATGCGTGCCCTCGAGCCGGCCGCCGGGAGCGCCATGGGCGGCGAGGAAGTCCGCTTTGATGATGACCGGAAAGTCGCTGGCGTACACCAGGTGGGCGTTGTAGAAGTCGTTGTAGTTGTTGACGCCCGCGTCCATGCCGAGGACGTCCAGGCCGGCTGCGGACTTGGCGCGGTACGCGACCAGCCTGCCGTTCGTCGCGTCGACGAACGCGAGCGTCTCGGTTGTCTCGCGCTGGGCGACGTTGATCACCTCGCCCAAGTGGATCTGCTCCGGCTCGCAGTGCAACGCGATGGCTTTGCCGAACAGGACGGGACCGGTCGGGCACAGCGACGACACGCCGCGGTAGCGCCGGCGGCAATGGGCGACGATCATGCGGATCGCGGCTTCGAACGCGGGCAGGCGGGCCGGCGCCGCGATGATCGTGTTGCTGACGATCCACGGGGCATCCACCGCGCGGTCGCGAAACACGACGAGCTTGCCGGACTCGAGCGGCAGCCCTTCATGGAAGAACACGGACAGGTCGGCATAGGCGCCGCCGAACTCGTGCAACAGGCACAGGCGCGCCAGGTCGGCCCGGTATGCATACGGAAGCAGTTCCTCGTAGGCCCTGCACACGTCCGCTTCCATGTGCGCGCGCAGGAAGGCGCGGATGGCCGGCTGGTCGTACAGGCGATGCGGCAGTCCCGGATGGTGTTCCTTGAACGAACCGATGTTGCGTGCGACCGCCGGCGGCAGGCGCGGCGGGGCATCGGGCGGCTGGTCGGCGATGAGTATGCTGAACAGGTTCATGGATGAGACCGAAGAGACCTATTGTAGCCCAGCATGCGTCCTGGCGCCGTCATTGCTCGCCGGCTTGCCTGAACAACGCTTCCAGCTCCGCCCGTTTGCTGTCCACGGCCGCGCGGCCGCGCTTGCCCGCAAACTCTTCCTCGATATTATCGCGATAGAAACTCCAGGCCGCGCCCGACGTCGAGAACCGCCGCCACACTTCGCTGCCGACCCCCGAGTAATCGATCGCACTGCCGTCGTCGAATTCCACGCGCAGGATGCGCTCGCGCGCGTCGTAGCCGATCGCGCGCAGCTTGCCCGCGTTGATGCGTTTCATGTCCATGTGTGGTTTTCTCCCCTGACGATGCATGGATTATTGGGACATTCACCTGATTCGGCAAGCCAATCCGTCTTGTGCGGCCGTGCATGCCTTGTTGCGTCCTCCGCTTGTACGTACTCTGGCTCAGCCGTACGACAATCATTAAAAAGGAGACCCACCGATGAAACGTTTCTCCCGCTGGCTCGCCGCACTCTTGTTCGCGCTGTCGGTCCTGCCGCTGTCCGCATCCGCCGCCGGTTATACCCAGACCCGCTACCCGATCGTGCTCGTGCACGGCCTGCTCGGCTGGGACAGCATCGGCCCCTTCGATTACTGGTTCGGCATCACGGACGCGCTGCGCCGCGACGGCGCCCAGGTCTACGTCGCCCAGGTGAGCGCCGCCAACAGCACGGAAGTGCGCGGCGAACAGCTGCTCAGCTACGTCAAGCAGGTGCTGGCCGCGACCGGCGCCCAGAAGGTCAACCTGATCGGCCACAGCCACGGCGGTCCGACCATCCGCTACGTCGCCTCGGTGGCGCCGAACCTCGTCGCGTCCGTGACGAGCGTCGGCGGCGTCAATAAAGGTTCGGCGGTGGCGGACGTCATCCGCGGCACGGTCGCGCCGGGGACGTTGTCGGAGGCCGTGCTGGGCTCCATCGTCGATGGGCTGGCCGGCACCATCGCCTTCCTGTCCGGCGACAGCAGCGCGCAGGTGTCGACGGCGGCGCTGGATTCGCTGACGACTGCGGGTGCCGCAAAGTTCAATGCGGCGCATCCGGAAGGCGTGCCGACGACCGCGTGCGGCGAAGGCGCCTGGCAGACCCGCGGCGTGTATTACTTCTCGTGGAGCGGCGCGCAACCGTTCACGAATTTGCTCGACCCGATCGACGCGCCGCTCAGCCTCGTGTCGCTGGCGTTCCGCGGCGAGAAGAACGATGGCCTCGTCGGCAGCTGCTCCAGCCACCTGGGCCGCGTGATCCGCGACGACTACGCGCTGAACCACCTGGACGAAGTGAACCAGGTCGCGGGCCTCGTGAACCTGTTCGAGACGAATCCCGTCACGCTGTACCGCCAGCACGCCAACCGCCTGCGCGAGATGGGCCTGTGAACCGCAGTCCGAACATCGTCCTGGCGCTCGGCGCGGCCGGCACGCTGTGGCTGGCCATGCTGGCCGGGCGGCCAGCACCGGCACTGCAAACCGTGACCGTCACCCCGCCAGCGAAGGCGTTCGCGCCATCGCTGCAGGGCACGCGGCCGGACGGCGCCGTGCACGTGGCGCCGGACGACAGCATCGTCGCGGACGCCCGGCTGATCGAACTGTTCGACTACTACCTGAGCACCGTGGGCGAGAAATCGCCCGCCGCGGTGCGGGCGGAAATCGAGCGTGAACTGGACCGCACCTTGCGCCCGGCCGCCGCCGCGGCAGCGAAGCGCGTGCTGACGCGCTACAGCGCGTACCGGCTGGCGCTGGCGGGCGTCGGCGCCGACCGCAGGCTGGCCGGTCAGGACGCCGCGGCCCTGAAGCGCCGGCTCGACGCGCTGCGCGGCTTGCGTGCGCAGTATTTCAGCCAGCGCGAGATCGCCGCGATCTTCGGCCGCGAGGATGCCGCCAATGCGGAGGCCCTGGCACGCATGGAGATCCGCGACGACCGCACCTTGGACGCGCAGGAGAAGCGGGCGCGCCTGGCCGCGCTGGATGCCGGCCTGCCGGCCGATGTGCGTGCGGCGCGCGAGGCGCCTCTGAAAATCGTGCGCGTGCAGGAGGAGGCGGAACGGCTGCGGGCCGGCGGCGCGGGCGAGGAAGATGTCTTCCGCCTGCGCGCGGACGCGTTTGGTGTGGATGCGGCGCAGCGGCTGGCGGAAGTGGATCGGGAGGAGGCGGCGTGGAGACGGCGGATCGATGCGTATCTGGTTCAGCGCCTCGGATTGAACGACGAGGCGGCCGTGACGGCGCTGCGCAATCGCATGTTCAGCGAGGATGAGCAGCGCAGGCTGGGGGCGTATGAGGGCGGCCCGCAACCTTAACACCGTCGTCCCCGCGAAGGCGCACTAGTGTCCGGAATATTGTTTTCAAAAACCGTCAGAAATAGCATCGTCATTCCCGCGCAAGCGGGAATCCATACTGAGTATGCTAACTACGTTCTTCATTTCCACCTCGTTGGCTACAAAGAGTCGACTTCGAGCAGTCAGCATGGGTTCCCGCTTTCGCGGGAACGACGGTATTTCCCTATGGCGGGCCTATTTTCGACGGTAAAAATTATTCCGGACAGCAGTGCGCGAAGGCGGGGACCCAAGTTCAAGCAGCGTGCCGGCCTGACTTGGGTTCCCGCCTGCGCGGAAATGACGGTTGGTGTCTACAGCTTCTCGATCTGGCCCTTCGCATATCCGACCCCCGACCCACTCGGCGCCAGCTCGAGATAAGTCTTGTATGCCGCCTTCGCCTTCTCGCCATCGCCCGCGCGCGCATACGCGTCGCCCAGGTTCATGTACGCGATCGCGCGCGACGGGTCCATCTTGATCGCGTTCTCGAACCAGCGCGCCGCCTCGGCAAACTTGTCCTGCTTGTAGAAGACGAAACCGAGATTGTTCGCCGCCAGCGCGAAGTTCGGACGCAGCTTCAGCGCTTCGGTGAACTGCGCCTCGGCCTGCGCGTACTGTTTTTCCTTGTACAGCTGCAGCCCGTGGTCGTTGGCGCGCTGCGCCTGCTGGCGGCTGGAGACCGGCACCGCGGCCGGCGCCTTGATCATCTGCTCGCCACCCTGCAGGTCTTTCACGACGACGGGCGCGGTCGGCGCCGACGCCTTCGCGTCCAGCTTCGTGTTGAGCGCGATGGCATCGTTCGACAGCTGCGCCGTGTTCGTATTCAGGAATTCGCTTTCCTCTGGCAGTTCGAACACGAAGTCGCCGCCTTCGGAACCGGGCAGGCTGCCGAAGGCGGGCGTCTGCTGCGACACGCTGGCCACCGCCGGTGCCACGTACGCCGCCAGCTCCGTCGCGGTGATCAGGCCGTCGCCGTTCAGGTCGGCCTTGCCGCCGAGGCCCTGCAGCAGCGTCCACGTGAACACGGAATGGCCGTTCGGGCCGCCGTCGGACACCATCTGGTCCGTGCCGCCCGCCGTCAGCATCTGGCGGCCGAGGCGCTTCGCGTTATCGCGCAAAAAGGCCGCGTTGGCGCCGCCGCGCGTCAGTCCGAGGCCGCTGTAGCAGGCGTCCATCACGAACAGCACGTGCTTCGCGGGCAGGCTCTCGGCGATATTCTGGATTTCCGTCATCGGGATGGCGTCGCTGGCGAGATTCTCCGGATCGGCGTCGTACGGCACGATGTAGCCCAGATCGCGGCCGGAACTCAGCTTGCGCGTGGCGCCGTGGCCGGCGAAGAACACGAACACGCGGTCGTTCGGCTGCAGGCCGCTCGTGCCCCCATGGCCGACGAGATCGTGGAACGCGGCGAGGATCCCGCGGCGCGTGGCCTGCTCGTTCTTCAGCGTGACCACGTGATCGGGCGCGAAACCGAACTTCTGCACGAGCGCCTGCCCGACGCCTTCCGCATCGCGCACGGCGTACTGCAGGCGCGGCCATTTCGGATAACCGTCGACGCCGACGACGATCGCCCACGAGGACGCATACCCGGTCGCGGCCGCACGTGCGACGGGTGCCGGCGCCGCATGCGCGCCGCCGCTCACGCGGAACGTATTGCCATCCCAGCCGGCGAACTGGTAGCCCTCGGCGACGAGCCGGTCGAGGATCGCCGGCAGCGCCTTCACGGTGCGCTCGTGGATGTCGTGGAACAGGATGATGCCGCGGCCTTCCTTGTCGACCGCGCGCAGCACGCGATCGGCGATGGACGAGGGCACCGGATCGGCCCAGTCCAGCGAATCGATGTTCCACATGACGGACTTCAGGTGCGCGTCGGCCAGCAGGTGCATGCCCTCCTTGTTGCGCGCGCCGTAGGGAAAGCGGAACAGCGCGGAGCGTTGCGGATCGACGGCCTTCAGCAGCGTGTCCGTATCGAGGATCTCGGCCTTCAGGCTGGCGCCACTCTCCTTCGACAACTGCGCGTGCGAGAAGCTGTGGTTCGCGAGCACATAGCCCGCGGCCTTCAGCTTGCGGCTGACTTCCGCGCCCGCATTGAGCCGCGCGGCGCCGTGCGCGTCGAGCGTACCGAGGTTGCGGCCGACGCTGAAGAACACGGCCGGCGCGTCGTACTGCTTGAGGATCGCGGCGATCTCCTCGCTGTAGCGGCGATGCGGACCGTCGTCGAAGGTCAGCACGATCGTCTTCCTGGGCAGGCCCTTGCCGAAGATCTCGTCCTCTTCCTTTTGCGCGGTCGGGCTGTTGTCCTGGTTCGGCGGTTCCGGCTTGGCGGGGTAGGGCAGCACGACGCCGTAATCCTTGAGGATGCGGTCGCGCTGGTAGAGCGTCTTCAGGTAGGCGACGTAGCTGTCCCACTTCTCGCGCTTGAGCGTGATGGAGCGCGTCTCGAAGCGCCCGAAGACGGCACGGATCTCGTTCTCGTAATTGCGCTCGATTTCGGCCAGCGCGTCGACGTCTTCCGAGATCCGCTTGTGCAGCTTGATGGCCGGGAGCGACGAATCCTTCGCCACGCTGGCCAGCAGCGACTGCATCAGTTCGCGGAACGCGAGACGGTCCGCGTCGTACAGCCCTTCGCCCGACTCGACGTAATCGAGCAGGCCGCCGACCGCCTCGAAGCGGCGCGGGTTCTGCGACCCGACGAGGCTTTCCAGCGCATCGTCGATCTTGTTGATGCGTTCCTGGTTTTCATGGAACAGCTGCTGGCCGACGCGGTTGACCTCTTCCTGGCCTGTCGAGGAGAGCCCGGCTTCGTCCTGGGTCAGCACGATCATCTTGCGGTAGGCCGCCAGCACCTGCTGCATGTCGGCGGCGATGGCGGTGGCTTCTTTAGTCGGCCCTGTGGCCTGCGCTACCTGCGGTGGTGGAGCCGGCTTGCGGTTGGCGAGCCAGGTGCCGCTGGCGGCGCCGGCTGCGGCGATGGCGAAGATGACGAGGTAAAGGGCTTTGCGTTTCACGGCGGTGTTGAAAAAGTTATATCGCGGCAACAATATCACTAACGGCGTGACTTTTGCTAACGAAAACTTAACCTTTGTGGTCGCGCAACAATTACGGCGGTGGGCACAAAAAAATAGGCCACTCGAGGTGGCCTATCTTTCGTGTTCTGGCGGAGAGACGGGGATTCGAACCCCGGATAGGCTATGAACCTATACACGCTTTCCAGGCGTGCGACTTAAACCACTCATCCATCTCTCCTGATGGGTTCGCGAGCCAGTTGCTCGCGAAGCCGCCTATTATAGCAAGGATTCTCGGCTGTACAAGGGTGTCATGTTACGCCCCACTAAAAGGCGCCCCGTCCAGATCTCTCTGTTCAAAATCAATGCTATCTTGCCTGTTCAATATCTATTGAAGAGGCGATATGGATTTCGTGGAATGGATGCGAGCAAGTGGCTTATCCGAAAAGTCGGCCAATAACTACCTCAACGCCATCAAGGGAAGCTTGACCAACTGGGCGATCAGGCACAAGTTGACGACGAAACCGATTTCCGACATCTCGGATGTGGACGAACTCACTGTCCTCATCGAGCGGCTAAGCCGAACCACCGAGTTCATCAATCGGAACGCGACAGGGAAGGGCATGCACGCTGCAGCCCTCAGCAACTATCAAAAATACCTGCAGGCCCAATATCACGGAAAGCCGAACGATTACGGGCCGTATCGACAGCAAGTTGAAGAACTCGCAGCGGACACCGACGAGCCGTTCGATCCGACCGGCCTCAAGGACGCGCGCACGCGTGTCCTGCGCGACGTCGTCCAGCGACGCGGACAGCGCAAGTTCAGAGAGAAGCTGCTTGAAGCGTATGGCGGCCGCTGCGCGATCACGGGCTGTCCCGTGGTCCCCCTGCTGGAAGCTGCGCATATTACGCCCTATCTCGGCCCGGATACCAACACGATCAAGAATGGCATACTGCTGCGTGCCGACATCCATACGTTATGGGACTTGGGCTTATTGGCCGTCGAGCCCGATACAGGTGAGGTATGGGTCAGCCCCGACGTCGACGATCCGACTTATCGTATGCTGTCGGGACAACCGCTGAAGCATCCATCGCATCCCGCCCAGCATCCAGCGGTGTCTGCCTTGCAGCAGCAATGGGATCTCGTGCACAAGAAACACGATGAAGCAGCGGTAGGCATGCGGTAAGTCGGTTCGAATCCGATCATGCCGCCCGCGCATACCGCCCCGGCGGCTCCCCCACATGCCGCGCGAACGCGACGGTGAACGTGCTCGCCGAACTGTAGCCCACGCGCTCGGCCACCTCGGCGATGCTGCCCGCGCCGCGGCGCAGCAGGTCCTGCGCCAGCGCCATCCGCCAGGTCAGCAGGTAGGCCATCGGCGCCATGCCCACGGTGCGGCTGAAACGCTCGAAGAACGTGGAGCGCGACAGGGCCGCTTCCCGCGCGAGGTCGGCCACCGTCCACGCGCGTTCCGGCGCCGCGTGCAGCGCGCGCAACGCGTGCGCCAGGCGCGGGTCCGCGAGACCGCGCACGAGCCCCGGCGATGCGTCCGTGCCGCCGGCCCCGCGCAACGCTTCGATCAGCAGCACTTCCAGCAGGCGCGCCAGCACGACGTCGCGTGCGGGACGTCCAGCGCGCGCTTCGTCGTTCACCAACTGCACGAGTGTGGCCAAGCGTGCCTCGCCGCGCACGTGCACGACGCGCGGCAGCAGCGACACGAGCAGGGCCGCATCGGGCGCCGCGAACTCGCAGTGGCCGATGAGGAAGCGCACGTCCGGCGGGCCCTCGCGCGTGCCGTGGCGGACTTCGCCGGGCGCGACCTGCGCGGGTGGCTTGTCGAAGTCGCGTGCGGGCGGCGGGCGCAGGCTGGACATCGAGAAGTCGTACGTGGCAGGGATCAGCACGAAGTCGCCCGGCTCGAGCGCGATGGGATCCATGTCCGCGGCCGTGAGCAGGCAGGCGCCGTCGAGTACGACGCAATACGACGGCTCGCCCGTTTCCGTGCGCCGCACGCCCCAGCGGCCTGCCGCGCCGACGATCTTCGTGTAGCGCACGCCCGGCCGCAGCAGGCCGACCACGTCGGCCAAGGGATCGATCATTCCGGACTCCCGCAAAAGATATGTGGACTGACGATTGTAGCGCGTCCGGGCGCCGGCAGCTATCGTAACGGTATCGCCAACCCACACAGGAGTTCACATGAAAACCGTCATGATCACCGGCTGCTCGTCCGGCTTCGGCCTCGAAATCGCCCGCCATTTCCTCGACCGCGACTGGCAGGTCGTCGCCACGATGCGCACGCCGCGCACCGACCTGCTGCCGGCATCCGATCGCCTGCGCGTCGTCGCGCTGGACGTGACGGACGCGGACAGCGTCCGCGCGGCCATCGCCGCCGCGGGGCCGATCGATGCGCTCGTCAACAATGCGGGCATCGGCCTGATCAATCCGCTGGAAGCCGTGTCGACGGACACGGTCCGTGCGGTGTTCGAGACGAACACGCTCGGCACGATCGCCATGACGCAGGCCGTGCTGCCGGCGATGCGCGCGCGGGGCGCGGGCGTGATCGTGAACGTCACGTCGACCGTCACGCTCGTGCCGCTGCCGCTACTGTCGGTCTACAGGGCCAGCAAGGCAGCCGTGAACGCGTTCACGGAATCGCTCGCGCTGGAACTGGCACCGCTGGGTATCCGGACACGCCTCGTGCTGCCGGGCCGCGCGCCGGACACGCGCTTCGGCGAGAACGCCCGCCCGCTCATGCAGGGCGAGATTCCGGCGGCGTACGCGCCGCTGATGGACGATGTGTTCAAGCGCATGCGCGAGCCGGGACCGGTCACGCAGGCGCAAGACGTCGCGCGGGGCGTTTGGCAGGCCGTGACGGATCCCGCGGCGCCGATGCGCATTCCCGCCGGGGCGGATGCCGAGGCGCTGGCGGCGTCGCTCTGATCAGCGGCTGGCGTAATACTTCGCCACCACCTCGATCTCCTGGTCCGTCAGCCCATGCACAGCATTGCGCATCTGCTGGTTGATGTCGTTGGCGCGCCGCCCCGATTTGAAGGCATTCAGCTGGTCGACGATGTACGCCGCCGGCAGCCCGTCGATGATCGGCGTCGCCACGCGCGCCACGCCCGGGCTGTGGCAGGTCGCGCATGCCCCCACGTTGCGCATCGGCGAGCCGTTGCTGACGATGCGCGGCACCTCGACCTGGATGCCCGCATGCGCCACCAGGGTCTCGCGCTGCTGCTGCGAGTAGAACGCGGCCAGGTCGCGCATGTCCTGGTCGGAGAGATTCGTCGCCAGCGGCTGCATGACGGCGCTCGGGCGGTGGCCGGACTTGAAGTCGCGCAGCTGCTTGTAGGTGGACGACGGGGGCTGGCCCGCCAGGTGCGGCGCGTTCGTGCCGGCCGATGCCGTGCCGCGCGCGCCGTGGCACATGCTGCATTGCAGGGCCAGCGTGGCGCCGCGGCCGACGGCCACGTTGTCGATCGGACCCGTGAATTCGCTGCTCACGATCACGCTCGTCGGGTAGACGGCCTTCTCGTCCGGCTGGTCCGGACTGCGGTAGGGCGCCGGCGCGCCGGCCGCGCTGCAGATCGATTCCCAGATCGACGCCATCGCGTCGCGCGCGTGGGCGCGCGGGAGCCACACGAAGCCGATGGCGGCGGCGGCGGCGGCGATGATCACGACGGCCGCGACGCTGATCGTGAACCAGCGGTTCTTCGTCGAAAACAGGGGCTCGTTCATGGCGTACCTCCGATCGGGACGGCGGGCACGGACGTCTGCTTCAGCGCGATCAGCTGCGCGATCGGGTAGCCGTAGTTGACGAGCGACAGGCCGATCATCAGCGCGAGCCATAACGCGTAGCTGTTCAGGGCGACGGGCACGCGCGCGACGGCGTGCACCGGCTGGCTGAAGCGGAACTCGGGCAGCTCGACGAGGCTGCCGCGATGGCCGCGCAGCAGGACGAGCAAAAACAGCACGCCCGAGATCACGAGCAGCAAACCGCCGATGGCGCTGAGGATCACGGTAATTGCCTGCGGCGCGATCTCCGGGTTGGTGTAGTCGAAGTAGGCCATGCGGCGCGGCATGCCCATCACGCCGACGACGTGCCAGGGGAACGTCAGGATGATCATGCCGGTGAACCACAGCCACAGCTGCGCCTTCATCATGCCGCCCTGGACGAGTGTGCGGCCCGTCAGGTGCGGCCACAGGTCGTACGCGACGGCGAAGTACATGATGACGATGGCGCCCGCGAAGATCAGGTGGAAGTGGCCCGTGATCCACTGCGTGTTGTGGATGGCGAAGTCGAGCTGGTAGCTCATGTTGATGAGGCCACCCGCGCCGCCGAAGCCCAGCAGGATGAACGAGAACGCGACGGCGAGCATCATCGGGTTATGCCAGGGCAGGGCCTTGACCCAGCCGAGGGCGCCCGTGCCGCCGCGCAGGCGTCCCGCGATTTCGACCGACGCGGTGATCGTGAAGACGGTCAGCAAGGTGGGGACCGAGACCATCGCGGTGAACACGGCGTGCAGGAATTTCACGCCCGCGCCGACCTGCGGGTCCTGGAACAGGTGGTGGATACCGATCGGCATCGAGAACACGAGGAACAGCACGAACGAGATGCGGCCCATCATGTCGCTGTACAGGCGCCCGCCGATGGCGCGCGGCACCAGCGTGTAGAAGGCGATGTAGGCCGGCATCAGCCAGAAGTAGACGATCGCGTGCAGGGTCCACGAGAAGAACACGCGCGACAGGCCGGCATCGATCGTCGACTTGAAGCCGAGGGCCACGGGCAGGATCAGGAACAGGATCTCGACGGCGGCGCCGACCGACGTCCATGCCCACAAATACGCCCCTGCGAGATTGGCGAACATCGGCAGCGGCACGGCTGCGCCGGGATGCGCTTTCTTCCACACGCGCAGATTGATCGACATGAGCGCGACCCAGATCCACGAGCCGACGACGACCAGCACGATGCCGATGTAGTAGGCCCAGTGCGCGATCAGCGGCGGGTAGAACGTGTACAGCACCGAGGCCTTGCCCAGCGAGACGGGGATCATCGCGACGACCGTGCCGAGGACGACGAGGGTAAAACCGATCCAGGCCCAGCGCTTGCCCGCGAGCGGCTGCTTCAGCGCGAGTTCGACGATGGCGTAGCCGAAGCCCATCGCCACCAGCGTGGGGAACACATAGCCCATCGCGGAGCCGTGCGCGGTGACGGAGCGGTAGTACAGCTCGGGGTTGCCGATCCAGTCGATCAGCGGGCTGCGGATCACCATCTGCCATTCGCCCAGCAGCAGGGCGGCGAAGAAGGCGGCGAAGGCGACCCAGAAGTGGGCCAGCACGAGGCGGCGGGAATCGTTACTGAACACAGCTCAACCTCCTTCCTGGCTGGGAGTTCGCCCTGCGCATGAATTCTTCGCGCGGGATGACCTGCACATGGGCCCACATCGCGGCGTGGCCGTTGCCGCAGAATTCGTGGCACGGCATGACGTGCTCGCCGGGCGTTTCGAACCGGGTCTGGAAGTTCGAGATGTACCCCGGGATCAGCATCAGGTTCACGTTGCTGTGACTGACCGAGAAGCCGTGCACGACGTCGGCCGCCGTGCCGCGGAAGTGCAGCCAGGTGTTGGCGGGGACGACGAGGCATTGCGGCGTGAACGAGTATTGGTTCGCGAGCACGCGCACCGTGACGGAGCCGTCCGGCTCCGCGGCGCTGCCCAGGTTCGTCTCGACGAATTCGCCGGCGATGTGCAGCGTGGTCGGGTCGATGGTTTCCGTGCGCACGGGCGGCATCGCGGCCCAGTGGAGGCTCATGTACGCCATCATCGCGACGAGGAAGGCGATGATGCCGCCGACGATCCACGCCCAGCGCGCTTCCGCTTTCGCGGCGATGTCGTGTGCGGTACCTGCCATGTCAATCGCCTCCGCGTGCGACGAACACGAGGAAGTAGAAGGCGAGCCAGATCGCCATCACGATCGCCACCGCGATACCGGCCAGGGCGAATGCGCCGCCGGGGCCGCGCGCGACGATGGCGTCGACGCGGCGCTGCTGCTCCCCGCCGTCCAGGTCTTGGTCTGTCGGTTCCAGAAACATGCCTTCCCCTTTTACTCGACCGTGGCCGAGCGCAGCTGGTTGACTTCGCGTGCCGTCACGGGCGCGCCCCGGTTGCCCCAGGCGGTGCGGATGAACGTCACCACCGATGCGATCTCGTTGTCGTTCAGGTCTTGCGCGAACGGCGGCATCCCGTACGGCATCGGATTGCGCTTCGTGCCGGGCGGGTAGCCGCCGTTGAGCACCATGCGGATCGGATTCACGGCGGAGCTCATGCCGATCGACTGGTTGCGCGCCAGCGGCGGGTAGTGGGGCAACTTGCCGCGGCCTTCCGCACCGTGGCACGACGCGCAGCGCGCGGCGTAGATGCGGCGGCCTTCCGTGAAGGCCTGGCCCACGTCCGCGCGCGCCGGCGCGCCGGCCGGATCGGACGCGGGGCCCTGGTCGGCCGGAAGACTCTTCAGGTAGACGGCCATCGCGCGCACGTCGTCGTCCGTCATGTACTGCAGGCTGTTGAACGTGACCTCGGCCATCGGCCCGTACACGGTGCCGCGGTTCGACACGCCTTTCTGCAGCAGGTCGACGATGTCCTGCAGCGCCCAGTCGCCCAGCCCCGCCTCGCGGTTCGACGTCAGCGACGGGGCGTACCAGTTCTGCATCGGGATCAGGCCGCCCTGGAACGCCTTTTCCTGCGACGAGCCGCCCAGCGCGTTGATCGGCGTGTGGCACATCGCGCAGTGGCCGAGGCCCTGCACGAGGTAGGCGCCGCGGTTCCATTCGACCGACTTGCCGCGGTCCGGCTGGTACTCTCCTTCCTTGAAGTACAGGGTGCGCCAGCCGATCAGCAGCGAGCGGTTGTTGTACGGGAAGCGCAGGTCGTGCTCGCGTGACGCCAGGCGTACCGGCGGCACCGAGCGCAGGTAGGCGAAGATGGCGTCGCTGTCGGCGCGCGTGACCTTGGTGTACGACGCGAACGGCATCGCCGGATACAGCAGATAGCCTTTCGGCGAGCGGCCCGTGTGCATCATGTTGTAGAAGTCGTCCGCGCTCCAGCTGCCGATGCCCGTGTCGCGGTCGGGCGTGATGTTCGGGGCGTACAGGGTGCCGAACGGCGTTGGCATCGCCCGGTTGCCGGAAAAGATCTTCGCACCCGGGACCGTGTGGCACGCGATGCAGTCGCCGGCCTGCGCGAGGTAGCGGCCCCGTTCCACGATCGACTGTTGCGCGGGTGCTTTTGCCGCATTGGTCTGCGCCCACGCGGCCGCCGCGAGCAGCGCCAAGGGGACGGCGGCGAGCGCGATCCTGCGGATCACGGCGTTCATGGCTGGCCTCCTTTCTGCGGCTGGCTGCCGCACGCGAGCGGCAGCTTCATGCCGGGCTGGCGCAGCGGCCTGGCCGCCGTCACGGGCAGCGATGCGAGATACGCCGACACCGCGGCGACTTCGGGCTCGGAGAGGCTCGAGGCGATGAGCTGCATGCAGTCCGGCGCCAGCGCCGTGCGCACGCCGAAGCGCCACGCGCCCAGTTGCGCACTGACGTAGTCCGCGCGCAGGCCCAGCAGGCCTGGGATGCCGGGTTCGCGGCCGCCCAGTTCCGCGCCGTGGCAAGTGACGCAGGCGGGGATCTTCTTGGCGGGGATGCCCTGCGTGACGATGCGCTGGCCGGCGCGCACCTGCTCCGGCGACCGCTGCACCGCCGGTTGCACGAGGGGTGGCGGATTGAGCGACGCGAAGTGCTCGGCCATGCGCATCAGGTAGTCGTCGGGCAGGTAGGCCAGCAGGTAATTCATCGGCACGTACTTGCGCCGGCCGTCGCGGAATGCCACCAGCTGGTTGTAGAGATAACCGGCCGGCTTGCCCGCGAGACGCGGGAAATAGACGTTTTCCACGCCGCGGCCCTGGGCGCCATGGCATCCGGTACAGGCTTGCACCCGCGCTTCCATCGTATCGGGAATACGGTCGGCCGCCGTTGCCTGCGCGTTCACGTGGCTTGCCAGGAACGCGCTGCCGACTCCGATCATGCCGAGAATTATTTTCATCGAATAAACTCCGCAGCCCTCTGTCGGTACGAAAACTAACACAAGTGAACCTGATGTCGACGCACGAGTTGTTCATGCGAGATCGATTGCGACAGTCAATATTTGTTTTTTTTACATGGGAGGGAGTTCCCGGAGTGGGCGGCTCCGGAAAAATGATCGTGCGCGCAATGCCTGGATGACACCCGTCAGGCTACAATGAAGCCATCATCGCAGCGCAGTCCCAACGCCTATGAAAAACTGGATCAGCCGCCTCCGGGGCGGTTCCGACAACACGGCCGACACCAAGGCGGCTCCCGCCGCGGCGGAGGCGGACGAACACCCTGGCGGCATTCCCGCCGAAATCGAGGCCACGTATTACCGCTGGCTGACCGCGTCCTCCGGCTACGACGCCTCGGAGGCCGTCCAGACGGCGATCCTCGACCAGGTGCGCGCACTCGCGCGCGATCCGGCCAGTGCGGCCGAGCTGGTGCCGCGCGTGCCGGAAGTGATCCCGCAACTGCTGCGCAGCCTCCAGGATGAAGCGTCGAACGCCGAACTGGCGCGCCAGGTCGCGCAGGACGTCGTCCTCGTGGCCGAGGTGATCCGCGAGGCGAACAGCGCGTATTACCGGCCGATGTCGCCCGTGAAGACGGTCGAAGCGGCGCTCATGATGCTGGGCCAGAACGGCTTGCGCATGCTGCTGGCGCGTATCGCCTTCCGGCCGATCATCAAGCTGCAGACGACCGGTTTCACGCGCCTGGCGGCGCCGCACGTCTGGGCCCAGTCCGAGAAATGCGCGCTGGCCGCCAGCCTGATGGCGCCGGGCCTGACGGCGGGGGCGTTTGAAGCCTACCTCGCCGGCCTGATGCAGAACCTGGGTCTCGTCGTCGGCTTCCGCCTGGCCGACCGCCTGTGCGAAGAGAACAAGGTGCCTGGTTCCAGCGAATTCGGGGCGCGGTTGCTGGCCGAAGGCCGCCTGCTGTCGGCCGCCATCGCGAAGCACTGGGACTTCCCGCAGGAGGTCGCCGACGCGATCGCGCACGCGGGCGATCCGGGCGAGGAGAACCTGGCGCAGGCGCTCGCGCTGGGCGACCGCATCGCCAAGCTGCGCATGCTGATCGACGGCCATGTGATCGACGACGACGACGATTTCGTCACCGACGGTCTGGACAACTTCCAGCGCCGCTGCCTCGGCAAGCTGGGCACCGTCGAAAGCTGATCCGCCACACCGTTCTTCTTCCGTGTTGCCACGGCTGGGTTTCCATGTAATTATGATTTTCGGACAGGAAACTTTTGCTCCGGCAATAAATATACGTGGAGGAGACACCATGATCCGCAAGACGAAGGTTGCATCCCTGCTGCTGGCATGCGCATTGCTGCCCGTGTGCGGCGGCCAGGCCGTGGCCGGACCGCTGGACGAGGCGAAGGCGAAGGCCCACCTCGATGCCGTCGCCGCCGGCGACCTGGAAGCGCTGATGCGCGACTATGCCGATGACGCCTATATGGAGTGGGTCGGCGGACCGCTCGACGGCCGCTACCGCGGCAAGGCCGCGATCCGCGCCGTCTGGCAGAAGTTCATCGCGGCGAATGCCGGCAAGCCCCGTCCCGCGTCGTTCGGCAAGCTGACGGCGCTCGGCAATCCGCGCGGCACGTCGCTGCAGGCGAAGGCCGACTATGGCGGCACCGTTCCCGTGAAAGTCTGGCATGCGCTGACCTACCGCGACGGCGATTTGACCACCGAGGTATGGCAGATCGCGCCCGCGCTGCAGATCGAACCGTGAGACGCGCGCTGCTGCCGCTGTCGTTCGCAGCGGCCCTGGCGGCGGTTAGCGCGCGCGCCGCGACCGTCGAGGTGCTCGTGCAGACGCCGGCCGGTACGCCGCTGGCCGACGCCGCCGTGCTCGTCGAGCCCCTCGCGGGCACGCCGGCGCGCCCACGTGCACGCGCCCCCGCCGCGAAAGGGGTAGCAATCGAGCAGCGGGGCCGCGAATTCATCCCGTGGATGACCGTCGTGCAGACCGGCACCAGCGTCGACTTCCCCAACAACGACACGATGCGCCACCACGTGTATTCGTTCTCCGAGCCGAAGCGCTTCGAGATCAAGCTGTATGCCGGCAAGCCGGGCCAGCCCGTCGTGTTCGACAAGCCGGGCCAGGTCGACATCGGCTGCAATATCCACGACTGGATGGAGGCGCACGTGCTGGTCGTCGACACGCCGTACTTTGCCCGTACGGGCGCGGACGGCCGTGCCGCCGTCACGAATGTCCCGGCGGGCCATTATCGCGTGCGGCCGTGGCATCCACTGCAGAAGGCGGCCGTGGCGCCGCAAGACATCGAGATCGAGGAGGCGCCGGTGCGCATGACGCTCGTGCTGGACGCGCGCGCCCGTCAACCGAAGCCGCACACCGAGGACGACCCGGACCGTTACTGACATGTCATCGAGATCGCTGCGGCATCGGATCGCCATCGTCTTCGTGGGCCTGCTCGTGCTGGTCATGGGGCTCGTGCTGGCGCTCGTCCACCACAGCAGCACGCGCATCGTGGAGCGCGAGACGCGGCGCGAACTGGCCGTCGGCGCCAAGGTGTTCCAGCGCCTGCTGGAACAGAACCAGCGCCAGCTCGAGACGGCAGCGGCCGTGCTGTCCGCCGACTTCGCGTTCCGCGAGGCGATCGCCACGCAGGACCAGCCCACCGTGCGCTCCGTGATCCGCAACCACGGCCAGCGCATCCACGCGCAGGTGATGATGGTCGCGGGCACCGACGGCAGGCTGATCGCCACCACGCAGCGCGCCAGCGCGGCGGGCGATCCGTTCCCGTTCCCCGACCTTATCGCCGCCGCCGAGGTGTCCGGGCGCAGCGCGGGCTTGCGCCAGATGCGCAACGGCCAGCTCAGTGGCCAACTTTATCAAGTCGTACTCGTGCCGATCCAGGCGCCCACGCGCATCGCCTGGGTGGCGATGGGCTTCCACGTGGACGACCGCTGGGCGGCCGACATGGCCGGCATCACGGGCCTCGGCGTGCAGATCGTGCGGACCGGGGCGCCCGGCGTGCTCGCGTCCTCCGGCGCATCCGTCGGCACGCAGGATGCGTCCGTGGAGGTGCCGCTGGACGGCGGCCTGCAGGCCGTGCTGCGGCTGCCCGTCGCGCAGGTGCAGGCGCCGTTCGAACAGTTGCAGGGACGGCTGCTGGGCGTGATCGTCGCGGCCGTCGCGGTGTTCGCGGCGGGCAGCGTGATGCTGGCCGGGCGCATCGTCCGGCCCCTGCACGAATTGTCCGCCGCCGCGCGCCGCATCGCGCAGGGCGATTACGCGCAGCCGCTCCCACCCGCGCCGCGCGACGAGATCGGCCAGCTGGCCGGCAGTTTCGAGCAGATGCGCACGGAGATCGCGAGCCGCGAGGAGCGCATCGCCCGGCTGGCCTATGTCGACGCCTTGACGGACCTGCCCAACCGCACGCGCTTCCTGGAAGCGTTCGGCCGCCTCTCACCGGGCGCGGGCGGCGCCGTACTGGTCGTGAACGTCGACCGCTTCGCCCTCATCAACAATGCGCTGGGCCACGTCGTCGGCGACCGCCTGCTGCGCGCCGTCGCGGGCCAGTTGCAGCCGCTGGTGCCGGAGGGCGGCATGCTGGCGCGCCTGTGGGGCGACCAGTTCGCGTTCCTGCTGGAGAGCGCCGGCCCCGAGGCCGCGCGCCGCTTCGCCGACACCGTGCTGGCCGCGCTGCGCGACCCGGTCACGCTGGACGGCCAGCGCCTCGACATCGGGGCCAGCGTCGGCATCGCGCTGTTTCCGGACGACGGCCTCGATGCGGCCACGCTGCTGCGCCGTGCCGAGCTGGCGCTGGCCACCGCCAAGCGGCGCCATGCCGGTATCGCATTCGCGCAGGAGACCGGCGGCGAGCCCGCGCACGAGCAGCTGTCCCTGATCGGCGACATGCGCCGTGCGCTGGCGGCCGGCGAATTCACGCTCGCTTATCAACCCAAGCTGGCGCTGGGAAGCGGGCGCATCGTGGCGGTGGAAGCGCTGCTGCGCTGGCAGCATCCGGAGCGCGGCAACATCGCGCCGGCACGCTTCATCCCGTTCGCCGAGCAGACGGGGTTCATCCGCGAGATCACGCCGTGGGTGCTGGAATCCGCGGTGCGCCAGGCCGCCGCGTGGCATGCGGCGGGGCTGGACATCGCCGTGTCGGCGAACCTGTCGACCCTGGACCTGCTCGATCCGCACCTGGGCCGGCGCGTGCGCGACCTGCTGGAGGCGCATGCGGTGCCGGCGCGCCGCCTGTGCCTGGAGATCACGGAAAGCGCGCTGATGGACGATCCGGCGCTGGCGCAGGCCCACCTCGACGAACTGGCGGGCCTCGGCATCAAGCTGTCGATCGACGACTACGGCGTGGGCCAGGCGTCGCTGGCCTACCTGAAAAGCCTGCCCGTGGACGAACTGAAGCTCGACCGCAGCTTCATCACCGCGATCACGGAGTCGCCGCGCAACGCGGCCATCGTCGAATCGACCATCATGCTGAGCCACGCGCTGGGATTGACGGTCGTCGCGGAAGGCGTGGAAACGCCGGCGGAACTGCGCTGGTTGCGCGAGCACGGCTGCGACATCGCGCAGGGCTACGGTATCGGCCGGCCGATGACGGCGGCGCAGTTCGAGCACTGGCTCGCGGAGTTCGCCCTGCGTACTGTCGCTTGAACTGCGGTCGCCTGGACGTCAGGCGAGGAAGTCGAACGCGGACATCGGGCGGCCGCCGTTCATCAGGCCGAACAGCGAATTGCTGCCGGCATTCGCGTACTGCTGCACCAGGCTGCTGGCCTGCGCGTTGACCGCCTGCGTCATTTGCGTCTTCTTGTCGGCGAGCGTGTCGCGGTCCTTCGCCACGGCCGCGGCCTGGCCGGCCAGCGTGCCGCCCGTCGCCAGCTGCTGCGCGATGCCGGTGCCCACCTTGTCGGCGAGGCCCGAGCCGCCGTTCGCGAACAGCTTGGCCACGCGGTCCGGGTCGGCGGCGATGGCGGCGTCCAGCTTCGCCGCGTCGACCGCCAGCTTGCCGTTCTTCGCGCTCACGCCGATGGCCGCCAGCGCGGCCGGATCGACGCCGCCGACGAGGCGCGTGACCTGGTCCTGGATCTGGGCGAGCGTGCGGTCGGAGGCGGGGTCTCCCGTCTTCAGCGCGGCCAGGCGGCCGGGCAGCGCGTTGACGGCGTCGGCGAACGCCTTGACGTTCTTCGCGATGGCCGTGTTGTCGCCGGCCAGCGTCACGGTGCCGGCACCCTTGGTCTTGAGGTCGAGCGTGACGCCGGCGATGGCGCCCGTGAGCTTGTTGCTGCCGCTGGTGACGGTCTTGCCGTCGATGTTGACGACCGCATCCTGCGCGGCACTCGCCTGCGTCACCGCGCCGCGCGTGCCCGGCTGGTAAGACAGCAGCGCCTGCAGGGCCGGGTCGCCGGACACGCCGATGCGCATGGCATTCGCGGCGCCGGGCTGGCTGGTGAGGCTCAGCGCGACGCCCTTGTCGTCGGAGACGAGCTTCGCATCGATGCCGGCCGCCTTGAACGCGGCGGCGATGCCGTCCGGCGTGTTGTCGGGCGCGCCGATGCGGATGGTCCGCGTGCTGCCGCCCGCTTCGATCCTGACGACGGTCGGCGCGCCGCTGCCGATCGTCGTCGTGGCCGTGGGCACCCGGATCGTGACCAGTTGCTGGGCCTGGGCCAGCTGCTTCACGTCGATCTTGTGCGTGCCGGCGGCCGCGCCGGAAGCGGTGATGCGCGCGTCGAGGATCTTGCCGTCGACCTGCGTCGCGAGTTTCAGGCCGCTCGCGGCGAGGGTGCCGGCGACGGACCTGACGTCGTCCAGCACGTTGGCCAGGCGCCCCAGCGTGGACAGGCGCGCGTCGTCGCGTTTGATTTGCGCGTCGATGCCCTGCAGGCCCGTGTTGCGGGCGCTCAGCGACTTCACGGCGGCGCCATACAGGTCGGCCAGGCCCTGGTTGGCGTTCGCCGTCGTCCTCGATGAAATGGTGGTCGTCATGGCTCGGTATTATCGCTGCAAGCTTGCCGTTTCATTTACTGAACATCGTCCGGTTTACCCGTCAATCTCCGCGTTTGCCGTGGCGGCGGGTGCCTCGACGAAGCCGGCGACGGCGCCCACGACTTCGCCCGCTTCGTCGCGCAGGGGCAGGGCGTTGATGACGACGTGCAGCCGCTCGTCGTCGGCAAAGCGCACCGTCAGCGGCTCGTCGCGCACTTCCTCGCCGGTGGCGGCGGCGCGCTGCAGCGGCAGCTGGTCGAGGGCCAGCAGCGTGCCGCCCGCATACACGGCGAAGGCGCGGTGGCCGGGCGCGTCCGCCGCGGGGTTCTCGCCGCGGCGCAGGCGCAGCAGGCGCTCGGCGGCGGGATTCGCCTTGATGCGCCGGCATTCGCGGTCGCTGGCGACGAACAGCGCGGCGGGCGCCGCCTTCATCAAACCTTCCAGCTCGTTCGTGCGGCGCTGTTCGCGCCGCTGGCTGTCCTTCAGGGCGCCGGCGAGGCGCTGCTGTTCGGTGATCTCCTCGACGACGACGGTCACGCCCAGCATGGCGCCATTGCGGTCGACGACCGGGTAGATGCTTTCGCGCCATACGCGGCGTACATGCGCCTGGGCCGGCGTCGCGCCTTCGAACACGAAACCGAGGAGGGGCGCGCTGCGCGCCATGACCTGGCGGATGCGCACTTCGGCGGCGGGGGCGATGTCGGGAATGACGTCGTGGATCGATTTGCCGATGTGGTCCTCGGCCGGCAGGCCGTTGATCTCGGCGAGCTGGCGGTTGATGCGCATGAAGCGCAGGTCGAGGTCCAGCACCGCCAGTCCGACCGGCACGTGGGCGAACGCGGCTTCCAGGGTCAGGATGGCGCGGTGCGTGTCCAGGCTGTCGCGCCGGGCGTCGGCCAGACGCTGCTGCTGCCATCCCAGCAGGATGGCGATGACTGCCGCGAGCGGCATCAACATCAACAGCAGTTCTGCACTGACAACAGGCACGTCGGTCTCCGCAATACATCGATAGGTGTTTTACAAAATATCATTTCTTTTGCGAAATTCCTAATGTATGTACACCGATTGGCGACGCTGAACGAGGGAAGTGGAAATGCAAACCTTTCCATATGTGGCAACGCAACATCACCCCTGAATTCTGTAACAGTAATTTTACGTATTTCAAAGATTTGCCCGATCAATAATAATCGGCTGCATCAAGAAGAAAGAGGAGGCCTATGTCATTTCTGATCGTTCTCGCCGCGCTGGCGTTCCTGATGTTCGCCGCCTACCGCGGCTACAGCGTCATCCTGTTCGCCCCGATCGCCGCCCTGGGCGCGGTGCTGCTCACCGCGCCGGACGCCGTCGCACCCGTATTCACCGGCATCTTCATGGAAAAGATGGTCGGCTTCGTCAAGCTGTACTTCCCCGTGTTCATGCTGGGCGCCGTGTTCGGCAAGGTGATCGAGCTGTCCGGCTTTTCGGAATCGATCGTCAATGCCGCCATCCGCTATATCGGCCGCTCGCGCGCGAACGCGGTGATCGTGGCCGTGTGCGCGCTGCTGACCTATGGCGGCGTGTCGCTGTTCGTCGTCGTGTTCGCGGTGTACCCGTTCGCGGCCGAGCTCTACCGCCAGAGCAACATCCCGAAACGGCTGATGCCGGGCGCCATCGCGCTGGGCGCGTTCTCGTTCACGATGGATTCGCTGCCGGGTACGCCGCAAATCCAGAACATCATCCCGACGACGTTCTTCAAGACGACGTCGTGGGCCGCGCCCGTGCTGGGCACCGTCGGCTCGCTGTTCATCATCGTCGTGGGCCTGTCGTACCTGGAGTGGCGCCGCCGCGCGGCGCTGGCGCGCGGCGAGGGCTACGGCACGTCGCTGGTCAACGAGCCGGAACGCACGCCGGCGACGTCGCTGCCGCATCCGGCGCTGGCGATCCTGCCGCTGATCGTCGTGGGCGTGGCCAACTTCGTCCTCACGCGCATGATCCCGCAATGGTATGGCGATTCGTTCACGGTGCCGGCCGAGATCCTGCCGGGCGTGCACACGCCGGTGACGGCCACGATCAAGACCGTCGTCGCGATCTGGGCGGTGGAAGCGGCGCTGCTGCTGGGGATCGTCGTCGTGATCCTGACCGCGTTCCGGCGCGTGAGCGCCCGTTTCGCGGACGGCTCGAAAGCCGCTGTCGGCGGCGCGCTGCTGGCCGCGATGAACACGGCGTCGGAGTATGGCTTCGGCGGCGTGATCGCCGCGCTGCCGGGTTTTATCGTGGTCGGCGATGCGCTCAAAAGCATCCCGAATCCGCTCGTGAACGCGGCCGTGTCGGTCAGCTCCCTGGCCGGCATCACGGGGTCCGCATCGGGCGGCATGAGCATCGCACTGGCCGCGATGTCGGACCTGTTCATCAAGGGCGCGCAGGCCGCGCAGATCCCGCTGGAAGTGCTGCACCGCGTGGTGTCGATGGCGAGCGGCGGCATGGACACGTTGCCGCACAACGGCGCCGTCATCACCTTGCTCGCGGTGACGGGGCTGACGCACAAGGAATCGTATCGCGAGATTTTCGCGGTGACCGTCATCAAGACGCTGGCGGTGTTCTTCGTGATCGCGTTTTATTACGTCACGGGACTTGTATGACTCGTCGTTCCCGCGAAAGCGGGGAACCCATACTGAGCATCAGAATTCAGCTCAGCATGGATCCCCGCGTTCGCGGGGATGACGCTCAGCCGCGCTTGCGCTTGTACGCCGCCGCCATGCCCAGCAGCGCCGTCATCGCGAGCAATGCGGTCGACGGCTCCGGCACCTCGGCCGCCGCCACGGTGGCCGCGGTGATCGTGAACGTGTCGCCCGCGCGCAGGCCGTTCGTATCCAGCAGCCAGTCGGCAGCACCCGGCATGCCCAGCGCATTCCCGAACTGGAACTCGGCCCACTCCGGCGCGCTGAACACGACGTTCGCCGTGTGCGCGCCGGACGTCGTCGAGCCGACCGTGCCGAACGCCGGCGTCACGCTGCCGGCCGCGAAGAAGGCGATGCCGTTCAACGAAAAGCTGAATTCATCGAGCGCGGTGCCGGCCAGGTTGCGCACGAGGGCGTTGAAGGCGAGGGGGCCGGCCAGGTCGCCGGCTTCCAGCACGAAGCTGAACGTCGTCGGCGTGAACGTGGCGAGGTCGAGGTCGAACGAGGCCAGGCCCGCGCCGCTGTAATCCGTCACGGTATTCGATCCCGCGGTGCCGGCCAGGATCGCGGCCTGGGACAGTTGCGGCAGTGCCAGCGCGGCCGCCAGGGCGAATGCGCCCATCAGTTTGTTGTTCATGTCGATTCCTTTCGATGGCGGATCAGAGCGGGCCCTTGGCCCACGGACCGGAGATCGCGAACGTGATGCCCGGCGTCTGGATGTTCACGAACAGGTAGCGGCCCGTCGGGTCGAAGCAGGCGCCCGCGAACTCGTTGCCGCGGTGGTCGCCCGCCAGCGCATCCAGCTTGCCGGCCACATTCAGTTGCGACGTCGTCAGCTGCACGTTGTTCTTGGCGAAGATGTAGGCGTCGCCGCCCTGCGTGATGCCCATCAGGCGCTGGCCGTAGCCGAATGCGTCGGTCGTGGCCGTGGACGCATCCTCGCAGATCAGGATGGCGTTGCGCGGGCTGACCGTGAGGTTGTCCCCCATATTGCCCACCGTCGTGTTCGGGCTCGAATAGATGCAGCGGAAGACCTGCGTGGCGAGGTCCAGTTCCCAGATCGCGCCGCGCGCCACGCTGCCGCCCGACGTGTCCATCACGTACATCTTGCCCTGCGCGTACCAGATGCCTTCGCCGCGGTTCATGCGCAGCGCACCCTGCAGCCAGCCCTGCACGAACGGGCCGGCCGCGTTGTTGATCGTCGTGCCGGACGGCCCCGTCGCGTTGCCGCGGTTCTGGTCGGGATTGGCGATCGGGACCCATTCCAGCACGTAGGCATCGCCCTTCAGCGCGCCCGCCACGTTGGCGTTCGGCGTGCCTTTGACTCGCGCCATCTGCAGCACGCCGCCGCGCGCCAGCGCGCCGTAGCCGCCATTTTTATCGTCCGGGATATAGCGGTAGAAGCCCGACTTGCCCGACGAATCCTCCGTCATGTAGACGATGCTCGTGGCCGGATCGACGGCCGCCGCCTCGTGCGCGAAGCGGCCCATGCCGACGATCGGCTGGCCCGTCGTCTGCGTGGTGTCCGGCGACACTTCGAACACATAGCCGTGCTTCTTGCCCGATGCCGTGACGTTGTCGGAGCCGATCTCCTCGCACGACAGCCACGTGCCCCACGGCGTGATGCCGCCGGCGCAGTTGCCGTCCGTGCCGCCCAGGCTCGGGGTCACGCTGACCCAGGCACCGTCGCGGAACAGCAGGTTCGTCGTGCCGCCGCCCAGCACCGTGCTGGCGCCGGCGCTGCTCGCGCCCGTGTCGTACGCGCCGAACGCGTTGATGAATTTGTTCGGGCTGACGGCATGCGCCTCGTGGTTGCGGATCAGGACGAGCTCCGTGCTGCGGCCCACCTTGCGCGCCAGGACGACGCCCATGCCGTCGTGCGCGGCGGGGCAGGGTTTACCGTCGGTCATGGTGTCGCCGGTCCAGCCGAAGCTCTTGTACGTGAAGCCGGCCGGCAGCTGCAGCAGCGGCAGGCCGGTGGTCAGGTCGTTGACGGGGGCGATGGGGCCGTACGGGCTGTCGATCAGGGCGCTGGCGCCGCCCGCGGCCAGTGCTTCGCGCGCCTGCAGGGCGGCGAAGGCGCCGACGAACGGTAACGTACCCATGCCCTTGAGCAGGTTGCGTCGCGACGGCGAGATGTCGTTGTGAGTCATGCTGAGCTTTCTCCATAGGGATGGATTGCACCGGCACTTCGCGGCCGGTTTGCGTGCCGGGATGGCACGTGCTCATGCATTAAAACAAACGAAAACTACCGTTCGATGACAGCAAAAAGACAATACTCAGACGGGCGTGACGACCCGCACCACCGTCTCGCCATAGTCGCGGAAGCCCATGCGCAGGTAGAAGTCGTGGGCGGCCTGGTTGGCGCTCATCACGTGCAGGAACGGGATCTCGCCGCGCGCGAGCTGGCGCATGATGAGCTTTTGCATCAGGCGCTTCGCGTAGCCGCGGCCCTGGTGGCCGGGGTGCGTGCAGACCCCGCTGATCTCGCGATAGCGGCCGGCCGTCGTGCGTTCGCCGGCCATCGCGACGAGGCGGCCATTCTCGAAGCAGCCGAAGTATTCGCCCATCTCGATCGTGCGCAGGCCGAACGGGCCGGGACGCGTCAGCCGGGCCAGCGCCAGTGCCTCTTCCGCGTGGGCGGGGCCCAGCGGCAGGGCGTCCGGCGCGGGATCGTCGGCCGGGCCCGGGCGGCCATCCCACGCGAGGCGGAACATCTTCGCATCGACCTCGATGCGCCAGCCGTCCGGCGCGGGACCGGACCAGACGTCGCAATAGAACTGCTCGCCGGGCGTACAGAACGGGCGCAGCGCGGCGAAATCGGGCCGCTCGGGATCCGGAAATCCGACGATGGGCGACAATCCGGACGCATAGCGGCGCGCCCGGTCGGTGCCGGTGGAAAGATGGCGGTGCGGGCCGTCGAGGCAGTTCCAGAAAATGTTGTCGAGCGGGTGGGTCATGGTTTTATCATGCAGGCAGCTTCAGGATCCAGTCCAGCAGCGGCCGGGCCGCGTCTTCCCAGTGCGGATCGAGCATCAGCGCATGCGCCAGCTGCGGCACGAGGTGCGGTTTCACGCCGAAGTAGGTCGCGGTGCCGCGCACGGCGTCGGGACGGATGAAGCGGTCGTCCTCGCCGCCCAGCACGAACACGGGCGGCGCCTGCCAGGGCATCGGCGCGAACGGCCGCCAGCCCTGCAGTTCGATGCCCACGTGGCGCGACTCGCCCTGCACGCGGCGCGCGAAGCGGGCATAGTCGGCATCGGGCAGGTCGTCGGAAAAGAGGTGGCGGCGCATGACGTCCGGGTCGAGCGTCCGCGGTTCGGCCAAGGAGAGGCGCGCCAGTTGCTGGAACAGGTCGGGCGAGGACAGCATCATCTGCCACGCCGAATACGCGAGGCCCCACGGCGGCACGGACGCGAGCAGCGCGACGCCGGCCGCGTGCCCGCCGCTGCGGATCCAGTCCTGCACGACGGCGCCGCCGAGCGAGTGGCCGACGACGACCAGCGGCCCGTCGCCCAGCCGCGCGATGGTCGTGCGCAGGTCCTCGGTGTAGTCGGCCAGGCGCCAGTCGTTCAGCCGTTCGCGCCCGCCGCTGCCGCCATGGCCGCGCAGGCTGAGCGCATGCACTTCGAAGCCGGCGTCGGCGAACCAGGGCAGGACGTGTTCGTCCCACACCCAGGCCCCCACGCAGATGCCGTGCACCAGCAGCAGGCGCGGACTGTCCGGACGGGGCGCCGCCGGGCGGCGCGTGATCAGTTCGAGTTCCATGCGGTCGTCGTGAGTCGCTCTCGACTGTATGGTAGCGCAAACGTCATGACCATGTAATACTGTCGTTCCCGCGGAAGCGGGAACCCATGCAGAGCGTCCTGATCACCTCAGTATGGGTCCCCGCCTGCGCGGGGACGACGGTCACTTCAGTCGCCGAGCCTCAACGCCTTCGCGACGTCCTCCCACGCCACCAGCTTGAAGTTCTGCGGCCCGTCCGGCAGCCGCTTGTGGCCATCCTGCACGACGAGCAGGCCTTTGCCATACGGCCCGCCCAAGCGCGCGGACGTGACGTCCAGTCCATCCGTCTCGGACGTCCCGTCGATACCCCTGGCCGCGTCGATGCCGATCCGGAACGCGCCGCGCACCGTGAACGGCGCCGTGGCATCGAGCACGACATAGCTGTCGTTGCCCTGGCTCGACACGACGACCCAGCTGCCCGTCTTGCCGTGATAAACGCCCATGCCTTCGACGTCCGCATGCAGCAGGCCGCCCACCGGCAGCACGAGGCGCGGCGTCATCGGCTTCGCTGCGTCGGCATCCGCCACCCACAGGCCGCGCTTTTCCTCGCCCATGAACAGCAATCCGGTGCGTTCGTCCGCCACGCAACCCTCCGGCTGGCTCGCGAGGCGCCAACTGCGCGCCAGGGTCGCGCCGAACCGGCCGTCCGTACGCGTGATTCGGTATTGCTGGAAGCGTCCGTCCTTGTCGTTGACGATGGCATCCAGCCCGCCTTGCGGCGTGCGATAGAGGCAGGCGCCGTAGATGTCGGACAGCGTCGTGGGCAGGCGCGCGGCTTCCTTGACGGTGCCGTTGCCGTCGATGGCGAACAGCACGATCGCGTTCTCGTCGCGCTGCGTGGCCATCGCGAGATCGACGCGGACGCCGGCGCCGAACGCGAGGTCCTGGCGCACGTCCACGTTGTTCAGGCGGCCCGCTTCCAGCAGCTGCGTCTGGCGGCCCGCGAGGTCGTACACGAGCAGGCCCTGTTTCTTGTTCGTGCCGAGGATGCGCGCGCCGTCCGGGTCCGCCGGGTGGATCCAGAGCGCGGGATCGTCGGCGGCGTCGCCGGCGCGCGCGACGGGCGCAGTCTGCGCGCGCGGCAGCACGATCGGCAGCGCCGCCTGCTTCGATGCCGACGCTTTCCATGCCAGGCCGGCATCCTTCCAGCCGGCGTCCGTGCGCGCGAGCAGGCGCGCGCCGGATGCCAGCGCGTGTGCATTCAAAGGCAGCGCAGCGTGTTCGCGCCACGTGTCGCCCGCGCGCCGCCATGCGTGCAGCGTGCCGCGCCCGTCCAGCGCGGCCACGCCGCCGGGCAATACGGCGATGGCGCCCGCACCCTTGGCCAGCTTGCCGAACGGCGCCGCCAGTGCGACCGGCACGCGGGCGCCGGCGCTTTCCGGAGCGGCGTCGTAGGCCCACAGGCCCAGGCCACTTTCGGCCACGTACAGCGTCGCCTCGGTATCGTCCACGCGGCAGTGCTTCACGTGCGGCGGCAGCGCCATGTGGCGCACGAGGCGGGCCGGCTCGCCCAGCAGCCATTGCTGCGCCTGGCCATCCTTCGCGATCAGGAACGCGTGGTCGAGGTGCTGCGCGTCGCGGTACAGGCAGGCCGCTTCGATGCCGAAGCCGGTCTCGGGCAGCGGGGGCAGGGCGTGCAGGCCCTTCGCATCGATGCGGACGGGGACCGCGCGTTCGGCGTTCGCATCGACGACGAGCGCCAGGCCGTCGCGCACGTCGAACTGGCGGCCGCGCACGGCGACGCCGGCGCGCTCGTTACCGCTGCCATCGACGAGGCGCAGCGCGTGCTTGTCCAGCGCAAGCCAGCCGCCGCCGGGCAGCGCGGCCAGCTCGTTCGCACCGTGCAGCGCGGGCGGGATGACTTGCGCGTGGGCCGTCGTGGCGAGCAGGGCGGCGTACAGGAAGATTGCTTTCATCAGAACAGGCTCGCTTTCAGGCCGATCTTGTACGTGCGGCCGTAGCGTTCGTACTGGACGTTGTGGCCCTTCACGCCCTGGTACACGTAATAGGTTTCGTTGTTCAGGTTCGCGGCGTCGAACGACAGCTGCCAGCGCTTGCCCAGTTGCCAGGCGAGCGAGAAGTCGACCTGCTTCTGCGCGTCGACGATATGGTCCTGCATCGGGTCGCTCACGTCCCCGCCCAGCTCCAGCAGATACGGCGACTTGTAGTTGACGGCGATGCGCGTGGACAGCGGACCCGCCTCGTACCCCAGCATCACGTTCGCCATGCGCGTCGCCTGGCCCGGCATGCGGATGCTGCGACCGCCGATGTCCGCGCTGGACGATGTGAGCGTCGCGTTGGCGCCGACGAGCAGGCCGTTGAACGGCGCGGGCAGCATGCGCAGCGGCTGCTGCCAGGCCAGTTCGAGGCCGCGCACGTCGGCGTCGTCGCCGTTCGCGTACGACGTGGCGGTCGTATAGCCCACCCACCGGCCGGTGCCCGCGAGGTTGGCGGCATACGTGAAATTGCGGATGTCCTTGTAGAACGCATAGGCCGATACGACGCCGCCGCTGCCCAGGATGCGCTCGATGCCGATGTCGAGATTGTGGGCCTTCAGCGGCGCGAGGTCCGGGTTGCCGATCGTCGCCTCGGTGGCGCTGGCCAGGCTGATGCCGGGCGCCAGCTGGCTGAAGTTGGCGCGCACGACGGCGTTAGTCCACGCGGCACGCACGCTCGTCGCGCGGTCGATGTCGTAGCGCAGCTGCACGCCGGGCAGCCAGTTGGTGTAATTGCGATCTGCGTGGCGCGGCGTGATCGTGCTGCCTGCCACCTCGTTGCCGTCGGCCGCGAAGCGCGTCCGTTCGGCGCGCACGCCGGCCAGGATCGTCCACGGACCGCGCATGAAGCTCGCCTGCACATAGCCGGCATCGATGTCTTCGCGCATGCCGTAGTCGTTCAGTGCCGATTCGGCGACCAGGCGCGCCGCGGCGCGATCGAGCCCCGCCACGCGGGCCCGGATCAGCACCGGATCGAGCGCGGCGCCGATCGTGCCCAGCGCATGGTCCACGCTGGCGCCGCTCGTGAACGCCGACATCGACGTCGAGCCCGGGCCCCAGTAATTGCCGCTCGTGGCCTTGTTGCTGCTGTAGGCCCACTGGTTCGTGTCGTTGTCCTTGTCGCGCCGGATCGCCTTGGTGCCGAATTTCACGGTGCCGCGCCAGTCGCCCGCGTCGACGTCGCGCGCGAGGTCCACGCGCAGCTGGTGCGTGCGGTCGGACGAATAACGCTGCTGCAGCGTGATGGCGTTCAGCGCATAGCTGGCCGGATCGAACACGGCCGCGGGCGCGATCAGGTGCGGCTGCATGCCGTCCGTGAAGCCGATGCCGGCAAAGCTGGACGTGCCGCGGAAACGGCCGTCGTTCAGCGATTCGGGCGTGTCTTCGCTGGCGCGCGTGCCGGCCGCTTCCGCGTGGATCTTCCACGCGTCGATGCGGTGATCGGCGGCGAGGCTGACGGAGCGGATCTCCTGCGTGTACTTGCGCTGGCGGATGCGGCGTTCCACGCGGGCCGTATCCGTCGCGCCTTCGGCCAGCGCGCCGCCCTTGACGTTGCCGACGGTCAGGCGGTCGCGCACCTCGTCGTCCGAAAAGCGCGACAGGAAGCTGCGCAGCGCGACGCTGGTGCCTGCATCGGGACGCCAGTCGACGTTCAGCGCGCCCGCGCGGCGCGTGCGCGCCGGCAGGTAGTCGCGCAATTCGAAGCCGGACAAACGGTTGCCGCTCCACGCGCCGCCCGTCTCCACGTTGTCCGAGCCGAACCTGCGCTTTTCTCCCGACAGGCCGGCCGCGATGCCGAGCGTGCCGCCCGCGAAGCGCTGCGCCCACAGCGCGTTGGCGGATGGGCTGGTGCGGTGCGTGAGGTCGTCGTGGCTGGCGGCCGCGCCCACGCTGAGCATGCGGCCCGGCAGGTCGAACGCGGACAGGGTCTTGACGTCGATGCTGCCGCCCAGCGCGTTCGCGTCCTGGTCGGGCGTGAGGGTCTTGGTGACGGCCAGTTCGCGGATCAGGCCTGCCGGCAGCACGTCCAGCGCGACGGCGCGGCGCGACGCTTCCGGCGACGGCACGGTCGCGCCGTTGATGGTGACGCTGTTGTAGTCGGCATCCAGGCCGCGCACGACGACGTAGCGGCCTTCGCCCTGGTCGCGCTGCACGGCGACACCCGGCAGGCGGGCCAGCGCCTCGGCGGCGTTCTTGTCAGGCAGGCCGCCGATGTCGTCGCTGCTGACGACGGAGACGATGTTGTCGGCCTTTTCCTGCGCCGCGATGGCGTGCGCGAGGCTGGCGCGCTGGCCGGTCACGACGACGGTGTCGGCCGCATGCACGCCGCCGGCGGCCAGCAGGCCCGCGCCGAGCGCTGTCAAAGTCTTGGGAAGATCGAGAGGTCGCATTGTTGTTCTGTCAGGACGTGGTTGGAATGCGGCGCATTCTCGGCACCGAATATGACGGGTCGGTGACGTCCGGCGCCGCGCTAGGCCGTACGACCGCGGAATGAGCCGAATTGACCCGGCACGCCCGCGGCCAGACCGTCCGCGGCGCTCGGGAAACGCGTGCGGCATGAGCCGTTCGGACCCGTGCGCCTGTCATCAACCTGTCACACGCCCGCGCTACCTTCGGCCGTCATTTTTCGCAACCGCGCCGCCATGCCTGCCTTCGTCCGTCCGCTCCTCGTCCTCGCCTGCGCATTGGCCGCATTCGCCGCGATGTACGCGTCCGCCGGGACGTTTAAACCGTTCGCGAGCTGGCACTGGATGGACATCGTCGACGAGGGCGGCACCGCGCTGATGGCGCTCGTGTGGTGCCTGATCGTGCTGGCGAGCCGGCCGGACGGACGCGTGACGCGGCTGCTGGCCGGCGGCCTTGCGTGCATCACGCTCGGCTCGTGGGCCGACTGCCTGGACGAGTTCTGGCGCATCGACAAGGACGCGCTGTGGGACAACGCACTGGAAGGTCTCGTGCCGTTCGGGATGCTCGTGCTGACGGCGGGGCTGTACTACTGGCGCCGCGAGCAGGCGCTGCTGGCGAACCACCTGCGCAAGCGCGAGCGCCTGTTCCGCAGCCACCGGCCGTTCGACCGCGTCACGCAGCTGGCCGACGCCGGCTACCTGCGCGAGCAGCTGCGCCGCACGACAGGGACCGTGGTCCTGCTCGACATCGACGGCTTCCACCGCATCAACCGCGAGCACGGAAGGGCGGAAGGCGACCGGGTGCTGCAGGCCGTCGCGCACATGCTGCTGCTGAACCTGCGCAACGACGACCTGCTGTGCCGCTACGCGGGCGACCGCTTCGCCGTGCTGATGCCGGACCTCGCCGCGGACGCCGCCGCGGACGCCGCGCGCCACCTGTGCGCGATGGTCGGCGCCATGCGTCATCATGCGGGCGCGCGCCGCGTGGCACTGAGCCTGCGCCACGAGTGCGCGCCGGCCGACGGCGCGCCCGAGATCCTGCTGGCGGACCTGTGCCGCCGGATGGACGCGGCGTGATCGCCTGGTGCGCGGCGGCCGACCCGGCTATCCCGGGCTATCTGCAGCCGGCCCTCGTGCTCGAATACGGCCGCGCGGCCGATGCGGACGACGCCGTCCTGCTGCGCGACACGGGCCTGGCCGATCCGCTCGACCCGGCGGCGCCGGTGTCGGCGAGCCAGCTCCTGCGCCTGCTCGCGAACACATTGCGCGCACTGGACAGCCCGGACACGTCGTTCATGCTGGGCCAGCAGCTGCTGCCGGGCCACGACGGCGCGGCCAGCCACGCGCTCGTGCAGGCGCCCACGTTGCGCGCGCTGCTCGAGACGCTGTGCCGCTGGCATGCGCGCTTCACGCCCCTGCTGCGTCCGCGCCTGGAGACGTGGGGCGACGTGGCGCTGCTGTACTGGGTGGACAGCCACGGCGCGCCGGGGCTGCGTCCCGCGCTGGTCGAGATGCACATGACGGCCGTCGTCGCGCTGTGCCGCTGGCTCGGCGGGGACAGGCTGCCGTGGCGCTTCTGCTTCAACCGCGCGGCCCCGCGTCACGTCGAGCAGCACCACGTCCACCTGGGGAGCGCGCTGCGGTTCGACTGCCAGCTGGACGCCATGCTGATCGATGCGGCCTGGCTCGACCGCCCCTGGCCGCGCGGAAACGGCGTCGCGGCCGGCCTCGCGCAGGCGGCAGCCGCCGCGGAACCCGAACGGCCGCCTGGCCTGCTGGCCGCGCTGTACGACTACCTGCTGGAGCGGGTGCGCGCCGCGCCCACGCTGGAGCGCACGGCCCACGATTTCGGCGTCAGCCCGGCCACGCTGAAGCGCCAGCTGCTGCGCCATCACACGCATTTCCAGGCCGAGCTGGACCAGGTGCGCACGCACGTCGCGCTGTGGCTGTTCCAGGCCCGCCGGCTCGACAATGAAGCGGCCGCGGCCTACCTGGGCTTCCACGACGCCGCCAATTTCCGCCGTTCGTTCAAGCGCTGGACGGGCATCACGCCGGGACCGCTGCGGCTCGCGCTGGACGCGGCCCTGTGAGTATCATTGTTGGGCGAGGTTGAACGGACTTCGCCATTTCTCCACGTTTATCGCATCGGCGCGAACGCCGACAATGCGTGCATCGGCGACATCCGTCGCCATTCACGACAAGGAGAGATCATGCCATTCGCAAATTTCAAATTCCCCGCAGGCGTCGTCGACGCGGCGCGCAAGGAAGAGATCATCCACCGCACGACGGCCATGTTCGTCGAGTATTTCGGCGAGCAGGCCCGGCCTTATTCGATGGTGCTGGTGGAAGAGGTCGCCGACGGCGGCTGGGGCAGGGCGGACGAGACGCTGACCCTGGCCAAGATGGGCCTGGCCAAGCCGTAGAGACGCAAGGTTACAACGGTCGGCCAACCAAATGATAGAAATGTGGCGAGTGTATTGATATACTGAAACAATTCTTTGTGGAAAAGAATGTAACCAGCTTATCTATCGAGCGCGCGCCATGTATCGACATCAAAATGGAATTCACGTCCCGACTGCCGGACGGACCCGGGGCTTCACGCTGATCGAACTGATCGTCGTCATCGTCATCCTGGGCGTCCTGTCCGCGGTCGCGTTGCCGAAATTCGCCGACCTCGGGGGCGACAGCCGCAAGGCGTCGATCCAGGCGCTGACCGGCTCCGTCAACACGGGCATCAAGCTGGTCAAGTCGCTGACCGCGATCCGCGGCGCCGGCACGCCGCTCGCCATCGCGAACCTGACGAACGTCGACATGGACGGCACCAACATCCGTGTCTGGAGCGGCTACCCCGACCGGTGGTGCGACGGCATCGGCTCGGTGGTGCAAGGCCTGACGGTGCCGGCCAACGGCTGCTACCTGTCCTCGGCGGCGGTCGAGGCCGACGGCTACACGTTCTATGGCTACGGCAACAACAAGATCCCGAACGGCGATGCCGGATGGCGCATCGAGAGCGCGCCGAATCCCACGCAATGTTCCGTGCAGTATTCGTATGACGGCACCGGCGTCCCCACCGTCAAGGCGAATACCGGCGGTTGTTGAGTCCGGGGAAACCCGGCACAGCTTGATTGCACCTGCAATGCATTAGCGCGCCACGGCGGCGTGCTTTTCGGTAGCATGGGGTGTCAATACGAGCGATACCGTGCCGATGGAGATCCCAACCCCTGCCGCCTCCTGCGTGGACGACGTGCTCATCACGGAGGAACTGGCGCGGCGTCCGCGCCGGGCGCCGGACTACGCGGCCGAAAACCGCGCGATGGCTGCGCTCGCCCGGCAACTGGCCGCCGATCCGCACGGTGTTCCGCAGAAACTCGCCGAACTGGTGCTCGAATTGTGCAATGCCGGTTCGGCCGGCATCAGCCTCCTCGAGGAACAGGACGGGGGCCGCTATTTCCGCTGGCACGCGGCGGCGGGGCTGTTCGCGGAGCATCTTGGCGGCACGATCGCTTTCGACGTCAGCCCGTGCGGCGTCGTAGTCGACCGCAATCAAACCATGCTCATGCGGTACGGCGAGCGCTGCTTCGCGGCGATGGCCGGCTTCGACCCGCCGATGATCGAAAACCTGCTCGTGCCGTGGACGGCCCAGGGCCGCGCGGTGGGCACGGTGTGGGTGATCAGCCATCGCCCCGACCGGGAATTCGATGCCGAGGATGCGCGCGTGCTGCGCAACCTGGCCGACTTCGCGGCCGCCGCCTACCAGACCATCGTCGCGCTCGAGGAAACGGCCGAGGGCCGGCGCGAACTGATGCAGGCGGCCGAGGAACGCACGCGCGTGCTGGCGGGGCACAACCGCATGCTCGAACACGAGATCGCGCAGCGCCGCCAGGCCGACGACGCGCTGCGCGCCAGCGAGCAGCGCTACCGCGACCTGATCGGCGCGATCCCGGCCGGCGTCGTCGCCTGCGATGCGGCGGGAACGGTCGTGTTCCACAACGCCTGCGCCGACGCGCTGTGCGGCGGCCCGCCCGGCGAGGCGCCCGCATGCTGGGGGCCGGAGGCGTGCGCGCACAACGGCCACCGGCTGGAAAACTTCACTGCGCCGCTGCGCGAGGTGCTGGCCGGGGGACATTCCGTCGTCGACCGCGAGCTGACGATCGAACGGCCGGACGGCAGCCGCATCGACGTCCTGCTCAACATCACGCCGCTGCGCGACCATGCGGGGCGTATCGCCGGCGCCGTCAACATCGTGCAGGACATCACGGCGCGCAAGCGCGTCGAGGACGAGCTGCGGGTGTCGGAACAGCGCTTCCGCACGCTGGCGAATACCGTGCCCGTGCTGATCTGGCAGAACGACGAAGCTGGCCGCAACGTGTTCGTCAACCAGTACTACCTCGATTTCACGGGCAAGGCATTCGAGGACGTGATGGGCATGGGCTGGCACGAACTGGTGCATCCGGACGACGCGCCCGCGTACATCGCCGACTACATGGATGCCGTGCGCACGCGCCGGCCCTGGCGCAACGTCGACCGCGTGCGCCGCCACGACGGGCAGTGGCGCTGGTTCGACAGTTATGCGCAGCCGCTGTTCGCGCCGGACGGCAGCTACGCGGGCCACGTCGGCGCTTCGCTCGACATCACGGACGCCGTGCTGGCCGAGCAGGCGTTGAAGGAAACGGACCGCCGCAAGGACGAATTCCTGGCCGTGCTGGCGCACGAGCTGCGCAACCCGCTCGCGCCGATCAGCAACGCGGTGCACCTGCTGCGCCACCCGGACGGCCGCCGCCGCGCCGACCGCCTCGTCGAGATGCTGGGCCGCCAGGTGCGCCAGATGATCAAGCTCGTCGACGACCTGCTCGAGATCTCGCGCATCACGCGCGACAAGATCGAGCTGCACCGGCAGCCGCTGCTGCTGGCCGACGTCGTGCACGGCGCCGTCGAGACGAGCCGGCCGCTGATCGACCAGCACCACCACCAGCTGGACGTGCGCCTGCCCGACGAAGCGCTGACGCTGAACGCGGACAGCGTGCGCCTCACGCAGGTGCTCGCGAACCTCCTGAACAACGCGGCCAAGTACACGGACCAGGGCGGCAGGATCGCGCTGGAGGCGCGACGCGACGGCCTGGAAGTCGAGATCGCGGTGCGCGACAACGGCATCGGCATCCCGGCCGGCCACCTGCCCGCGGTGTTCGACATGTTCACGCAGGCGCACCGCGCGGCCGGGCGCGGGCAGGGCGGGCTCGGGATCGGCCTCGCGATGGTGCGCAGCCTCGTGCTGATGCATGGCGGGACCGTGGAGGCGAAGAGTGCCGGGACGGGGCTGGGCAGCGAATTCATCGTGCGCCTGCCGCTGGCCGAACCGCCCGACGCCGCCCACGACGGCGCCGCCGCGGGGGCGGGCGCGGCGCCGCTGGCGGGGCAGCGCATCCTCGTCGTGGACGACAACCAGGACGCCGCCGACACGCTCGCGATGCTGCTGGACGCGGACGGCGCCCAGGCGCGCGCCGTGTACGACGGCCCGTCCGCGCTGGCCGCGTTGCCGGTCCTGCGGCCGCACACGGTGCTGCTCGACCTGGGCATGCCGGACATGGACGGCCTCGAAGTGACGCGCCGCATCCGCGCCGATCCCGCCTGGTCCGGCGTGCGCATCGTCGCGCTGACGGGGTGGGGACAGGAGAGCGACCGCGAACGCACGCGCGGGGCCGGGTTCGATTTTCACCTTACCAAGCCGGTCGACCTGAATGTGCTGCGCGCGTGGCTGGGCGCGGGCCGTGCGTAGGATGGACGGCTAGCCGTCCGCACCACGCCGAAAGGCCTTGCGGTACGCCGCCGGCGACGTCTGCAGCGCGGCGCGGAAGTGCTGGCGCAGCGACAGCGCGGAGCCGAAGCCGGCCTCCTGCGCCACGACCTCGACGGCCGCATCCGATGTCTCCAGCATCCAGCGCGCGTGCGCCAGCCGCTGGGCCAGCAGCCATTGCTTGAACGACGTGCCCGTCGCCTGGCGGAAGTGGCGCGTGAAGTTACGCCGGCTCATGGCGGCGCGCTGGGCCAGGTCGTCGATGCCGTGTTCCTCGCGGAGGTGGCGCGTCACCCACTCCAGCACCGCGGACAGGCGGCCGTCGCTGGGCGACGCGGGCAGCGGCCGTTCGATGAACTGGGCCTGGCCCCCTTGCCGGTGCGGCGCCACGACGAGCATGCGCGCCACGTGGTTCGCCGCGTCCGCACCGCACAGCCGGCGCATCAGGTGCAGGCAGCAGTCGATGCCCGCCGCCACGCCCGCCGACGTCAGCACGTCGCCATCGTCCACGTACAGCACGTCCGGATCGACTTTCACGCGCGGGTGGCGCCGCGCCAGCTCGGCGGCGAGGGCCCAGTGCGTGGCGACCGTGCGGCCGTCCAGCAGGCCCGCCTCGGCCACCGGGAACGCGCCGAGGCACAGCGCGACGATGCAGGCGCCGCGCGCATGCGCCGCACGCAGCGCGTCCAGCAGCGCGGGCGGCGCGGGGCGGCAGTCGTCGTACCAGGCGGGCATGACGACGATGTCGGCATCCCGCAGCGCTTCCAGGCCGTGGCTCGGCACGATGCCGAAGCCGGCGCTCGTGGCCAGCGGCGCATCCGTGCCGGCGCCGCACACCGTCAGCGCGAAGTGCGATCTCGCATCCGCGCCGGGACGGCCGCTGAACACGAGGCAGGGCACGGACAGGTGGAAGGGCGTCATGCCGTCGAAGGCAATGACGGCGACACGCCAGGTGGACGGTTCGGTTCGGGACATGGCCCGATTATATCGAAGGTTGTCCTCCGGGCCACTGTCGGGCAACCGTCCGCACCGCGAGAATGGCGTCACACACACCAAGGAGAGACACCATGCAAGTGACCCAGATCCGCAACGCCACCCTGCTCATCGAATACGCCGGCAAGACTTTCCTCGTCGATCCGCTGCTGGCCGACAAGGGCGCCTACCCCGGCTTTGCCGGCACGGCCAACAGCCACCTGGCGAATCCGCTCGTCGACCTGCCCGTGCCGTTGGCGACGCTGTTCGACGTGGACGCCGTGCTCGTCACGCACCTGCACGCCGACCATTGGGACGACGCCGCGCGGCGCGAGCTGCCGCGCGCATTGACCGTGTTCGCGCAGAACGACGCCGATGCGCAGGCCATCCGCGCCGACGGCTTCACGGATGTGCGCACGCTGTCGGCGCAAGGCGACACGCCGTTCGACGGCATCCGCATCGCCCAGACGCGCGGCCAGCACGGCAGCGACACCGTCATGGCCGCCATCGGCGCGCGCATGGGCGAAGTGAGCGGCCTCGTGCTGCGTCATCCGGACGAGCCCACGCTGTACATCGCCGGCGACACGGTGTGGAACGTGCACGTGGCGGCCGCGCTGGAAACGTACGATCCGGACGTCGTCGTGCTGAACTGCGGCGACGCGCAGGTGCCGGGCCTGGGGCCGATCATCATGGACCTGGACGACGTGGCCAGCGTGGTGCAGGCGGCGCCGCGGGCGGCCATCGTCGCGAGCCACCTGGAGGCCGTGAATCACTGCATGCTGTCGCGGGCCGAGCTGCGGGCGTGGGTGGAGACGCACGACCTGGTGGCGCGGGTGCGCGTGCCCGACGATGGCGAAGCGTGCGTATTTCACCAAGCCGCCGCGGGTTCGCGGTAGGATGGCGGAGGCGGCGCCGTGCCGCCTTCCTGCGAGATAGCCGATGCCCATCGATGCCACCGAATTCGACGAGTACCTGCAGTTCGCCAACGAGCTGGCCGACGCGGCCGCCGGCGCCATCCTGCCGCATTTCCGCGCCGGCAGCGGCGCCGAGAACAAGAGCGCGCACGGCTTCGATCCCGTGACCGCGGCCGACCGCGGCGCCGAGCGCGTGATGCGCGCGCTGATCCGCGCCCGCTACCCGCACCACGGCATCCTCGGTGAAGAGGAGGGCAAGGAAGAGAGTCAATGCGGGCGGGGGGAGGGCCTGACGTGGGTGCTCGATCCCATCGACGGCACCAGGGCCTTCCTCCTCGGCCTGCCGCTGTGGGGCACGCTGATCGCGCTGAACGACGGCACGCGCCCGGTACTGGGTCTCATGAACCAGCCTTTTACGCGCGAGCGCTTCGTCGGCACGGCGCACTGCGCATGGAACGGCGGCCACGTGCTGCACACGCGCCCGTGCGCGCAACTGGCGGACGCGCACGTGATGTGCACGTCGCCCGACATCTTCGATCCGATCCAGCGCGTGGCGTTCGACGCGGTCGCGGGCCGGGCGCGGCTGCTGCGCTATGGTGGCGACTGCTACGCCTACTGCATGCTGGCGTCCGGCCTCGTCGACGCCGTCATCGAGGCGGGCCTGCAGCCGTGGGACGTGCAGGCACTGGTGCCCATCATCGAAGGGGCGGGCGGCGTCATCACGGCGTGGGATGGCGGCGACGTGCAGCATGGCGGCACGGTGCTGGCGTGCGGCGACCGGCGCCTGCACGCGCAGCTGGTGGCCGAGTTACGCGCCGAGCCACGCGGCTAGCGCCGCCAGGTCCACCGGCTTGGTCATGTGATGATCGAACCCGGCCGCGCGCGTGCGCTCGCGGTCGGCCTGCTGGCCCCAGCCCGTGAGGGCGACGATACGCACGTGCGCGTGGCCTTCGGCGCGGATGGCGCGCGCGACGTCGAAGCCGTCCATCTCCGGCATGCCCAGGTCGAGCAGCACGACGGTGGGCGCGAACCCGGACAGTGCCGCCAGCGCGGCCGGGCCGCCGTACACGGCGCGCGCCCGCGCCCCGTGCGTGTCCAGCAGCAGGGCCAGCGTGTCGGCCGCGTCGGCATTGTCGTCCACGACGAGGACGCGCTGGCCGGCCAGCGCCGCACACGTCGTCCCCGCCTCACCGTCCGGCGCCGTGCCGTGCAGCAGGGGTAACCGCACGACGAATTCGCTGCCGCAGCCCGGTCCCGCGCTGTGGGCTTCCACCGTCCCGTCGTGCATCTCGACGAGCTTGCGCACGATGGCGAGGCCGATGCCCAGGCCGTCGCCATCGCCCCGGTCGCCCAGGTGCGGCTGCGCGAACATGTCGAACACGTGGGGCAGCTGCGCGGCCGGGATGCCGCGGCCGTTGTCGCGCACCCGCAGCGCGACGGCGCTGCCTTCGCGCCCGGCGAGCAGGTCGATGCGGCCGCCCGCGCCGGTGTACTTGGCGGCGTTGTTGATCAAATTCGTGAGCACCTGCGTGAGGCGCACGGCGTCGCCGTGCACGACGAGGGATGCGTCGGGCTCCGTCACGTCGAGGACGTGGCCGGCGCGGTCGATCTGCGGGCGGCTCGCCTCGACGGCGTCGCGCACGATGTCGGCCAGCGCCAGCGCGCGCCGGTCCAGTTCGATCTTGCCGCGCGAGATGCGCGCGATCTCCATCAAGTCGTCGACGAGCTTGACGATCTGCCGCACCTGGCGCTCGACGATGCCCGTGAGACGATCGGCGGCATCGCGGCTGTCGGCGCGGCGCATCAGCTGGATCGCGTTGCTGATCGGCGCGAGCGGATTGCGCAGCTCGTGCGCCAGCGTGGCCAGGAATTCGTCCTTGCGCCGGTCCGCGTCCTTCAGCGCCTGCTCGGCGCGCACGCGCTCGATCGCGGCCCACGTGCGTTCGGCCGCTTCGCGCACGAGGTTCACTTCGGCCGCGTTCCAGTGCCGCGGCGCCGCGTGGTGCACGCAGAACACGCCGGCGATGCGCCCGCCGGAATACAGCCCGACGCCGACGTGGGATGCGATGCCGACGCCGATCCAGCCGGCGCGCGTGGCGCTGTCCGTGTGCGGGTCGCGCGCCGTATCCTCGACGACGAACGGTTCGCCCCGCTCGAACGCGGCGAGCGCCCGCGCGCCCAGCGACGGCATCGGATACGTGCCGGCCAGCGACGCGACGCCCTCCACGTGGTCGCGCCGGATGTGGACGCGGCCTTCCTCGAATTCGCCGATCAGCACGCGGCTTGCGCCCAGGTGCGCGGCCACCATGCGCGTGGCCGTCGTCTCGATCGCGTCGGCATCGTCCAGCGAGCGCATCGCGTCGGACAGGCGCAGCAGGAAGGCCGCCCGTTCCTCGCTCTCGCGCAGGCGCGCTTCCAGCATGCGCCGGCCGGTCGTGTCGCGCGAGACGCCCACGACCTGCTCGACCGTTCCGTCCTCGGCCAGCACGGGCCCCCAGCGGAACTGGAAATAGGCGCTGGTGCCGGTGGGGCTCGTGAAATACACCTCGTCCTGGATGGTGACGCCGGTGCGGAAGATGGTGTCGAGGTGGCCGTCCAGGCGCGCGGCCAGGTCGGACGGGAAGTCCAGGTCGGCGAAGCTGCGGCCCACGAGCGCGCCCGCTGCCATGCCGTACAGTTCTTCCATCGCGCGGTTGACGTAGACGAAGCGGTGCGCGCGGTCGAACGCGTAGACGAAGTCGGGCAGCGCATCCATCGTCGTCGCGACGAAGCGCGACTGGCGCATCAGTTCCGCGTAGGCCGCCTCGCGCTCGGCCTGCGCCTGCGCGCGCTCGACGGCGGCCCAGGTGCGCTCGGCCGTCTCCTGCATGACGGCCAGGTCGGGGGCGCTCCAGGCGCGCGCCTGGCCGTGGTGCGCGAACAGGATCGCGACGAGGCGGCCGTCCTTCACGAGCGGCACGTCGGCCACGGAGAGGGCGCCGAGCGCGGCATGCGCGCCGCGTGCGGCCGCGTCGAGCTCGGGATCGGACAGGATATCCGCCCGCACGACCGGCCGGCCCTTGCGCAGCGCGGCCAGCAGGCCGGGACCGAAGTCGGCGTAACGCATCTTGCTGCCGAACGCGGACGCACTCGAGCCGTCCGCATGGGTGACGATCAGGTGCTCGCCGTCGCCGCAGTCGGCCGCGTAGCCGATCCGGTCGACGCCGAGATGGGCGCGCAGCACGCGCGCGGCTTGTTCCTGGATGCGGCGCGGGTCGGCCAGCGGGCGCAGGGCATCGTTCAGGCGCAGCAGGAAGGCCTGGTGCCGCTCGTCGTCACGCCTTGCCGCATGGCTGCGGTGGCGTTCGATGGCGCCGGCCGCCGTGCGCACGAGCAGGTCGAGCAGGCCCGTGCCGTCCGCCGCGGGCGGCCGCACGAGCGCGAGGCGCAAGGTGCCGAGCACGGTGCCGTCGTGGGCCGTCAGGGGGAGCGCATACGGCGCATCCGTCGCGGCGGCACGCGGGCCGGCCACGACGTCGTTGCGGTAGCCGGCGGCGGCGCCGTGCATGCGCTGGGCCACGATGGCGCGCCCCGCATCCGCGCCGGCGGCAAGTTCGATGCGGCCGTAGGCGGCGCCCGCCAGCGCGCAGGCGCGGTTCAGCACCGGGGCCAATGCCGCGGGCAGGCCGACCTCGCTGGGCGGCGCCACGTGCAGTTCGAGCAGCGGTCGCAGGATTGCGGGACTGGCCAGCAGCGCGGCTTCGGCGGTGCCCCCGGCGCGCGTCTCGATGTGATGGCGCAGCGTCGCGAGGCCGCGCTCGACCTGGCTTGCCGGCTGCGCCTCGTCCAGCGCCTTCACGACCTGGTGCGCGGCCGCGGCGAACGACGACAGTTCCGCCAGCAGGCGCGCATCCTCGGCATCGAACCGCCGCTCGGGATCGTGGGCGATGACCCAGACGGTGCCGATCGGCTGGTCGTCGATCGCCCAGGGCACGAGCAGGCATTCGAGCAGCGGCGGGCCGTCGCAGCGCAAAGAGGCGAAGCGGCGTGCCGGCCCATCGAACAGCAAGGTCGTATTGCGTTCGATGACGACGCCGCACGGGCTGTCTCCGCGCGGCACCGCGCCGCCGAGCGCCGCGGCGTGCGCGCCGGCCAGCGCGTGCCAGCGGAACACGTCGCCATGGGGGCCGGACTCCAGGATGCTGACGCCGGCCGTGCCGGCACGGCACAGCTGCAACGCGAGTTCGGCGAGCCGCTGCACGACGCCGCGCGGATGGGTCACGAGCTCCTGGCCGAGCAGCGTGAGGGCGCGGCTCTCCGCGCGGTGATCGGGTGCACGCACCGGGCGGCGTGCGAGTTCGTGCGTGATCAAGACTTCGTCGAGGGTCACCTCGACATTGCCCGTGTCGTTATGCGTCATGTCTTCTCGTCCGTTGTCATTCCGGGCAGACTCTCCGCGGCTGAACCGCGAACGGGAAGAATAGGGTCAGATTGTTTCGCTGGGCAAGCGAAAGATGAGTTTTCGTGAGATTTCGTTTGCCCCGTGTTGCCGATGCGACGATTCAAATTCCGAGTGGAAAATTTTTACTTGCCGACAGGCACTTCGTGATCCCCCAGCAGCACTTTGTCGGGCGTGATCGGCGTCGTGCGCAGGCGCTTGCCGGTCGCGTGGAACACGGCGTTCGCGACGGCCGCCGCCACGCCCACGATGCCGATTTCCCCCACGCCCTTGGCGCCGAGCTGCTTGCTGACGATGCGGTCTTCCTCGTCCGCGAAGATCACCTCGATGGCGGGGATGTCCTTGTTGACCGCGACGTGGTACTCGGCGTAGTTATGGTTCATGAAGCGGCCGAGGCGGTGGTCCGTGAACGTCTCCTCGTGCAGCGCCTGGCTGATGCCCCACACGACGGCGCCGCTGACCTGGCTCGCGGCCGTCTTCGCATTGATGATGCGGCCGGCCGCGACGGCGGACACGGCCCGCGTGACGCGCACCATGCCGAGCCGCTCGTTCACGCGCACCTCGACGAACACGGCCGAGTGCACGGCGCGCGAAAACTTGCGCTGCTTGAGCATCTGCGGCGTCATGAGGTATTTTTCCTCGATGCGCTCGCGCCCCGCCTGCGCCAGCAGGTCGGACAGCAGGATGCCTTGCTCCGGCTGCCCGTGCGGGTGGATGCGGCCGTCGTTGAATTCGACGTCCTTCAACTTGAGGCCCTTGAACGCAGGGGCCTTCTGTGCGAGCTTCAGCAGCGTGGCTTTCAGCTTGTCGCAGGCGCCGGCCACGCCGCCGCCTACCGTCGTCACGTGCGACGAGCCGCCTTCCACGGGGGCGAGCGGCAGGGTGGAATCGCCCAGCTGGAACGTCACCCGTTCGAGCGGCAGGCCGAGACGCTCCGCCGCGATCATCGCCATCACGGTGTACGTACCGGTGCCGATGTCGGATGCCGCGCTCGACACGACGAGGCGCCCGTCCGCATGCAGCACGGCCGACACGCGCGCGATCATCACGAGCGAATCCCAGATGCCGGTCGCCATGCCCCAGCCGACGAGTTCATCGCCGTCGCGCATCGAACGGGGCTCGACGGGCCGGTCCTTCCAGCCGAAGCGCTCGGCCCCGAGCCGGTAGCACTGGCGCAGTTCCTTGCTGGAGAACGGCTTGTCCTCCAGGTGGTTGTGCTCCGCGTAGTTCTTCAGGCGGAACGCGAGCGGGTCCATGCGCAGTTCGTACGCCAGTTCGTCCATCGCCACTTCCAGCGCATGCACGCCGTGCGCGGCGCCCGGCGCGCGCATGTCGATGGGCGTCGCGCGGTCCTGCTCGACGAGCTGGTAGCCGAGGTGGATGTTGTCGCACGCGTACAGCTGCCCGGACCAGTTGACGACGACCTCCACGTAATCTTCCAGGCGCGATGTCTCCTGGATCGCCTCGTGCCACACCGCCTGCAACTTGCCGTCCCTGTCGGCCGCCAGTTTGATCTTGTGCCACGTCTCGGGCCGGTGGCCGAAGCTGAACATCTGCTGGCGCGTGAGCACGACGCGCACGGAACGCTTCAGTTTCAAGGCGCCCATCACCGCGAGCGGCAACTGGTATTGCGGACGCAGCCCGGACCCGAACGCGCCGCCCACGTACGGGTTGCGCACCGTGACCTTGTTCTTCGACAGCCCGAACACGTGCGACACGTACCAGCGGCTGTTCTGCGAACTCTGGGTCTTGTCGTAGATGATCAGGTGGCCGTCCTCGCCGTAGACGACGGTGGAGGCGAACATCTCCATCGGGTTGTGGTGCTCGACGGCGTTGTAGTACTCCGCCTCGATCTTTACGGGTGCCGTGGCGAACGCCTGGTCCGCGTCGCCTTTCGAGCCTGGCGGCGTGAACCCGGCCTTCATCGGGCGCGGCTTGTAGGCCCTGTTCAAGGTCGCGAGCAGGTTCGTGTCGTGCTCCTCGATGTCGTACGTGACGCGCACGAGGCTCGCCGCATGGCGCGCCGCCTCGAAGGTCTCGGCCACGACGAGCGCCACCGGCTGGCCGCTCCAGAACACGCGGCTTGAAAACAGGGGACGGAACGGCGAGCCGCCGGGCGCCGTCATGTCCTTGTACGCGAGGTCGTTGCCGCGCATCTTAGGCCGGTTCTCGTGCGTGATCACGTCGATCACGCCGGGCACGCCGCGTGCCGCTTCCGTATCGATGGCCTTGATGTGGCCGCGCGCGACGGTGCCGCTGACGACGACGCCATACGCGAGGTCCGGCGCCGGGATCTCGGCCGCGTAGTGCGCGGTGCCCGTCACCTTGGCGCGGCCGTCGGTGCGCGACACGGCCATGCCGCTGTGCACGCGGCCCGTGCCTTCGGGGGCCGTCGGCGTGCGCAGGTCGGGGATCAGGTCGGTCATGGCTTGTCTCCCTTCCTCGCGGCGTTCGTCAACGCCTGCACGATGGCGTTCCGCGCCAACGGTATCTTGAAATCGTTCTGACCGTAGCCGCGCGCGCCGCGCAGGATGCGCTCCGCGGCCTGTTCGAACGCGGTCTCGCCGGCGGGGCGGCCCACGAGCAGCTCTTCCGCTTCCTCGACCCGCCACGGCTTGTGCGCGACGCCGCCCAGCGCGATGCGGGCCGCGCGCACGGTGCCGTCGGCGGCGAGGTCCAGCGCGGCGGCCACCGAGACGAGCGCGAACGCATACGACAGCCGGTCGCGCACCTTCACGTACTCGCAGCGCTGCGCGAAGCGGCGCGCATCGGGCAGGGTGATATGCGTGATCAGTTCGCCGGGCTGCAGCGTCGTGTCGACGTCGGGCGTGTCGCCCGGCAGGCGGTGGAAGCCGGCGAAGGGGATCGTCCGCTCGCCGTTCGCCGCGCGCACGTGCACGGTCGCGTCGAGCGCGCGCAGGGCCACGCACATGTCGGACGGATGCGTGGCGATGCACTGCGCGCTCGTGCCGAGGATCGCGAGCTGGCGGTTGATGCCGGCCTTGGCGGGACAGCCCGTACCCGGCTCGCGCTTGTTGCACGGCGTGCCCACGTCGTAGAAATAGACGCAGCGGGTGCGCTGCAGCAGGTTGCCGCCGTTCGTCGCCATGTTGCGCAACTGGGGCGACGCGCCGGCCAGGATCGCGGCGGCCAGCAGCGGATAGCGCTCGCGCACGAGCGGGTGACAGGCCGTGTCCGCGTTGCGGGCGAGGGCGCCCAGGCGCAGGCCCGTGCCGTCTTCCTCGATCGTGTCGAGGCCCGCGATCGGGTTGATGTCGACGAGGTGTGCGGGCGTCATCACGCCTTCCTTGATCAGGTCGAGCAGGTTGGTGCCGCCGGCGATGGGACGCGCGCCCGGCGCGGCGAGGGCGGCCAGCGCGGCGTCGACGTCGGCGGGCTGGGTGAAGTCGAACGGATTCATTTGGCGATCCCCATCACTTCGCACACGGCCTGCGCGATCTGCGGATACGCGCCGCAGCGGCACACGTTCCCGCTCATCAGTTCGCGCACGTCGTCGACCGTCTGCGCCTGGCCCTCGGCGACGAGGCCGGCGGCCGAACAGATCTGGCCGGGTGTGCAGTAGCCGCACTGGAAGGCATCGTGGTCGATGAAGGCCTGCTGCAGCGGATGCAGCGTGTCGCCGTCGGCCAGGCCCTCGATCGTCGTGACCTCGTGGCCGTCCTGCATGACGGCGAGGGTGAGGCAGGCGTTGATGCGGCGGCCGTCCAGCAGCACCGTGCAGGCGCCGCACTGGCCGTGGTCGCAGCCCTTCTTGGTGCCGGTGAGGCCGGCGCGGTCGCGCAGCAGGTCGAGCAGCGTCACCGTGGATTCGACGTCGAATGCGCGGTCTTCGCCGTTGATGCGCAGGCGGATGGGGTACTGCCGGTAAGCGTCCATGGCCGTCCTTGTCGGGGCAAAGGCCACACCTTACGGTTCCGGCCACCACCGTTCGGTTAGGTCACACACAATATGATCGATCTGGAAATGTGGTGTGTCATTTGTGCAGCAGTCAGCATGGTTTTTGCATAAAAGGTGAATTCTCATCAATTATTTCGAAGTAGAATGTTTTCAAAATTTTACAGCGGCACGGGATGTACCCGGAATGCAACGGATGTGGCTCTACCGCACAGATTGGTGATAATCGGATAGAATTTGCTGCACAGGCTGCGTGCTTCGCCGATCAAGGATGCCCATGCTCAGTCAACAAGATCTCGCTGAAGAAGCACGCCTCCAGGCCCTTCATGCGCTGGGGTTGCTCGACACGCCCCGCGAAGACCGGTTCGACCGGTTCACCCGCCTCGCCACCGCCGCGTTCGACGTCCCGATCGCCCTCGTGTCGCTCGTCGACCGCGAGCGCCAGTGGTTCAAGTCGCAGGCGGGCCTCGACTACTGCGAGACGCCGCGCTCGCTCGCCTTCTGCAGCCACGCCATCGCCCTGAACGACATGCTGGTCGTGCCGGACACGCTCCTCGACGAGCGGTTCGCCGCGCACCCGCACGTGACGGGCGCGCCCCGCATCCGCTTCTATGCCGGCCAGCCGCTGCACAGCGTGGACGGCCAGCCGCTCGGCACCCTGTGCATCATCGACAGGCGTCCCCGCACCTTCGGCGACGCCGACCGGCGCATGCTGCGCGACCTCGCGCAACTGGTGCAGGACGAATTGAACCGCGACGTGCTGGTCGCCAACCGCACGCGCGAACTGCAGGACAAGAACGCCACGCTCGAACTGACGATGCGGCTGCGCGAGACGGCCGAGCAGGCCCTGCGCCAGAAGCAGGAACTGCTGGACGCCGTGCTGGAAACGGTGGACGTGGGCGTGGTCGCGTGCGACGCCGACGGCCACCTGATGCTGTTCAACCGCGCGGCGCGCGCTTTCCACGGCCTCGACGCGGACAGCGCGTTGCCGCAGGCCGCCTGGCCCGCGCACTACGATCTGTACGGCGAGGATGGCCTCACGCCGCTGGCAGCGGACGACGTCCCGCTGGTGCGCGCGCTGCGTGGCGAGCGCGTGAAGGACGCCGGCATGACGATCCACGTGGCGGGCGAGGCGCCGCGCCGCCTGCTCGCGAGCGGCCGCGCGCTGCACGGCACCACCGGCGAGCCGCTGGGCGCCGTCGTCGCGATGAAGGACGTGACGGAACTGGATGCGTCGCGCGCACGCCTGGCCGAAAGCGGCGAATGGCTGCGCACCATCGCCGACAACGTGCCGGCGCTGATCGCCTACGTCGACACCGACATGCGCTACCGCTTCGCCAACGAACGCTATCGCGAATGGTTCGGCGTGAAGACCAGCGACATGATCGGCAGGACGGTGCTGGACGCGATGGGAGAGGGGTTCTACGCATCACGCCGCGAAGCGCTGGAGCGCTGCCTGGCCGGGCACGCGTCGCACCTGGAGATCGAGGAGCAGCGCCGCGGCCGCACGCGCGTGATCAGCTCGACTTATCTGCCGCACATCCGCGACGGCATCGTGCAGGGCATCTACGTGCTGTCGACGGATGCGACCTCCGCGCGCGAATACGAGCGCCAGCTGCACGCGCTCGCCCATTCCGACCACCTGACCGGCCTGCCGAACCGGCGCAGCTACGAGGAGCGCTTCGCGCAGGCCATCGCGCGCGCGCGCCGCGGCGCCACGCCGCTGGCGCTGGCCTACCTCGACATCGACCACTTCAAGCAGATCAACGACAGCCTCGGCCACGCGGTGGGCGACGCCGTGCTGCGCGAGTTCGCGCGCCGCCTCGGCGCCACGGTGCGCGCCACGGACACGGTGGCGCGCCTGGCCGGCGACGAATTCGTCATCGTGCTGGAGCAGGTCGGCTCGCCGCTGGAGTGCGAGCGCATCGCGGCCAAGCTGCTCGACGCGATCCGCGCCCCGTTCGCGCTGGACGGGCATCTGCTTTCGGTCACGAGCAGCATCGGCATCGCGTGGAGCGCGCGGCCGGAGCAGGCCGCAATGGCCCATGCGGCGGACGACGGGTTGTACCGCTCGAAGCATGCGGGACGCGATACGGCGTCGGTGCTCGTCGCGGGCGCCTGAATCACGGCAGCTGGAACCGGTAGCCGACGCCGGTCTCGGTGACGAGGTAGCGGGGCTGGGCCGGATTGTCTTCCAGCTTGTGGCGCAGGTGGCCCATGTAGATCCGCAGGTAGTGTGCATGGTCGGACTGGTTCGGTCCCCACACGCTGCGCAGCAGCTGCGGCGTCGTCATGACCTTGCCCGCGTTGGCCACGAGGACGGCCAGCAGGCGATGCTCCGTCGGCGTCAATCTGACGGCGGCGCCGCCCTTCGTGACGCGCCGGTTCTGCACGTCCACCACGACATCCCCGAACCTCACCTTGCCGTCGCCGCCCGTCGCGGGGCCGCGCAGGCGCCGTTGCGACGCGCGCACGCGCGCCAGCAGTTCGCCGACCCCGAACGGTTTCGTCAGATAGTCGTCGGCGCCGCGGTCGAGCGCGCGGATCTTTTCGTCCTCGTTCACGCGGGCCGACAGCACGATGACCGGCACCCCCGACCACTTGCGCAGGTCGGCGATGAAGTCGGTGCCGTCGCCGTCCGGCAGGCCGAGGTCGAGGATGACCACGTCCGGCTTGCGCGTGCCGGCCTCCGTCAGGCCGCGTTCGAGCGTCGCGGCCTCGTGCACCTGCCAGCCTTCCCGTTCCAGCGCGCCGCGCACGAAGCGGCGGATGTGGGGCTCGTCTTCCACGAGCAGGGCCGTGCCGGTAAAATCACTCATCGCCGTCCTCCATGTCGTCGTCCGGCGGCAGTGCCGGGGGCGTCCCGAGCGGCAGCGCGAACGTGAACGCGACGCCGCCTCCGGGGCGGTTGGCCGCGCGGATCGTGCCGCCGTGCGCGCCCACGATCGCACGGCAGATGGCCAGGCCGAGCCCCACGCCGGGCTTGGCCGATTCCCGTTCGCCGCGCGTGAATTTCTCGAACACGGCGTCCTCCTGGCCGGGCGGCAGGCCCGGGCCGTCGTCCGTCACCGCGACGTTCAGCCACTGCCCGTGCCGTTCCGCGGACACGGCCACCGTGCTGCCGGGTGGCGTGTACTTGCCCGCGTTTTCCAGCAGGTTGGACAGCACGCGTTCGACCAGCACGGCATCGTACTGCACGAGCGGGAGGTCGGCCGGCACGTGCGTTTCCACGACGCGGCCGGCCAGCGCGCCGCGGCTGGCCGCCAGGGCGCTGCCGATGACTTCCTCGACCGGCTGCCACTGGAGCCTCAGCTTCACGTCGCCGCTCTCGATGCGCGCCATGTCGAGCAGATTCGTGACGAGCCGCCCCATGCGCACCGTTTCCTCGCGCAACGCGTCCGCCATCGCGCGCTGTCCGGGCGCCAGCGGTGGCGCGGAGCCCGCCAGCGCCTCGGCCTGCGCCATCAGCGACGTGAGCGGCGTGCGCAGGTCGTGCGACAGCGCCGCCAGCAGCGAATTGCGCAGCCGCTCCGATTCGATGCGGACCAGCGCGTCCTGAGCGACCTCGATGTAGTGCACCCGTTCCAGCGCGATGGCGGCCAGCGCCGCGAACGTGTCGAGCTGCTGGCGTTGCTCCGGCGCCGTCAGCCAGTGCGGCGTGGCCGCCTCGATCGCGAGCACGCCCCGCGTGCGCATGGGCGCGACCAGCGGCATGTAGAAGACGGGGCTGCCGGGCAGGGTGTCGGTGCCCATGCCCGCGCTGGCGCCGTGGTCGAACGCCCATTGCGCGATGCCGGTGTCGAGCGCCGCGATGGCGTCGCCGCCGGACACGGTCATGCGACCGGCCGCGTCCGGCACCAGCAGGACCGTGCGTGCGCCGAACGTGCGTCCGATGGCGTCGCGCGTCGCCTCCTGGATCTGCTCCGTCTGCAGCACGCCGGACAGGGCACGGGCGAATTCGTACAACGCGCGCGTGCGGCTTTCGCGCCGCGCGGCGACGTGCGCCTGGAAGCGCAGGCCGGCCGTGAGGTGTCCCGTGATCAGGCCGACCGCCAGCATCACGCCGAACGCCACCAGGTACTGGATGTCCGAGATCGCGAACGTGAAGCGCGGCGGGACAAAGAAGAAGTCGAAGCAGGCCACGCTGACGCAGGTCGCGGTGACGGACGGACCGCGTCCGAGGCGCACCGCCACCAGCAGCACGACGAGCAGGAACAGCATGGCGATGTTGGCCAGGTCCAGGTGGCCCACGGCGGGCGTCAACGCGAGCGCCATGCCGAGGCTGGACAGGACCGCCGCGCCATGGGCCGCGACGGCGGCGCGGACGTCGGCGGAACGCGCGACGGGGACCGGCCGGACGGTGTCCGGCGTCGGTGCCGGCAGCACGGCGACTTCGAGCAGTTCGACGTCGGGCGCCAGCCGGGCGATGCGCCGGCCGCACGCGACCTGCCACGGCCAGCGCGCCTGGCTCCGGCCGAGCGCGATGCGGGCCAGGTTGTGGTCGCGCGCGTAGTCGACGACCGTGGCTTCCACACTGTCGCCCGACAGGACCGCGGTGACCGCGCCGAGGCTGCGCGCCAGCTTGAACGTGTCCAGGATGCGCTCGCGCCGGGCCGCGTCGAGACGTTGCAGGGCCGGCGTCTCGACGTAGACCAAGTGCCAGTCGGCGCCCAACTGGGCCGCGAGGCGCGCGGCGCTGCGCACGATCCCTTCCGCGCCCGGTCCGGGGCCGACGCAGGCGAGGAATGCCGTCCCGGTGCGCCACACGGCATCGATCGACTGTTCGACGCGGTAGGCGCGCACGTCGTCGCCGATGCGCTCCGCCGTGCGCCGCAACGCCAGTTCGCGTAACGCGATGAGGTTCCCCTTGCGGAAGAAATTGCGGCCCGCCCGCTCGGCCTGGGCCGGCTGGTACACCTTGCCGAGTTTCAGGCGCGCCAGCAGCTCGTCCGCCGGCAGGTCGACCAGCACGACCTCGTCGGCCGCGTCGAACACGGAATCCGGCACCGTCTCGCCTACGCGCACGCCCGTGATGCCGCCGACCACGTCGTTCAGGCTCTCCAGGTGCTGCACGTTCACCGTCGTGAACACGTCGATGCCCGCGGCCAGCAGCTCGTCGACGTCCTGCCAGCGCTTCGGATGGCGCGAGCCGGGGACATTCGAATGCGCCAGCTCGTCGACGAGCACCAGTGCCGGGCGCCGGTCCAGCGCAGCGTCGATGTCGAATTCCGGCAGCACTTTGCCGCGGTAGGCAATCTGGCGGCGGGGCAGGACCTCCAGGCCGTCCAGCAGCGCTTCCGTTTCGGCGCGGCCATGCGTCTCGACGACGCCGACCAGCACGGCGCGCGTGGCGGCGAGCTGGCGCGCCGCGGACAGCATCGCGTACGTCTTGCCGACGCCGGCCGACGCGCCGAAGTAGATGCGCAGCCGGCCGCGCGCCGCGCGCAGTTCTTCTTCCTGCACGCGGGCCAGCAACGCGTCCGGATCGCGCCGCACCTCGTCCCCGGGCACGCTCACGCTTTCGTCCTCATGGTGCCTTGCCGTCCAGAGCGAGGTTCAGCGCCAGCACGTTGACGCGCGCCTCGCCGAGGAAGCCCAGGGCCGGGTCCTGCCGGTAGCGGTCGATCAGGGCGCGCACCTGCGCCACGGGCAGCCTGCGCGCCGCGGCGACGCGCGCGGCCTGGTATTCGGCGGCCGCCACGCTGATCTCGGGATCGAGGCCGCTGGCGGACGCGGTGACGAGGTCGACGGGGATGGGCGCATGGTTGCCGGGGGCGAGCGCCGTGAGCGCGTCGATGCGGGCCTTGACGGCGTCCAGCAGCGCGGGATTGGTCGGCCCCTGGTTGGAGCCGCCGGAGCCGGCCGCATTGTCCGCCATCGGCGCAGTGGCCGACGGGCGGCCCCAGAAATGGCCGGGCGCGGAGAACGGCTGGCCGATCAGGGTCGAGCCGACGGCCTTGCCGTTCGCTTCGATCAGGCTGCCGCCGGCCTGGTGCGGGAAGACGGCGCGGCCGATACCGGTGACGGCGGCCGGGTAGAGCACGCCGCACAGCAGCGTCAGGGCGCCGAACAGGACGAGCGTGGGACGAAACAGGGAGGTCATGGTGGTCTCCAGGTTCAGACGAGGTTCAGCGCCGCGAGCAGCATGTCGATCAGCTTGATGCCGATGAACGGCAGAATGATACCGCCGACGCCGTAGACGAGCAGGTTGCGGCGCAGCAGGGCGGTGGCGCCGATCGCGCGGAAGCGCACGCCGCGCAGCGCGAGCGGGATCAGGAACACGATGATCAGCGCATTGAAGATCAGCGCGGACATGATCGCCGACGCCGGACTCGCGAGGTGCATCACGTCGAGCGCCCGCAGCTGCGGATAGGTGCCGACGAAGGCGGCGGGGATGATCGCGAAATACTTGGCCACGTCGTTCGCGATCGAGAACGTGGTCAGCGCGCCGCGCGTCATGAGCATCTGCTTGCCGATCTCGACGATCTCCAGCAGCTTGGTCGGATTCGAGTCGAGGTCCACCATGTTGCCCGCTTCCTTGGCCGCCTGCGTGCCCGAGTTCATCGCCACGGCCACGTCGGCCTGCGCGAGCGCCGGGGCGTCGTTGGTGCCGTCGCCCGTCATCGCCACCATGCGGCCTTCCGACTGGTAAGTGCGGATCAGCTTCAGCTTGTCCTCCGGCGTGGCCTCGGCGAGGAAGTCGTCGACCCCGGCCTCGGCGGCGATGGCGGCGGCCGTGAGCTTGTTGTCGCCCGTGATCATGACGGTCTTGATGCCCATGCGGCGCAGTTCCGCGAAGCGTTCCTTGATGCCGCCCTTGACGATGTCCTTCAGCTCCACGACGCCCAGCACCCGGCCGTCCTCGGCCACGACGAGCGGGGTGCTGCCGCGGCGCGCGGCGTCTTCCGCGCTGCGCACGACGTCGGCCGGGAACGTTTCGCCGAGCGATTCGACGTGGCGGCGCACGGCGTCGTAGGCGCCCTTGCGGATGCGGCGCTCGCCGCAATCGACGCCGCTCATGCGGGTCTGCGCGGAAAACGGCACGAACACGGCGTGCAGGCTTTCCAGCTCGCGCTGCCGGATGCCGAAGCGCTTGGCGAGCACGACGATGCTGCGGCCTTCCGGCGTCTCGTCCGCCAGCGACGCGAGTTGCGCCACGTCGGCCAGGTCGCGCTCGGCCACGCCGGTAGCGGGCAGGAACGCGGCCGCCTGGCGGTTGCCGAGCGTGATGGTGCCGGTCTTGTCGAGCAGCAGGACGTCGACGTCGCCGGCCGCTTCCACGGCGCGGCCCGACGTCGCGATCACGTTGGCGCGCATCATGCGGCTCATGCCCGCGACGCCGATGGCCGACAGCAGGCCGCCGATGGTCGTCGGGATCAGGCACACGAGCAGCGCGATCAGCACGGTGATCGTAACCGGTGTGCCGGCCTTGGCGACGTCGACCGCGTACAGCGAGAACGGCAGCAGGGTCACCGTCACGACGAGGAACACGATGGTGAGCGCCACCAGCAGGATCGTCAGCGCGATCTCGTTGGGCGTCTTCTTACGCTTGGCGCCTTCGACCATCGCGATCATGCGGTCGAGGAAGGTCTCGCCCGGGTTCGTCGTCACCTTCACGACGAGCCAGTCGGACAGCACGCGGGTGCCGCCCGTGACGGCGGAAAAGTCGCCGCCGGATTCGCGGATCACCGGGGCGGATTCGCCCGTGATCGCGCTCTCGTCCACCGATGCGACACCTTCGACGACCTCGCCGTCGATGGGCACGACGTCGCCGGCTTCGATCAGCACGTGGTTACCCTTGCGCAGGTCGCCGGCGGGGCAGGGCAGCCATGTGGTGCCGTGCTTCGGCACCGCCAGCTTCTTCGCCGTGACGGCTTCCTTCAGGCCGCGCAGCGAGGCCGCCTGGGCCTTGCTGCGGCCTTCGGCCAGCGCTTCCGCGAAGTTCGCGAACAGCACCGTGAACCACAGCCACACGGCGCAGGCGAGGATGAAGCCGGAAGGCGCTTCGCCCGTGCCGGCCAGGGCCTGCACGTACAGCAGCGTCGTGATGATGCTGCCGACGTACACAACGAACATGACGGGGCTGCGCAGCTGGGTGCGCACGCCGAGCTTCCTGAAGGCGTCGACGAGGGCGGGGCCGGCCAGCGTCGTGTCGAACATCGACAGGTGCCGGCCCGGCGCCGCGTCGGCCGGCGCGGCGATGGGCGCCGTCGCCGGGGATTTCATTTGGTTCATGGCGACTCCGGGTTATTTGGTAAACAGTTGCAGGTGTTCGACGACGGGGCCGAGCGCGAGCGCCGGCACGTAGTTGAGCACGCCGACCAGCACGACCACGCCGACCAGCAGGCCCACGAACATCGGGCCGTGCGTGGGCATGGTGCCGGCCGTCGTCTGCAGGCGCTGCTTGGCCGCGAGCGAACCGGCGATCGCCAGCACCGGCACGATCACGCCGAAGCGTCCGAACCACATCGCGATCGCCAGCATCCAGTTGTAGAACGGGGTGTTGGCGGACAGGCCCGCGAACGCGCTGCCGTTGTTGTTGGCGGCCGAGCTGAACGCGTACAGGATTTCCGAGAAGCCGTGCGCGCCGGGATTGGCGACGCCGGCCCTGCCCGCGGCCGCCAGCACGGCGATGGCGGTGCCGGCCAGTACCAGCACGGGCGTGACGAGGATGGCGACCGACGTCATCTTCATCTCGTAGGCCTGGATCTTCTTGCCGAGGTATTCCGGCGTGCGGCCGATCATCAGCCCGGCGATGAACACGGCCATGATCGCGAAGACCAGCATGCCGTACAGGCCGGAGCCGACGCCGCCGAAGATGACCTCGCCGAACTGCATCAGCATGAGCGGCACCGCGCCGCCCAGCGGCGTGAACGAGTCGTGCATCGCGTTGACCGCGCCGCACGACGCGGCCGTGGTGACGGCGGCGAACAGCGCGGAGGCGTCGATGCCGAAGCGCGTTTCCTTGCCCTCCATGTTGCCGCCCGCCTGCAGGGCGCCGGCGTTCTGGTCGACGCCCAGCGCGGCCAGCGCCGGGTGGGCCTGGTGCTCGGCCGTCATCACGCCGGCCGTCATCACGACGAACAGCACCGTCATCGCCGCCAGGATCGCCCAGCCCTGGCGGCGGTCGCCGACGAGGCGGCCGAACGCGAAGCACAGGGCGGCCGGGATCAGGAAGATCGACACCATCTGGAACAGGTTCGACAGCGGGGTCGGGTTTTCATACGGGTGCGCGGAGTTCGCGTTGAGGAAGCCGCCGCCGTTCGTGCCCAGCATCTTGATCGCTTCCTGCGAGGCGACCGGGCCCATCGCGATCGTCTGCGTCGTCGTGGTCACGGACTCCGTCACGGGCTGGCCTTGCGCATCGAGCACGGGCTGGCCGTGCGTGCCCGCCTTCGGCTGCGTGTAGGTGAGCGGTTCGAGCAACTGCACCTCCTGGTAGCCCGAGAAATTCTGGATGACGCCCTGGCCCATCAGGAACACGGCGAACACGAGCGACAGCGGCAGCAGCACGTACAGGGTGGTGCGCACGAGGTCGACCCAGAAATTGCCGATGGCGCGCGCCGACTTCGACGAGAAGCCGCGGATCAGCGCGAACACGACGGCGATGCCGGTGGCGGCCGAGAAGAAGTTCTGGCACGTGAAGGCGAGCATCTGCGTGAGGTAGCTCATCGTCTGTTCGCCGCCATAGCCCTGCCAATTGGTGTTGCTGGCGAAGCTGACGGCGGTGTTGAACGCCGAATCGGGGCCGATGTTGGCGAGGCCCTGGGGATTGAAGGGCAGCCAGCCCTGGACCCGCTGCAGCAGGTAGACGACCAGCGTGCCGAGCGCGTTGAATGCGAGCAGGGACAGCGCATAGGTTTTCCAGTGCATGCCCGTGCCCGCGGCGACGCCGGCGGCGCGGTACAAGGCGGCCTCGATGCGATACAGCCAGCCGACGCCGGGCACGCGACCGCCTTCGGCCACGCGCGCGAGCAGGATGCCGAGCGGCCACGACAGGGCAAGCAGGATCACGAAAAACAGCGCCAATAGCGCCAGCGAATGCATGTCCATCACAAATCCTCCGCGCAGAACATGGCGTACAGCAGGTACGCGAGCAGCGCGCCCGATGCGAGCGCGCCGATCAAGTAGAACAGTGTCATTTTCGTTCTCCCAGTTTGGCGCAGCCGTTCGCCATGCCGGCGATCAGCACGGCGAACAGGACGATCGCGCCGATGAAGACGATATCCATGGTGACCTCGTGTGGGTTGATCAGAATGTCTTGCCGACGCTGGCGACGAGCGCCTTCCGGCCGAGGAACCTGCCGTTCGCGGGCGACGCGTAGGCCGCCTCGCCGGCGTTCGTGCCGACGAGGGCCGCCGTCACGCTCGCGATGCCGAAGTCCTTCGTGACGCCGATCTTGTAGTCCGTGTAGCTGGCGGCGTCGTGGTGGCGCACGTCCTGGCGGCCGGCGTGCAGGTTCAGCGTGAAGGTGTTGCCCAGGTCGACGTTGGCGCCGACGTCCAGGTAGCCGCTATGCCGGCTGTCGGTGAAGCCGAACAGGTTAGTGAGCGCCGACGAATACTTCACGTACGCGGGACCGTAGCCGAGCTGGCCGTAGAGTTCCGCCGTGTTCGCGTCGGCCGAACCGGGCACGTCCTTCAGGCCGTTGGCCGGATAGACGTAGCCCAGCACGCCGACGTCGTAGCTCACGTCGGTGGTCAGCTGGCCGCGCTTGCCGGCATACAAGTCCCACTCGACGCCGCCGCCGCCGCCCGCGTCCTTCGTCCACTTGATGGTGGACAGCCACGTGCCGGCGTACACGCCGGTCGGATCGTGCGTCCAGTCCGCGCCGCCCTGCAGCGCGGGCTGCAGGCGCGTCTGCGAGATGCCGCGGTAGCGGTAATCGGACGTGAGCGCGGCGTTGAATGTCACGGTGTCGTCCGGCTGGGCAGTCCGGGCCGCCTGGGTTTCCTGGGCGTGCAGCGGTGCCGCCAGCGCCGCGAGGATGAATGGCGAAGCCAGGGTGAAGACTATGTTTTTCATGATTGACGTTGATTCCTTGTTCTTGTCTTATTTTTCCAATAGCGACCCGTCCCGCCGCATGGACGGGGCGGGGCGATGCGCTCTCCTTCTGCGGAAAAACCGGGGCCGCGTACGGCGCGCAGAGCGGCGGGAACGATCGTGACGTTCATGGCCGTGGCGCTCCGATCGGATGTCTGTCCACGTTGGACCGCACGGCGTGCATGTGAGCTCCTTGGGCGTCGATTGCGATGCAGGAAGTGTAGAAAACGCCACGTAAAAATTTTCTAAAAAGACGACGGGTCTGGATAAAGGCGTCGTTTATGGGGCTGGGCGGCCAATGCCAGTCAGTTAAGGAGAGCCGTAGGGTGGGCACCCCGTGCCCGCCACACGTTTGCGGATCGCATGCGCTTTATGGGCTCGGGAGTCCACCCTGCGATCGATTCAGCAGCGCCTAACTGACCGGCATTAGGCCGGGCGGCGCCCTTTTTACAAAATCTTTACGGCCCCGCCGGTACGATGCCAGCACGATCATTGCTGGAGAACCTGGTTGGATACGCAGAACAAGAACATCGCCGGCCTCGCGCTGGCCGCCGTCGGCATCGTGTACGGCGACATCGGCACGAGTCCGTTGTATTCGCTGAAGACCGTCTTCGACCCGGCGCACGGACTGCCCCTCACGCCCGCCAACCTGGTCGGCGTCGTGTCGCTGATCTTCTGGGGCCTGTCCGTCATCGTCTCGTTCAAGTACGTGACGCTCGTGCTGCGCGCCGACAACCGCGGCGAGGGCGGCATCATGGCCCTGCTGGCGCTCGCGCTGGGCGCCGTCGGCGACCGCAGGCGGATGCACCTCGGGCTGCTGCTGATCGGCGTGTTCGGCGCGTCGCTGTTCTACGGCGACAGCGTGATCACGCCCGCGATCTCGGTGCTGTCCGCCATCGAGGGGCTCGAAGTCGCGACCCCGGCGCTGCAGCCCTATGTCGTGCCGCTGACGATCGTCGTCCTGATCTGCCTGTACGCGGCGCAGCGCCACGGCACGGCCGGCATCGGCCGCTGGTTCGGCCCCGTCATGCTGGTGTGGTTCGCGGCGCTGGCGGCGATGGGCGTGCTGAACATCGTGCGCAATCCCGGCATCCTCGTCGCGCTCAATCCGTGGCACGCGGTGCGCTTCTTCCTCGACAACCGCGGCCTCGGCTTCCTGGCGCTGGGCGCGGTCGTGCTGGCCTTCACGGGCGCCGAGGCGCTGTATGCGGACATGGGCCATTTCGGCAGGACACCGATCCGGCTCGCGTGGTTCGCCGTCGCCTTTCCGGCCCTCGCGCTGAACTATCTCGGCCAGGGCGGGCTGCTGCTCGCGCGGCCGGACGCGATCGCCAATCCGTTCTACCAGCAACTGGGCAGCTGGAGCGTCTATCCGCTCGTCGTGCTGTCCACCATCGCCACCGTGATCGCGTCGCAGGCGACGATCTCGGGCACGTTCTCGATGACGAAGGAAGCGATCGCGCTCGGCTTCCTGCCGCGCATGCGCACCGTGCACACGTCGGAGCGCGAGATCGGCCAGGTTTATCTCCCCGTCATCAACTGGCTGCAACTGATCGCCGTGCTGCTGGCCGTCGTCGGGTTCGGCTCGTCCGACGCGCTGGCGTCCGCCTACGGCATCGCGGTCACGGCGACGATGCTGGCGACGACGATCCTCACTTACTTCGTGATCCGCTACCGCTGGCGCATGAATCTGCTGCTGTGCCTGGGCGCGACCGGCTTCTTCTTCGTGATCGACGCGGCGTTCTTTTCGGCCAACGTGCTGAAACTGCTGCACGGCGGCTGGTTCCCGCTGACGCTGGGCGTGCTGCTGTTCACGTTGATGCTCACGTGGCGCCGCGGCCGCGCGCAGATGTTCGAGAACCTGCAGAAGCACGCCATCCCGCTCGACGCTTTCCTCGAATCATTGTTTATCGCGCCGCCGACGCGGGTCGCCGGCACGGCCATCTTCCTGCGCGGCGAAAGCGATGGCGTGCCGCATGCGATGCTGCACAACCTGCTGCACAACAAGGTGCTGCACGAGCGCGTCGTGTTTCTCACCGTGTACATCGCCGACGAGCCGTACGTCGATGCGGCGTCCCGGATCCGCATTACCGATCTTGGACACGGCTGCCACCAGGTCGACGTGAAATTCGGTTTCAAGGACGAGCCGGACATCCCCGGCATCCTCGACCAGTGCGCGGCGCATGGCCTGGCGTTCGACATGATGCAGACCTCGTTCTTCGTCGCGCGCCAGACCGTGATCTCGACGCCGGGCGGGGGTATGGCGCCGTGGCGCGAGCACCTGTTCGTCGCGATGCAGCGCAACGCCCGCGATGCCGCCGACTACTACCGCATTCCGACCAATCGGGTCATCGAGCTGGGCACGCAGGTGGAAATCTAGCGGCGCCGCTCGTGCGAATGTGGACGGCGGGCGCCGACGCGGATAAGCTGGAGCCGGAGGGGAGTCCGCACCATGCACGATGCCAACCACAGCGCCGCCGACCACGACGGCCAGGGATTGTCCGCGCCCGACGGCCAGCGCCGGCCGCTGGTCGCGCTGGCTGTCGGGCTGCTCGCCTGCTTCTGCCTGCTGCTGGGCGGCCTGCAGGGCTGGAGCGCCTGGCATGCCTATGAGGCCGAACGGGAAGACAGCCGCGTCGCCACGGCCAATATGGCGCGGGCGCTCGCGACGCATGCGGAGACGTCGATCCGGTTGGGGGACGCCGTGCTGACCGAGATGGTCGAGCGCGTCGAGCACGATGGCCTGGGCGAGGCCGCCACGGCACGCCTGACGGGACGGCTGCGCGCGATCACGCACGACATGGGCGAACTGCACGGCCTGTTCGTGTACGGGCCGGACGGCAAGTGGCTGACATCGTCGCTGCCGCGCCCCATGCAGGGCAATAATTTCGACCGCGAATACTTCCAGTTCCACCTGCTGCACAGCGGGCGCGGGACGCACGTGGGCGTGCCCGTGCGCAGCCGGTCGACCGGGGTGTGGATCCTGCCACTGTCGCGCCGCCTCGAAGCACCCGACGGCAGCTTTGCCGGCGTGGTGCTGGCCACGCTGAACCTGGCGTGGTTCGGCCGCTTCTACGACAGTTTCGATGTCGGCGAGAACGGCACGATCCTGTTCGCGCTCGACAACGGCACGCTGATCTACCGCCGGCCGTTCCACGACGACCAGGTCGGCATGGACATCCGCAACGGCACCATCTGGCAGCAGATCCAGCGCGACGGCCAGGCCGGCTCGATCGTGGCGACGCCCCGGATCGACAACGTCGAGCGCCTGTACAGTTACCGGCACCTGGTGGGCTATCCGCTGTTCGTCGCCAGCGGCCAGGCGACGGACGAGATCCTGTCCGGATGGCGCCGCACCACGGTGCAGACGGCGATCCTGGGCGCGGCGGCAATGCTCCTGCTGGCGTGCGGCGGCGTGATCCTCGTGCGCCAGATCCGCGTCCGCGAACGGCTCGAGCGCGACCTGGTCCGCGTGGGCGTCTCGCTCAGGCGCCACAACGCGTCGCTGCAGAACCTGGCCGACAGCGACGCGCTGACGGGCCTGGCCAATCGCCGCCTGTTCGAAGACCGCCTCGTGCGCGAATACGAGCGCGCGCGCCGCAACGGGGCGCCGTTCGCCCTCATCCTGGCCGACGTCGACCACTTCAAGCAGTACAACGACCGCTACGGCCACCCCGCCGGCGACGAGTGCCTGCGCAAGGTGGCCGGTGCCATCGAGAGCGGAGCGCGGCGGCCGGGCGACCTGGCCGCGCGCTACGGCGGCGAGGAATTCGCCATCATCCTCGCCGACACCGACCTCACCGGCGCCAACGCGGTGGCCGACACGATCCGCGCGGCCGTGGTGGACCTGGACCTGCGCCACGCGGACAACCCGACCGGCCGCGTCACCCTCAGCATGGGCCTGTACGTGGGCCATCCGGCGCTGGCCGAGCGCGACGATCCGCTGGCCTGGGTCGACGTGGCCGACCGACTGTTGTACGAGGCCAAGGATGCCGGCCGCAACCGCGTCGTGTCGCGCGAGGGACACGAGGCGGCCGCGTGATGCCGTGCGCTGGCCGGCCGTAAAAGGTCTACACTGATGTGGAGGCTGCCTCGATCCGATAGGCAAACCATGGAAGCGAACGACACATCGACCAAGCAAGGCAAGCGGACCCCGCTGCTCGACGACCAGTTGTGCTTTGCGCTGTATTCGACCGGTCTGGCGATGAACAAGGTGTACCGCAAGCTGCTGCGCAAGCTGGACCTGACTTACCCGCAATACCTCGTCATGCTGGTGCTGTGGGAAAAGGACGAGCAGACGGTGTCCGAGATCGGCGCCCGGCTGTTCCTGGACTCGGCCACGCTGACGCCGCTGCTCAAGCGGCTGGAGGCGGCCGGCCTGGTGAACCGGACCCGTTCCGCCGCCGACGAACGGCAGGTCGTCGTGGCCCTGAGTCCCGCCGGCCGCGCGCTGGAGCAGGAAGCCGCCGCGATCCACGACGGCGTGCTGTGCGCCACCGCGTGCGAACCGTCCGATCTCGCTGCGCTCAAGCGGCAGCTGGACATGCTGCGCGGCAAACTGGCCGACCACCCTTGAATAATGCATATTTTTAGTCACAAACGCTTACGCGCCGGATGATGCGATCTTGAACACGGACTGCTATCCTGATCGGAGGCTTCCATGACAAAGGGGACACGCATGAACACCATCCATCTCGCATTGGCCGCTGGGCTGCTCGCCGCCGGCGGCGCGCACGCGCAGCTGCTGGACGGCGCGGCGGCATCGAAGGACTTGTCGGCCACGCGCACGCTGTCCCCGCCGTTCGCGAAGATCCAGCCCGTCCCGCGCACGTACATGGGCAATGCGGCGGAAACCGATGGCCTGCGCCACCGGGACAAGAGCGCGTTCGGCGTCTACGTCTCCGATCCCAAGCTGTTCGCGGGCGTCAACCTGGCGCCGAACTTCGCCATCGAGACGGGCTACGCGAACCTGTACACGCGCGGCTTCCACTTCGCCGATTACGCCCGGCCCGACGAGGTGAACGGCGCGCTCGGCACCAAGGGCGCGAACAGCTACCTGGCGGCGCGGCTCAACGTGCCCGTCAACGACCAGTTCTCCGCCTACGGCAAGCTGGGCGTCGCCGTCAGCGAGCGGGTGGCCCACGACAAGAGTCTCCGCAATACCGTGTCGGACACGGACTTGGGCCCGTACGTGGGCATGGGCGCGCGCTACCGGGTCAGCGAGAAGGCGTCCGTGACGGCGGGCTACGAGCAGTACGGCAACAGCGCGAAGAAATGGGGCAGCGAGACCAATAACTCGGGCCTGCAGGCCAGGTTCAAGATGGGTTTCTGAGCCTGTGTCACAATCGCGGGCATGGATAAACTGCTCTCTGAATTGAACCGCCTGTACCTGCTGCCGGACAGCCCGGCCGCGCAGCGCGGCCCCGGCCCGGCCGCGGACCTCGTCTCCGGCGCGGGCCTCGTGCGCGCCATCGCGATCCCGTTCCGCAAGGCGCCCGGCGCGGACGCCCAGCACTGGGAACACCTGTGCACCGTCGCGAACGGACTGCAGGCCGACTTCGGCTTCCCGGCCCCCGCGGTGAGCGTGACGAGCACCGGCGGCTTCATGCTGTGGCTGTCGCTGGCGGCGCCCGTGCCAGTCGCCGACGCGCGCCGCTTCGTCGCCGGCCTGGGCCTGTTGTGGCCGGACACGCTGCCGCCCGCCGACACCATCGGCGTCCCCGTGGAACTGCCGCCGTGCCCGAACGCGGCGGCCGGGACGTGGGCCGCGTTCATCCATCCGGGCATGGGCGCGTCGTTCGCGGACGAGTCCGGGCTCGACATGGCGCCGCCCGCGGCGGGGCAGGTCGCGTTCCTGGAAAGCCTGGACAGCATCGCGCCCGGCCAGTTCAGCGCCGCGCTGGCGCGGCTCGAGACCCCCGCTGCACCTGCCGCCGCGCCGCCGCCTCTTGCCGCCGACGGCCTGCTGCTGGAGGACGCGACGCTGGAAGACATCGTTCGCGTCCTGCACGCGCGCGGCATCGAACCCACGTTCCGCTTCACGCTGCCGCGATGAAGCGCGCCTTGCTGGCCACGGCCGCCGCCGTCGCGCTGCACGCGCAGGCGGCCAACCCGATCGTCAAGGGCTGGTATGCCGATCCGGAAATCCGCCTGTTCGGCGACACGTACTGGATCTATCCGACGTATTCCGCGGACTACGAACAACCGGCGCGGCCGACGGCCTTCACGCCGGACCAGCAACGGATGCGGGCCCGCTCGGACCTGATCTGGGCGCCGTTCCTGAAGCAGACCTTCCTCGACGCGTTCTCGTCGCGCGACCTCGTGCACTGGGCGCGGCACGAGCGCGTGCTCGACGTCGCGCACGTGGCCTGGGCCGCGTACGCCGTGTGGGCACCGTCGGCCATCGCGCACGACGGCAAGTACTACCTGTTCTTCGGCGCGAACGACATCAAGAGCAACGACCAGCTGGGCGGCATCGGCGTGGCCGTCAGCGACCGGCCCGATGGTCCGTTCAAGGATGCCCTCGGCAAGCCGCTGATCGGCCGGATCCACAATGGCGCGCAGCCGATCGACCAGATGGTGTTCAAGGACGACGACGGCCAGGCGTACATGGTCTACGGCGGCTGGAAGCACGCCAACGTCGTGAAACTCGCGCCGGACCTGCTCGGTGTCGTGCCGCTCCCGGACGGGACCACGTACAAGGACATCACGCCCGATCCGGACTACGTGGAAGGTCCGTTCATGGCCAAGCGCCGTGGCGTGTACTACTTCATGTGGTCGGAAGGGGAGTGGACCGGGCCGGACTACCGCGTCGCGTATGCGATGGGCCCGTCGCCATTCGGACCGTTCAAGCGCATCGGCACGATCCTCGCGCAGGATGGCAAGATCGCGCGTGGCGCGGGCCACCACTCGATCGTCAACGTGCCCGGCACCGACGAGTGGTACATCGCCTACCACCGCCGCCCGCTGGGCGAGACCGACGGCAACCATCGCGAGCTGGCCGTCGAGCGCCTCTACTTCAACGACGACGGCACGATCCGGCCCGTGGTCATGACGAACGAAGGCGTGGCACCGCGGCTCGTGCGCTGATCACGGCGCGAGATAGGCAGCCAGTTCGTCCGGCGTCCCTTTCGGAAACGCCGCTTTCAGAAAATCGAGGAAGGCCGACACGCGCGCGCTCAGCAGCCTGCGCGACGGGTACAGCGCCCACAGCGCGATCTCGGGCCCGGCCACGTCGCCCCAGCGCACCAGCCGCCCCGCCGCGAGATCGTGACTGACGACCGACGCGGGCAAACAGCCCGCACCGACGCCGGCCCGCACCGCGTCGCGCACCATGACGAGCGACGACAGGCGCAGTATCGGGTCGATCGCGATGTCCGGCGCGCCCGCCACTTGCCACGTCGCCTGGTCGCCCACGGGCCGCACGACGGCGGGCACGGGCGCCCCATCGGCCGGCCGCGCCAGATGCGGTGCCGCCACGACGACGAGCCGGTCGCGCAGGAAGATGCGGCCGACGAGGTTTTCGTCCGGATCGGGATTCACGCGGATGACGAGGTCGTAGCCTTCCTCGACCATGTCCACCGGCCGGTCTTCCGTCGTCACCTCCAGCCGCACGTCGGGATACGCCCGCGCGAAGCCTGCGGCCAGCGTGCCCATCGCCGTCTGCGAGAACAGCAGCGGGGCGCTGATGCGCAGCCGGCCGCGCGGCCGGTCGCCGCCCGAGGCGAGGGCTGCCGCCGTCTCGTCGATCTCCGCGAGGAGTGCCCCGGTCCGCTCGTACAGCGCGCGTCCTTCCTGCGTCAGCTTCAGCAGGCGCGCGCCCCGTTCGAACAGGCGCAGGCCGAGATCCGCTTCCAGCTCCGCGACGCGGCGCGACAGGGTCGCCTTCGGCCGGCCCGTCTCCCGGGCGGCGCGGCCGAAGCCGCCGTGGCGGGCGACGAGATTGAAATCGGCGAGGGCAAGCAAGTCCATGTGTTCCACCTGTGAGACCGGATGTCCAATATTACCGTCTATCGGTCCGCCTGCGGGATGGTTAATCTGTGAAGCGTCAACCGACACTTTTCACAACCCAACAGGAGCACACATCATGACCATTCTCGTCACCGGCGCCACCGGCAACATCGGCCACCACGTCGTCAACCAGCTCGTGCAGCGCGGCGCCCCCGTGCGCGCACTCGTCCGCAATCCCGCCAAGGCCGACTTTCCGGCCGGCGTCGACGTCGTCCAGGGCGACCTCCTCGACGTGGATGCCCTGCGCCGCGCATTCGACGGCGTATCGACCCTGTTCCTGCTGAACGCCGTCGTCCCCGACGAATTCACGCAGGCGCTCGTGACGCTGAACGTGGCGCGGGAAGCGGGCGTGCAGCGCGTCGTCTACCTGTCCGTCATCCACAGCGACCTGTACGTGAACGTGCCGCACTTCGCCGGTAAATTCGGCGTCGAGCGGATGATCGAGCAGATGGGCTTTGCCGCCACCATCCTGCGTCCGGCCTATTTCATCGACAACGACGTCACGATCAAGGACGTGGTGCTGGGCTACGGCGTGTATCCGATGCCGGTCGGCGCCAGGGGCCTCGCGATGGTCGATGCGCGCGACATCGCGGAGGTGGCCGCCATCGAGCTGATCCGCCGCCACGATGCCGCGCAGCCGTTGCCGCTCGAACGCATCAACGTCGTCGGCCCGGACACGCTGACGGGGACCGACATCGCCGCGATCTGGTCCGACGTGTTGCAGCGTCCGATCGCGTACGGCGGCGACGACACGGCCGCCTTCGAACAGAACCTGCGCCAGTTCATGCCGGCCTGGATGGCCTACGACATGCGCCTGATGAGCGAGCGCTTCGCCACCGACGGCATGGTGCCGGAAGCCGGCGACGTCGCACGACTGACCGCGCTGCTGGGCCGTCCGCTGCGCAGCTATCGCGCCTTCGCCGCTGCCATCGCGGCGGCCTGAATCCAGCGCTTCGGCTTTCCCGAACTTCTGCTTCTGATATTTCTGATTCTATTGTTCCTCTGACAGCTTTACACTTTGTCCGTCGTCAATATAAGACGACCTGCCGATCCAGAGTCGATCGGCGGAACCAGAGCTGAAAGGGAATTGAAATGAATCGAGTGTCATTGAACGCGGGCGTGAAGCTTGTCATCGCCGTCGTCGTGCTGATCCTGCTGTTCGCGCTGGCGCCGTTCGGGACGGTGCCGGCCGGCCATCGCGGCGTGATGACGACGTTCGGCAGCCCGAGCGACCAGGTGCTGAGCGAGGGCATCCACTTCCGCGTGCCGATCGCGCAGAAGCTCAACCTCGTCAACGTTTCGATCCAGAAGGGCGAAGGCGATGGCGATGCCGCCTCGCGCGACCTGCAGACCGTGCACACCCGCGTGGCGCTGAACTACCATGTCCGTCCGGATGCCGCGATGACGGTGTTCCGCGACCTGGGCAACGAGCCGGGCCAGCGCATCATCATCCCCGCCGTGCAGGAAGCGGTGAAGGCCGTCACGGCCCGCTTCACGGCCGAGGAACTGATCGCCAAGCGTACCGAGGTGCGCGACCAGATCGTCACCCAGCTGCGCGAACGGCTGGCGCGCCACGGCATCGTGGTGGACGAGTTCTCGATCGTGAACTTCAATTTCTCGCGCTCGTTCAATGAGGCGATCGAAGCGAAGACGACGGCCGAACAGCTCAAGCTGAAGGCGGAACGCGACCTGCAGCGCATCGAGGTGGAGGCGAAGCAGCGCGTCGCCCAGGCCAGGGCCGAAGCCGAATCGCTGGCCGTGCAGCGCCAGCAGGTGACGCCGGAACTGATCCGCCTGCGCGAGATGGAAAACCAGCGCATGGCCATCGAGAAGTGGGATGGCAAGCTGCCCAGCGTGGCCAGTGGCGCGGTCCCGTTCATTAACGTGAGCAATGGCGTTAAATGATCCTCACAATCGTAAGCAAGTGAAACAGAAGTAGCGTCGGCGTATGGCTGGGATCGTGCAGCCAACGCCGCGCTACGGCTTGCAACGCACTTTTGCTTGTCTGCATGCATATTTGATCTGCGGGTCATCTATATGCACAGCGGTAACAGATCCTTACCAATCCCCAATATTTCGTTCTTGAACACATTGCTATCGTGGCGGCCTCACACCACCACAGGAGATAGCAATGAAAGCACTGACCTTCGCCCTCGCCACTGCCACGCTTGTTGCCGGCACCGCCGCCCACGCGCAGCAGTCGACGACGTTCAGGCCGTATATCGGCGCGGGCGTCGCGAGCACCAGCAACCGGGATACCGACAGCCGTAATGCCGACGCGAAAATCTTCGGCGGCGTGGACTTCTCGAACAACCTGGGCGTGGAAGCGGGCTACGTCAATTTCTCCAGCCGCGACCGCCAGTATTCGGAAGCGTTGACGGGCGTCCCGGGCGGCGTGAAGACGACGACGAAGGGATACGGCGCGTACGTCGCCGCGAAGTACACGGTGCCCATCACCGACCGCTTTTCCGCGTACGGCAAGCTGGGCCTCGCGCACAGCCAGCGCAAGTGGAACAACGACATCGGCTACTCGGCAACGGAGAACGACAACGACGTGTATGCCGGCGTGGGCGCGCAGTACAAGCTGAACGACACGCTGTCCCTCGTCGGCGAGTACGAGAACTACGGCAAGCGCAAGGACTTCGGCGCGCGCGCGGGCGTGTGGTCGGCGGGGGTGAAGGTCGGCTTCTGATTGCCGGGTAAGCAAAACCACGTTAGACTCGCAGAGTCGGAAAAGGCAGACTTGGTTATAGGTAGGCCCAAGTCCTTTCGGAAACGAAAGCTCTGTTTCATGCGTCCGCGCATGCGAACCCTCGACGAACACTGGCGCCGGTTGGCGCCAACTGTTCGTCCGTGTGGTCGTCATGTCGATGCACTGCTCCGGTCGAACAGACGATCAAGGAGCAGTCCATGGACGCATCGTCATCCTCAATCATCCCCCGTTTCACCGGACGTACCGGCATCATCGCCGTGTCCGTCTTCTTCAATTTCGCCGGCTTTACCCTGATCATTCCCGTGCTGCCGTTTTCGGTGGCGCGTTACGTCGCGGCACCGGACGTCGCCTGGTGGGTGTCGCTGATCCTCGCCCTGTACGCGCTCTGTTCGTTCGTCGCCGCGCCCGTGCTGGGCGCGCTGAGCGATCGCTTCGGGCGGCGGCCGGTGATGCTGGTGTCGCTGTGCGGTTCCGCCCTGGGCTTCGCCGTGTTCGGCGTCGGCGGCGCGTTATGGGTGCTGGTACTGGGCCGCGTGATCGAAGGCCTGACGGCCGGCAGCATCTCGGCACTGTATGCGTATGTCGCCGACACCCACGGCCCCGCCGAACGCGGCCCGGCGTTCGGCATGCTCGGCGCTGCCGGGGGGCTTGGATTCATGGTGGGGCCCATCCTCGGCGGGGCGCTCGGCCAGGTGTCGCTGGCGGCGCCGCTGTATGGCGCTGCCGCCGTGGCGCTGCTGAATTGTGTGCTCGTCTGGTCCTGCATGCCGGAAAGCCATCCGCACGCGCGCCGCAGCGCACGCCTGCATTGGGGCCAGTTCAACGCCGTGGGCCAACTGCTGCGCGCGCTGCGCGAATCGCGCCTGCGCCTGCTGTTCGCGGTCGTGTTCTGCTTCGCGCTGGGCGGCACGGTGCTGCAGGCGAACCTGACGGTGCTGCTCAAGGACTTGCTGGCCTTCCAGCCCGGCAGCATCGGGCTGGTGCTGGCCGGCGTCGGCGCGATGGACATCGTCAGCCAGGGCTTCGCCGCGCCGCGGCTGCAAACCCGCTTCGGCGAGCGCCGCGTCGCCGCTGCCGGCCTCGCGATCAATGGACTCGGCCTCGCCATCGTCGCGCTGCTGCCGCTGCACGCCATCGTGCCGCTGCTCGCGGCCGGGATCGCGATCTTCACGTTCGGCGACGGCCTGTTCCAGCCATCCGCGAGCGCGTTGATCGCCAATGCCGCGCCGGCGGAACGGCAGGGCGAAGTGCAGGGCGCAAACCAGGCGCAGCAGGCCATCGCCCGGACGGCGGGTCCGCTGGCGTCGGCCTGGCTGTACGGCGTCGCGGCGAGTGCGCCGTATGCGGTGGCGGCGATCGTCGTGCTGGCCGCGGCCGTGGCGCTGACGCGCGAATCCTGAAAGACAAAAAAAGGCTGTATTCCCATTTGTCTGGCAACTGAAACTATTTGTGAATGTCGCTGTAGTCGATAATCGCGCCTGTGCTATTGGATAATGTGAAATTCAGATTGAAAAAGGTATTCCTGAATCTCACAAATAATCGCGGACAGCGAATAAAAACGTAAAATCCATGAATCAAATTGCGGAAGAAATTCATATTTTTGTGTAACAATCTCGGCGCCGACTTTGGTCGGACTGGACACATTTATTCAACCGCGATTTGAAAGTGAGATTTATGAAACGCTTAATTTTGGGGGGCGTTTTCGCCGCTGCCATGGCCGCTACCGGTTTTGCTCAAGCAGGTGATTCGCTGAGTGCGCTCGTCCCCCTGACGGCTGGTCAGACGCTGGAATCCGGCAACGGAAAATACATGCTCGTCATGCAGGGCACGGACGGCAACCTGGTCGTCTACCGCAAGGCGGACGGGAAAGTGATCTGGACGACCGGAAAGCCGGCCGGCGCTGGCGCCTGGGCCGTCGTTCAGACCGACAAGAATTTTGTCGTGTATAGCGGTCCTTACCCGGCTTTTGGGACGGCCGCATGGTCATCCGGCACGGGCCAGGCGGGCGTTAACGACCCCAGTGCACGATTGACGATTTGGCCGGACGGAAAGCTGACGCTGATGACATCGACTTCGCAGGGCGTGCCTTACTGGTCCACGCCTGGTGACAGTACTGTGTGTCCGGACGGTAATGCCAAGACGGCTTACCCGATCTGCATGCGTCCAGGGACGAATTATCAGTCCAACAGCTATGTCTACGCATGTACCTATGCACAGGCGCAAGTATTGGCCAGCCAGTTTGTGAACGCCGGTGCCGTGATGGGGACGTGCCACTGATCTGCGACCCGCTCGCGGTCAGATCGACGATGCAGGCCCGGCGATTGCCATGTGGCCTGCCGTTTGCAACACATGTGTCAAACCGCCATGACATCAAAGAAAATCTATTGTGCAGGCGCCCTGTTCGTAGCACTTATCGCATGGTTCTTTCATGGGACGGACGCGCCGCAACGCGCCGCTGCCGATGCGGATATCGCAGCGGTAGCCCCACGCAATGTCGAGCAACCACGTTCGACAGACCATGGATCGCTGGCCTGGTTGGACGCACGATTCGGCCAGGCCGATGCAACGAGCGCACCACCGCAACCCGCTCATATCCACGCCCGCCAAAAGAAGATGGAAAGCCTTGGATATGGGTCGCCTCCCGAATACTACGAGATGGATTTGAAGACGTTAAAAAAGCTGGCCACGCTGCACGATGGCGATGCCATGCTGCAACTCGCTGAGCAATATTATAACGAGGCAAATATCATCTATTCCGATCCCGAGTTTCCGAAGAACGGGGATCCCAAAGTCATCGCCAAGCAGTATTTGACCGATGCCTTTGGCGCTGGTTTCAGCCGCGCTGCATCTGTACTCGCGAAACACAGTTTTGACGAGAACGATCTTGTGGAAGCTTACGCCTGGCGGCTGGTAGCGGAAAAAGTCGGCGATAGCGATAACCCAGTATGGGGCGGCAACACGAATCAATTTGCAAATCTCAGCCCGGATGAAATCGCACGCGCGCGAAAACGCTTCGACGCAATCTGGCAAACGAGCATGGATGCTCATGAAAGCCAACGGACTTTTCAGCCTGCACGATAACTGCCTCGGACCTATTGCCGGGGCGCGCAGCCATAAAAAGGGCGGGACCGAAGTCCCGCCAAGAGGGTACAGCAGAAGAGGAGGTAAAGCGTTACATCAGAAGCGGTAGGTCAGCGACGCCTCCCACGCGCGTCCGAAGATCGGACGGGCGTTGATCGGGCCGGTGCTGGCGCCGACGAGGCGCGAGTTACCTTCCGTCAGGCCCAGCGAATTGTTCACGTTGGTGCCCGTGACGCGGAATTCCAGCTTGTCGGAGAGCTCGGCCAGGATGCCCAGGTCCAGCGTGTTATACGACGGCAGGTACTGGGTGTTCTGCTGGTCCGCCCAGCGCGCGCCGATGTGCGAGTAGGTGCCGTAGAAGCGCAGCGCGTAGTCGCCGATCGGCAGGCGGTAGCTCGGCGAGAAGCGGTACTGGAACTTCGGCTGGCGCTGCACCTGGTTGCCGGCGATGGTCGGATTGTCCTTGTACGTCGAATCCTGCCAGTCGCCCGTCAGCTGCAGTTGCAGGCCCTTGAGCGGACGGAGGGCCAGTTCGAATTCCACGCCCTTGCCGTGCGAGCCGCTCACCGAATACAGCACGCCCGACGTCGTGATCTGCTGGAACGAGATGCCCGTGAAGTCCGTGAAGAATGCGTTCACGTAGGCGCTGTACAGCGGCGTCGCCGTCTTGTAGCCGATCTCGTACTGCGTGACTTTCGGCGTCGGGACGCGGTTGCGGTCGTTCACGACATCCTGCGTGCCGGCGTTGCGCAGGTCGTCGAAGTAGATGAACGTGTGGCCCTGGTTGGCGCGCACGAACACGCTGGAATCCTTGGTCAGCTTGTACAGGCCGCCCGCGGTGAACGAGTTCGCGGTGTCGTCGCGCGACAGGCCCGTGAAGCTGCCGCTCGGCGTCGACGTGCCGTTGTTGTAGACCGTCAGCGCATTGTTGTCCGGATCGACCGAGGTCAGGTTCGAGATCGAGCCCGAGATGTGCTGCTTCTCGTGGCGCATGCCGGCGTCGACCTTGATGCGGTCGTTGATGCGCCATTCGTCGGCGATGAACACCGCCGTGTTGCGGCCGTCGTACGAGGCGATCGGCGCGTAGAACACGTTGCCGTCCGTGCCGTTCCTGGAGACGACGGCACCGTTGTTCAGCTTGACGTCGATGAGGCGCGCGTTCGGCGTCGCCGTCATCAGGTGGCTGTTGCCCAGATACCAGACGTCGTGCGACGAGTAGTTCGCGATGTAAGCGCCGGCGGTGATCGTGTTGTCGTTGCCGATGTCTTTCGAGACGCGGAACTCGTCCGTGAACGAGCGCAGCTTCTTCTCGACGGCCCACAGGCCCGCCTGCACCACCTGCTGGTTGCCCGCGACGGTCCCGCCGCCGTTCGTGTAGGTGATGGCGCCGCTGGTAGCCGGCGCGCCTGCTGCCGCGACCACGGCCGCATTGCCGTTGGCGGACGTGATGGCCTGGCTCACGTAGTCGGCCGCGCTCAGCGGGTTGTTACCCGTGAACATGGCGATCGTGTTCAGGTCGCCCTTGAAGTAGTTGAACTTGTTCGACACGTCCCAGCCGTTGAGCTTTTGCTGGAAGTCCGCGCCGACCAGGTTCGACGAGAGGCCGCGGCCGTCGCCCAGGTCGTACGTCAGGGTCTTGCCCGGACCCGCTTCCACCGTGAAGTTACGCATCTCGTTGCTCATCAGGGTGCCGCGCAGCGGGTCGAAGCCGGGGAACGACGAGATCGTGTGGCCGTTGTTCGACGAGATCAGCGGCACGCCCGTGTAGAAGGCGTTCTTGTCCGACGTCGAGCGGGCGTAGACCGTCAGTTCGCCCTGGTCCAGCTTGCGGGTCAGCGAGGCGGAAAGCTGGCCGCCGTCGTCGGCCGGGAAGCCGGCGTCGCGCACGCCGTTCGTCGTGCGGTAGAAGCCGCCGATCATGCCGTACCAGCCGTCGGCGATCTTGCCGCTGTAGACGCCGTCGAAGCGGCGCAGGCTGCCGGTACCGGTCGTGAAGCGCAGGCTGCCTTCCGGCTCGTCGCCGCCTTTCTTCATGATGAAGTTCATCGTGGCGCCCGGCTGGCCGCTCGAGTAAATCGTGCTCGGACCGCCGCGCAGCACTTCCACGCGCTCGATCGTGTCATCCAGGCGGAACGCGGACGAGCCTTCGAAGAACGACAGCACGGGCACGGGGAAGATCGGGTTGCCGTTCATCTGCACGGAGACGAACGGCGAGTCGCTGCCCGACGGGAAGCCGCGCACTTCGATGTTGGCGCCGGACTGGCCGCCCGTCGCTTCGGCATACACGCCCGGCACGATCTTCAGCACGTCGGCCGTGCTGGACGGCGCGGCCTGCTTCAGTTGTTCTTCGGTCGCGGTCGTGATCGAGAAGCTCGTGTCGATCTTGCGCGTGCCGGAGGCCGATGCCGTACCGGTCACGACGACTTGCTGGATTTCTTTCTGGACATTGTCCTGAGCGACCGCCTGGGACTGGGCAACGAGGGCGAGGACAGCGAGGGCAACTGCCGACCGTTGCGGGAACTGCATGGTGTTTTTCATGTTGTGCTCTCTTGTGATTGGGAACCGGCTGCGGGGCGTCTCCTCCCCGGTTTTCCTGGCGATTGATGGTTCGACAAGGAAACTGCGGCAATTGAAACATCGGATTGACATCGATGTCAATCGAAATGCTATCGATGTCATTTTTTGTCGACACGACAAAAAAATCTGTCATAATCCATCCCGCTCAAGTAATCTGTTACCGCTACCCCAAGCTTATTTCTCACGACCTATTGCTCACGAACGACATGGCGCAAGCGAAAAAAAACCAGCCCGGCGATACCGCCGTGACGATGGAAGACCTGGCGAAGATCGCCGGGGTCTCCACGATCACGGTGTCGCGGGCATTGCGCGACAGTCCGCTCGTGACGGAAAACACGCGGGAAAAGATCCGCAAGATCGCGCAGGAGCAGGGCTACCGCTTCAACATCAGCGCCCGCAACCTGCGCATGCGCCGGTCGTATTCCGTCGCCGTCGTCGTCGAGATGACGCCCGTGAAGGGCCGGCCGATGTCCGACCCGTATCCGCTCGAACTCCTGGGCGGCATCACCCAGGAACTCACCACCGCCGGCTACAGCGTCGTGCTCACGTCCAAGCAGCTGCTCGACACGGCCCCGGTACAGGGCGCCGACGGCCTGATCCTGCTGGGCCAGGGCTCGCACGGCGAGGCGGTGAAGGCCTTGCAGCAGACCACGCTGCCGCTCGTCGTATGGGGCGCGCCGGAAGAGGGCGCCACGTACACGGTCGTCGGATCCGACAACCGCAAGGGCGGCGCCAGCGTCGCCGAGCGCTTCCTGGAACAGGGCCGGCGCAAGCTGATCTTCGTCGGCGACGTCGACCACGCCGAGGTGCAGGAACGCTGCGCCGGCTTCATCGACGCGCTGTCCGGCCGCGCCACCGTGCACATCCTGCGTCCGAAGGCGTTCACGTTCGAAGCGGGCTTCGACTGCGTGACGTCGATCCTGAAAAAGAAGAACGGCCACAGCATCGACGGCCTGTTCGCCGCCAGCGACCTGCTGGCGATGGGCGCCATCCGCGCGCTGACGGAAGCGGGCCTGCGCGTGCCCGACGATATTTCCGTGATCGGCTACGACGACACGCCGGGCGCCGCCAGCTTCGTGCCGCCGCTCACGAGCGTCCACCAATACCTGCGCGACGGCGGCGTGCTGCTCGCGAAAAAAATGCTGGCCATGATCGAAGGCCGGCCGGCGCAATCGGAAATGCTGCCGACCACGCTGATCGTACGCCACACCTGATCACGCTACATCACCCATAAGCTTGAAGAACGCGCTCCGCGCACGAGACGAGGAAACTGAAGTGAAAGATGACATCGATAACACTAATGACATCGATAACAATAGCGGACTGGCGGCCGAGCCGTGGCGCATCCGCGAAGATACGCTGGAGTCTTCGCGCGCCTTCCTGCACGAGACCCTGTTCACCCTGGGGAATGGCTGGATCGGCATGCGCGGCACGCCGGACGAGGGCACCGTCGGCGGCGCGGGCGACACCCTGGAAGGCACGTACCTGAACGGCTTCCACGACACCGAAGCGATCCGCTATCCGGAAAACGCCTACGGCCTCGCCCGCATCAACGAATTCATGCTGAACGTGCCGAACGCCAAGCGCATCGCGGCCGTCATCGATGGCGAACGCTTTGCGCTGGACGCCTGCAACGTGCTCGCGTGGGAACGTACGCTCGACTTCCGCACCGGCCTGCTCGAGCGCACGGTCGAATGGGAGACCGCCAGCGGCAAGCGCGTGCGCATCGCCAGCCGCCGTCTCGTGTCCCTCGGCCGCAAGCACGTCGCCGCGATCGAATACGCCGTCACGCCACTGAATTTCTCGGGCGCCGTGCGCATCGTCGCCGACATCGATGCGGACGTGACGAACCTGCAGGCCGGCGACGACCCGCGCGTCGGTTCCGCGCTGACGGGGGCGTCGCTGATCGAGACGCAGCGCAAGGTGGGCAGCGAGCCCGGCGCACACGACGTGCTGCTGCTGCAGCGCACGCGCCACAGCGGTTTTACGCTGGCCACGGCGACGGATGCCGTGCCGTCCAGCGCCGCCCGCGTCGAGCAGGTCGGACTGGGCCACGCGTTCGATGCCGATGTCGCGCAGGGCGCCACGTTCACCGTGCACAAATACGTCGCCTACGCGAGCTCGCGCGACATGGCGGCCGACGCCGTCGGCCCGCACGCGCGCGCCGAGCTGGCGCAGGCCCGCGCCGCCGGCTTCGATGCGCTGGCGCGCGAACAGGCCGGGTACCTCGCGCGCTTCTGGGAAGACGCCGACGTGGCCATCGCCGGCGACGACGCCCTGCAGCAGGGCGTGCACTTCAACCAGTTCCACCTGCTGCAATCGGTCGGCCGCGACGGCAAGACGAATATCGCGGCCAAGGGCGTGACCGGCGAAGGCTACGAAGGCCACTATTTCTGGGACACGGAAATCTATGTCTTCCCGTTCTTCCTGTACTCGCGTCCCGAGATCGCGCGCGCGCTGCTGCAGTACCGCTACAACGGCCTGCCGAAGGCACGCGAGCGCGCCCGCCAGATGGCGCATGCGAAAGGCGCGCTGTACCCGTGGCGCACGATCGCGGGCGAGGAATGCTCGGCCTACTTCCCGGCCGGGACGGCGCAATACCACATCAACGCGGACGTCGCGTACTCGATCCGTTTATACCTGCTGGCGACCGGCGACTTCGACTTCATGGCGGAGCAGGGCGCCGAGATCGTGCTGGAAACGGCGCGCATCTGGACGGGCATCGGCAGCTACGACCGCGCGCACCGCTTCTGCATCAACGCGGTGACGGGACCGGACGAATACACGGCCATCGTCAACAACAACTACTACACGAACGCAATGGCGCGCATGCACATGACGTTCGCGGCGGACGTCGCCGAGCGCCTGCGTGCCGAGCGTCCAGCCGACTACGCGCGCGTGGCGCACGCCATCGGCCTCGAGGACGCCGAGATCCAGGCTTGGCGCGCGGCCAGCGCCGCGATGCGCCTGCCGTACGACGACGCGCTCGGCATCCACGAGCAGGACGACAGCTTCCTGTCCAAGAAACCGTGGGATTTCGCGAACACGCCGAAGGAGAATTACCCGTTGCTGCTGCACTACCACCCGCTGGTGATTTATCGCCACCAAGTGTGCAAGCAGGCCGACGTCGTGCTGGCGCTGCTGCTGCTGTCGAACCAGTTCTCGCTCGACGACAAGCGCCGCGACTTCGATTTCTATGAGGGCGTGACGACGCACGATTCCTCGCTGTCCTCGTGCATCTTCAGCATCGTCGCGAGCGAGATCGGCTACCGCGACAAGGCGTACGGCTACTTCATGGAGACGGCGCGCCTGGACCTCGACAACACGCACGCGAACACGCAGTACGGCGTACACACGGCCGCGATGGCCGGCACGTGGCTCGGCGTCGCCTACGGCTTCGCCGGCATGCGTCTCGACGACGCGGGCCTGCGCTTCGCGCCGACGCTTCCCGACCGGTGGACGGGCTACCGCTTCAAGGCGCAGGTGCGCGGTGCGCTGCTGGAAGTCGCGGTCGACGGCACCGGCACCGACTACCGCCTGCTGCGCGGCGCCAGCCTCACCTTCGCGCACGCCGGCACCACGATCGCCCTGGACGCGCAGCGCGCCCACATCCGCATGGAGAACCCACAATGACTTCACGATTCAAAGCCGTCATCTTCGACCTCGACGGCGTCATCACCGACACGGCGCACTACCACTACCTGGCGTGGAAGCGCCTCGCGGACAGCGTCGATGCGCCCTTCGACGAAGCGTTCAACGAACAACTGAAGGGCGTCGACCGCATGGGGTCCCTGGACCTGATCCTCGCGCGCGCACCGCGCACGTACACGCCCGAGGACAAGCGCGCGCTGGCCGATGCGAAGAACACGCATTACCAGGAACTGATCGCGACGATGACCCCGGACGATTTGCTGCCGGGCGCCCTGCGCGCGCTGGAAGAGGTGCGCGCGGCCGGACTCCATATCGGCCTCGCGTCGGTCAGCCGCAACGCGTTCACGGTGCTGGACCGCCTGGGCATCCGCGACCGCTTCGACGACGTCGTCGACGCCGCGACCATCGTCAACGGCAAGCCCGATCCCGAGATTTTCCTCACCGCGGCCGCGCACCTGGGCGTCGATCCCGGGGATTGCCTCGGCGTGGAAGATGCCGCGGCGGGCGTCGCGTCGATCAAGGATGCGGGCATGTTCGCCGTCGGTGTCGGCAGTCCGGACGTGCTGCATCGCGCCGACCGTGTGATACCGTCGATGGAAGCGTTCCGGCTGCAGGACTACTAAAAAAACCACTATAAAACTGGAGACAACATGAACCAACGACGCATCCTGCTCGCCCTGTTCATGATTTATTTCGTGTTCGCCATCCTGCTCAACAGCGTGGGGACGGTGATCCTGCAGGTCATTCACACCTACGGCGTCGACAAGGGCGCGGCGAGCGTGCTGGAAGGGTTCAAGGACCTGCCGATCGCGATCGTGTCGTTCTTCGTCGCGTCGATCCTGCCGCGCTTCGGCTACAAGAAGGCGATGCTGGTGGCGCTGGCGATCGTCGCCGCCGCCACGCTCGCGATGCCGCTGATCCCGGCCTTCGCGACGGCGAAACTGCTGTTCCTGTGCGTGGGCGTCGCATTCGCGCTGGTGAAGGTGTCCGTGTACTCGACCATTGGCCTCGTCGCGCGCGACCGCAAGCACCATGCGGGCATCACGAACATGCTGGAGGGCTTCTTCATGGTCGGCGTGCTGTCGGCGTACTGGATCTTCGGCTTCTTCATCGATGCCGAGCATCCCGCGTCGACGAGCTGGCTGAACGTCTACTGGCTGTTGTCCGTCCTGTGCGCGGCCACGTTTGCGCTCGTGCTGGCGACGACCTTCGACGAAGTCGGCGCCGCGCCGCCGGACAGCCGCGGGCCGGCGGCCGACTTCCTGCAGATGCTGCGCCTGTTCGTGCGGCCGCTCGTGTACGTGTTCGTGCTGACGGCGTTCCTGTCCGTCCTCGTCGAGCAGGCGATCGGTTCCTGGCTCCCCACGTTCAACAACGAGATCCTGATGCTGCCCGCCACGATGAGCGTGCAGGTGACGAGCATCTTCGCGGGCTGCCTCGCGGTGGGACGCCTGCTGGCCGGCGTCGTGATGCGCCGCCTGAACTGGTATCCCGTGCTGACCGCGTGCATGCTGGCGATGGGCGCGACGGTTCTTCTTACGCTGCCGCTCACGCACGGCGTCAATCACGATCCGAACGTGACGTGGTCGACGGCACCTGTCGCCGCTTTCCTGTTCCCGCTCATCGGCCTGTTCATGGCGCCGATCTACCCGGGCATCAATTCCGTGATGCTGAGTTCCCTGCCGCGCCACCAGCACGCACCGATGACGGGCCTGCTCGTGATTTTCTCGGCCCTCGGCGGCACCACGGGGTCGCTGATCACGGGGTATGTGTTCGGGCACGTGAACGGGCACTTCGCGTTCTACCTGACGCTCGTGCCGATCGTGCTGATGGTGGTGAGCCTGCATGCGTTCAAGCGGCAGGTGGAAAAGACCGCCGGCGCGGCCTGGACGGCCCGGCCGCACGAGTTGATTTGACTTGCTTCACGGATCCGCAAGAACATCTTTGTTGCTGATCCGCTACGTTCTGACCTGTCCTTTCCTGATGGCGGCATTTCCTGTGCCGCCTCGTGATCGCCCCCGCATGTACGGCTGATCGTCTCCGCTTTCCCGCCCATTCCACTACGTTTTCCCTATGGGAAACAGCTTTCTGCGCCATTTGATCGCGCGCAAAATCGAGTCCCAATTTGTTGTCACTAAGTTTGGTTTGATATCAAAACCGATATGGGAAAGCCAGAAAAAATCATTGGATCGATCATTGCCGGGTCTCTAACATTCAAAACATGCCAGTTGAGAAGTCAATATTTCTATAACTAGAAACACAGGAGACGTATGAAATCGCAATTATCTGCACGTCCTTTGGCCCTGAAGGTGTCCGTGACTGCGTTGATGGGCGCCGGCCTGCTCACCAGCGCCTCGGTATGGGCGCAAGCGGCCCCCGAAAAGACAGAGCCGGTCGAGACCGTGGTGGTCACCGGCGTCAAGGCCTCGCTGATCAAGAGCCTGGCGATCAAGCGCACCAACGACCAGGTCGTGGAATCGGTCGTTGCCGACGACATCGGCAAGCTGCCAGATAACAATGTCGTCGAAGCGCTGCAGCGCGTGACGGGCATTCAGGTCACCGACCGCGCCGGCGGCGAAGTCGGCACCCTGTCCATCCGCGGCATGCCCGACGTGCAGACCACCTGGAACGGCCGCACCATTTTTACCGCCTCCGGCACGCAGGTCGCGCTGCAGGACATTCCGTCGACCCTGGTGCGCCAGATCGACGTCTACAAGACGCGCGACGCCAGCCAGCTGGAAACCGGGATCGCCGGCCAGGTCGACGTCAAGTCGCTGCGGCCGTTCGATTTCAAGGGTTCGAAAATTTCGCTGTCGGCGCGTGAAACCTATCTCGATCCCGCGAAAAAGGGGAACCCGCAGCTCAGCGGCATGTTGAGCAACCGCTGGCAAACCGGCTACGGCGAATTCGGTGCCCTGGTCAATCTGTCGGATACCAAGACGAAATACCGCAATGAAAGCGTGACGCCGGGTGCGATGGTACCGTTCGCCAGCCCCAATGCCGCAGAAGATCCCGCAGGTTATACGCCCTTGCAGCGCATCTTCGACAACAGTGTCTGGACGCCCGGTACGCGTACCGGTTTGCCGACCGCGGCGGGTTCGACGCTGGATTTCAACGGCAAGGCGTATCCGTACTACCTGTCGCGCGACGCCGTTTTCCAGAGCGACCTTCAGGGCGAGCGGGAACGTCCTTCGGCCAATATCGCCTTGCAGTGGAAACCGAACAGCGATTCGGTCTACACCTTCGAATCGATGTACAACGGTTATCGTAACAAGGCCTTCAACAAGTTGCTGTTCAGCTTTGTCGACTGGTGGGGTGATCTCGGCAGCAATCCTGCGGGCTCGATCACGACGTTCCCGGGAACCAACATCATCCAGAGCCGTACGGTCAACAACGTCTATGGCTTCAACAGCGGCGACTACACCACCTCGGCAACCGATTCCTACGTGTATGCCCTGAACGGCAAATGGGACCTTGGCGACCGCCTGAAGCTGGAAGGTGACGTGTCATACCAGACGAGTACGTATCACTCGGAATTCACGGCCACCCGGATCGATCGGGTCGCACCGTCCATCAACGTCAAGTTCAATGACGGCAACAACAACACGGCGTTCCATTTCAACAACGATGCCGACCTGACCGACCCGAGCAAGTGGAATGTCGCGCAGTTCTTCGATAACGCCAACCGCAACAAGGGCAGCGCCGCGACGGCCAGCCTGGCGGGCGTCTTCGATGCCGACTGGGGCGCGCTGCAGACGATCCAGTTCGGTGCACGCTTCGACGACCGCAAGGCGTCGGAAGCCAACCGGACGCAATCGGCCGCCTTGAACCGCAACCTCGCCTCGCTGGGGCCGGAGTATTCCATCGTCAACTCGAGCTTCGGTACGGCGATCTCGGACGTTCCGCGCTCGTGGGTGGAGCCCAATGCCTACTACATCCGCGATCATATCGATGACTGGCGCAAGCTCTACAACTCGGTCGATGCGAACTTCCAGACGACGGACCAGCTGCGCCTGCAGAAGACGTTCGATGTCGATGAAAAGACGACCAACCTCTTCCTGATGGGGAATACCCAGAACGACCTGTTCGGCCATCGCCTGCGCGGCAATTTCGGCGTGCGCTACGTCAAGGTCAAGACCGACATGAGCTTCTACAAGGTCGATCCCACCACGAAGGCGGTCACCGCGACCGGCGCCAGCAAGTCGACCAGCAAGCTGCTGCCGAGCATGACCCTGATTTACGATCCGACCAAGGACGTCGTGCTGCGCTTCAACTATGGCGAAACCCTGCGCCGCCCGGGCTTCGGTGATTTGAATCCTGTCTATCAACTCGCCGACGACGTGTCGAAGGTGGGTTACGGCTCGGGCAGCGGCGGCAATCCCGACCTGAAACCGACGCAGTCCAAGAACCTCGACCTGACGGCTGAGTGGTATTTCCAGAAGGACAGTGCACTCTACGGCACGCTGTTCAAGCGCAAGATCGACGGCCTGGTCGTGCCCCTGCGTCGCAAGGTCCACGTCGATCCGGCGAACGATCCGTTCCGCAACTCGACCTCGGGTGGCGACCATACGAACGGCTATGACTACGTCATCAACTCGCCGACCAACGCCTCGAACGGCACCATGAAGGGCGCCGAACTCGGCTTGATCTACTTCCCGAAGTGGCTGCCGAGCGCGCTGGACGGCTTCGGCATCCAGGCCAGCTATACGCGCCTCACCTCGTCGCAGAACGTGCCCGAGGTTAATGATGCCGGCGACATCGTCTCGCAGCTCGAGACACCGTTCTTCGGCGTGTCCAACAAGTCCTACAACGCCACGCTGGCGTACGAAAAAGGCCCGGTCAGCGCGCGCCTGTCGCAGGTCTGGCGCTCCGGCTTCCTGGCCAGCAACGAAGCCGCGTTGTTTGCCAATCCGATCGGTATCTGGCGTCATCCGGAGAAGAGCGTGGACATGCAGATCTCCTACAAGATCAACGACAACACGACGCTCGACATCAGTGGTGTCAACCTGACCAACGAAGTGCAGCAGGCCTATTACCACTTCGGTACCGCGGGTAACGCGCAGCTGACCAATTTCGGTACGCTCCAGATTGGACGTTCGGTCGCGGTTGGCCTGCGCTGGAAGTTGTAAGACCCTGGGGTCGAACGACCCCGCCAGCCGGACAGGGCGTTGCTCGGTTCATACCCGCAACGCCCTTTTTCATGGTCCTAGGGCTTACATCCTGGACCGGCCTGGTTTGGCGCCGCGGTCTGCGCCAGCAGCAGCGCCCGGAAATCGTCCGACCGCATCGGCTTGCCGATCAAATAGCCCTGCAACACGTCGCATCCGGTCGAGCGGATCGCTTCCTTCTGCAGCTCCGTCTCGATCCCCTCGCAGATCACGTCCAGCTTGAGCGACTTGGCGAAGGCGATGACACCGTTGACGATGTCCAGGCAGCGCCGGTCCTGCTCGATCTCGCGCACGAACGAGCGGTCGATCTTGATCGCGGTGATCGGCAAGGTGCGCAGGTACGACAGGTTCGAATAGCCGGTGCCGAAGTCGTCGAGCGCGATGCGGAAACCGTCGCGCTGCAGTGAGCGCAGCACCGCCGCCGCCTTGTCGATGTCCTGCATCAGCATGCTCTCGGTGACTTCCAGCTTGATGCACTCGGGGTCCAGGTCGTAGCGGTTGACGAGGTTCTTCAGCAGCGGCGGCAGGTTTTCGTCCGTCAGCTGGCGCGGCGAGACGTTCACCGCCATGCGCAGCCGGTAGCCCAGCAATTCCCATTCGCGCGCCTGGCGGCACGCTTCTTCGCACACCCAGGCGCCGACGGCCGTGATGGCGGGCGAGCCTTCCAGCATCGGCAGGAACAGGTCGGGGGCGAGCAGCCCGAGGCGCGGATGTTGCCAGCGCAGCAGCGCCTCCGCACCGACGACGGCGCCGTTCACGGCGCTCACCTGCGGCTGGTAGAACAGCACGAACTGGCGGCGTTCGAGGGCGGAGAACACGTCCTGGCGCAGTTCCAGGCGCTGCTTGAGCAGGTGGCGCGCGGCCGTCGAGAAGATGGCGTATGTGTGGCGGCCATTGTCCTTGGCCTCGTACATCGCGGCGTCCGCGTTGTTGAGCAGCTCGTCGGCCGAATACTCGCGGCCGTTGCCGATCGCGATGCCGATGCTGCCGCCCACCGTCACGTAATGGCCGTCGACGGCGATGGGCGTCGCGAGGTGCTGCAGCACGGCCGCGGCCACACCCTTCGCGCCATCGGCGTTCATGCCTTCGAGGACGACCACGAACTCGTCGCCGCTGATGCGCGCGACCGTGATGCCGGCGCCGGCGAGGCTGCCCAGGCGCCGTCCGATTTCCTGCAAGGCCATGTCGCCCGCGCGGTGGCCATGGGCGTCGTTGACTTCCTTGAAGTGGTCGAGGTCGACGAACAGGACGCCGACCGGGCGCTCGTCCTCGACCGAACGTGCCAGCGCCTCGTCGAGCGCGCGCAGGCAACTGAGGCGGTTGTGCAGGCCCGTCAGGCTGTCGTGCGTGGCCAGGTGCAGCAGCCGCGTCTCCGCTTCCTTGCGCTCGGTGACGTCGGCGAAGAACGCGGTGACGCCTTCGCGCGACGGGTACACGCGCAATTCGAGCCAGATGCCCAGCGGCGCGTAGAAGTTCTCGCAACGGGCGACTTCGCGGTCGTGCATCGCGTGCTGGTAGGCGTCGTAGAACGGGCCGCCGACGGCTTCCGGGAACTCAGTCCACATGTTCTTGCCGACCAGGTCTTCCGGGCGACGGTCGATCCAGGCCGCGCCGCGCGCGTTGACGTACGTGAAGCGCCACTCGCGGTCGAGCGACACGCAGCCGTCGGAGATGCTCTCCAGGACGGTGCTCAGGCGTTCGCGCGCCTGCACGGCGGCCTGCTCGGCTTCGACGACTTCCGTCACGTCCTGCAGGAAGGCGACGAAGTGGGTGGGCGTGTCCCCGTTCTCGCGCACGGGAAACAGGTGCATGCGGCACCAGAACGGGGTGCCGTCCTTGCGGTAGTTGCGCAGCAGCGCGGTGCAGATCTCGGCGCGCTCGACGCAGTGGCGGATCAGCGCGATCTCGGGCTGGTCGCGGTCGTCGCGCTGCAGGAAGCGGCAGTTGCGGCCGACGACTTCGTACAGCGCGTAACCCGTCATCCGTTCGAACGCGGGGTTGACGTAGGCGATGGGATTGTCCGGCAGGCTCGCGTCGGAAATGATGATGCCCGTGTTGCTCGCCTCGATCAGTCGCTTGAAGAACGGCACCGGCAACTGTTCGATCTTGTCGAGGAGGGAGCGGACTTCTTCGGGAGAACAATTCTGCATGATCGTCTACCTTGGCGCTGGACGTTACCAGTGTAACGCCGCCTGAGGCCGGCATGCAGCACGAAAGACAGCGGCGTCCGCAGGTTGTTGCCTATGGGATGGGACCGGTTCAATCCACGCCAAGCGCCGCCATTTTCGCCCGTAGCGCCAGCCGGTCCGCATCGATCTGCGCGCCGTTCGTCTGGCGCGACAGCGCGGCCTTGTCCTTGCGGCCGAGGAAGTACGCGATGCGCTCGGCGTTGGCGCCGGACGGGTGCGGGATGCCGTGCAGGATCCGGTCCGCATCCAGCACGCCGCGCGCCGCGAGCCAGTCGAGCGCGAGGCCGACTTTCGGGCCCAGCGGCACGTACACCGCATCGGGCAGCGACGCCGCTTCGGCCGCGAAATAGTCGAGCAGCTGGGCCTGCAGCAGCGGCGTCGTCAGCATGTTCGGCGCCGCGCCGTTGTAGTTCTTGTCCTTGACGAACACGGGGTGGCGCAGCACGGCCGTCACGTGCATCAGGTGCGCGTGCGCGCCGAACAGCGACGCGCAACTGGCGATGCCGAGCCAGCGCTGCAGGCCCACGTGGTCGAGCAGGGCGACGAGGTTCGGCCGGATCGCCCCGGAAAACGCGCCGGTGTACTTGGCCGCCTTCAGCACCTCGTCCTGCGCGGCACCTTGCGCCAGCAGGCGCCGCGCCTCGCGCACGGCGTTCTTCCATTGCACGAAGCCGGGCGAGATGCCGACAAGGACGAGCCGCGCCCCGTGGTTCACGTAATCGAACGGGATGTAGTGCGCGCTGATGGTGCCCGCGCGCGCCAGCAGGAAGCCGGCCGGGATCTGGGCGGGCGTGGTCGCGAGGTCGGGATCGGTGTCCAGGATGAGGTCGCGGAACGTGGAAAAGGTCGCCTGCATGAAATTGTCAAAAGTGAGGATACCTCGCATTGTGCCACGTGAAATCGTTGTCATACTGCCCGATCCGCGCCTACACATATAAAAAACGATATCGAAGTTGCGGAAAAATTGATTGGATCGTTCTCGATGTTGCGCCTAACATTACCGATGAGCATGCCAGTTCAGAAGCCGTTCAGGGCTTCGAAAACATAACAATACTTATATGGAAATTGGAGACGATATGGAACCCTCCGCATCGGGCCGTTTCGCGCCCGCCGCCCGCACCTTTGCATCGGGCCGTTACGACAGAATCGTGGGCTTTGCCCTCCGTTGGAAACACTGATTCAGGTTTCTAATCACTAGGCAATAATCAGGGTGCTGCGCGGAACGAATCCGGGTAGCACCTTCGTCGTTTGGAAAGAGGTCCGTATGCACACCCAGAAACTCTCCACGCTCGAAAAAGTCGGCTTCGGCGCCGGCGACATGGCGCTCAACGTGGTGATCTCATCGATGATGCTGATCATCACTTTCTTCTACACGGACGTCTATGGACTCAAGACGACCGACCTCGCGCTGCTGTTCGTGCTCGTCAAGATCGTGGGCGCGATGTCCGACCTGGTCGTCGGCCAGATGACGGACAGTTTCCTGTCCCGCTGGGGCCGCTATCGGCCGTATTTCCTGTTCCTCGCGATCCCGTACGGCCTGTCCGTGTACGCCGTGTTCAGCACGCCGGACTGGAATTACGACGCCAAGCTCGTGTGGGCCTATTCCACCTACGTCATCATGACGCTGATGACGTCGGGCGTGGGCGTGCCGTACATCTCGCTGATCAGCGGCCTGACGAGCGACCCGCAGGAGCGCCTGTCGGCCAACGGCTACCGGCTGTTCCTCGCGAAGGTCGGCGCGTTCATGGTCACGATCGTCGTGCCGATCCTCGCGCAGCGCTGGGGCCACGGCAACCAGGCCGCCGGCTACCAGGCGGCGATGGCCCTGATGGCGGTGCTGGGCGTCGTGCTGTTCCTGTTCACGTTCTTCACGACGACCGAACGCGTCGTCTATAAAACGAAGCGCCAGCCGCTGCTGGAACAGATCGCGGTGCTGGCCCGGAACGATCAGTGGCTGATCCTGTGCGCGGTCTGCGTGACGGGCACCATCGGCTACGTGATCCGCGGCTCCGTCGCGATCTATTACGCCAAGTATTATCTGCACGGCGACACGGAGACCGTGTCCGCCTTCCTGTCGACGGGCGTCGCGGCAGCGATCATCGCGATGGTCGTGTCGACGTGGGTGACCAAGTTCTATTGCAAGGTCAAACTGTTCCGCTACACGCAGCTGATGGTGGCGGTGCTGTCCGTGATGATCTATTTCCTGGTCAAGCCGGGCGACACGGCGCTGGCTTTCTTCCTGTACTTCCTGCTGTCGCTCGTCGTCGACCTGCACGCGCCGGTGTTCTGGTCCGCGATCGCTGAGACCATCGACTATGGTCAAGTGAAAACGGGCAAGCGCGTATCGGGCTTCGCGTTCGGCGGCATCTCGGTCGCGCAGAAGGCGGGCATGGGACTCGCGGGCGGCATGGTGGGCCTGCTGCTGAACTATTTCCATTACCAGCCGAACCAGGAACAGAGCGCGCTGGCGCTGCAAGGCATCGCGCTGATGCTGTCCGTCATTCCCGGCTTCTTCCATTTTCTGATGGGCGCGCTGATGTTCAAGTACCGTATCAGCGATGAGTATTACTCTACCGTCAAGGAAGATTTGCGGGCGAGCCAGGCGACTTAACCGACGTCGTCCCTGCGCAGGCAGGGACCCAAGTTCCTCGGCCAGGCCGCAAAACTTGGGTTCCCTCCTTTGCGGGAACGACGGTCTTGAAGCAAACTCTGAGAAAACATCATGCAAGACACCGTACTGAAACCCCTCATCGAACAACGCGCCGACCCGTACATCTACAAGCACACGGACGGCTATTACTACTTCACCGCCTCGGTCCCGCAATACGACCGCATCGAGCTGCGCCGCGCGAAGACGATCGCGGAACTGGCCGCCGCGCCCACCGTCGACGCGTGGATCAAGCCGGACACGGGCCCGTACAGCGAGCTGATCTGGGCGCCCGAACTGCACTTCAACATGGGCGCGTGGTACGTCTATTTCGCCGCCGCGCCGAGCCGCGAGATCAAGTACAAGCTGTTCCAGCACCGCATGTACGCGATCCGCAATACCAACGCGAATCCGCTCGAAGGCACGTGGGAATTCATGGGCCAGGTCGACACGGGCATCGACACGTTCTGCCTGGACGCGACCACGTTCAACCACAACGGCCAGCTGTACTACCTGTGGGCGCAGAAGGACAAGGAGATCGAAGGCAATTCGAACCTGTACATCGCGAAGATGAAGACGCCGTGGCAGATCGAAGGCAAGCCCGTGCTGCTGTCGAAGCCCGAACACGATTGGGAGATCCGCGGCTTCTGGGTCAACGAAGGCCCGTCCGTCCTGCGCCGCAACGGCAAGATCTTCATCTCGTATTCCGCCAGCGCCACCGACGAGAATTACGCGATGGGCCTGCTGTGGGCCGACGAGAATGCGGACCTGCTCGATCCGGCCGTATGGACAAAGTCGCGCGAGCCCGTGTTCCGTACATGCTACGATCACGGCATCTACGGACCCGGCCACAACAGCTTTACCTATGCTGAAGATGGCGACACCGTCATGCTCGTCTACCACGCGCGCACTTATACGGAAATCGTCGGCGATCCGTTGTGGAACCCGGACCGCCATACCTTCGTCAAACCGCTGCGTTGGGACGAGAACGGCATGCCGGTATTCGGGCGGCCATCTACCCTCTGAGGAATAACAACGTGCAAAACGGAATTACCCAAGCGCCGTTCGGGACCTTGCCCGACGGTCGGCAAGTCAACCAGTACACGCTCAAGAACAATAACGGCATGGTCGTCAAGGTGCTGGACTTCGGCGGCATCATCACCGAGATCCACGTCCCGGACCGCGATGGCGTCTTTGCCGACGTCGCGCTCGGCTTCGAAACGCTCGGGCCCTATGTCAAGGACAGCCCGTATTTCGGCGCGCTGATCGGCCGCTACGGCAACCGCATCGGCAAGGGCCGCTTCACGCTCGACGGCAAGGAGGTCCAGCTGACGACCAACAACGGCAACAACCACCTGCATGGCGGCGACCCGGGCTACGACAAGGTGCTGTGGACGGCCGCTGCCGAAGGCGACAGCCTCGTCCTGCGCTACCACAGCCCGGACGGCGAGCAGGGCTATCCCGGCAACCTCGACGCCACCGCCACGTATGTGCTGACCGACGACAACGAGATCGTCGTGCGCTTCCACGCCGTCACCGACCAGCCGACCCCCGTCAACCTCACCCAGCACAGCTATTTCAACCTGGCCGGAGCAGGGCAGGGCGACATCCTCGCCCACGAGATCACGATCGACGCGGATAAATTCGTGCCCATCGATGCGGAATCCATCCCGTTCGGCGAACTGGCCCCCGTGACGGGCACGCCGTTCGATTTCCGCAAGCCGCGCGCGATCGGCGAGCGCATCACGCAACCGGACAAGCAACTGCGCCACGGCACCGGCTACGACCATTGCTGGGTGCTGAACAAGCACCTGGGCGACAAGGGCCTGAAGCGCGCCGTCCACGTGTTCGAGCCCACGACGGGCCGCGTGCTCGAACTGTTCACGCAGGAACCGGGCGTGCAGTTCTACAGCGGTAACTTCCTCGACGGCTCGCTGAGCGGCAAGGGCCATCCCTGGATTTTCCGCAGCGGCTTCTGCATCGAGCCGGAACACTACCCGGATTCGCCGAACCAGCCGACGTACCCGAACACGATCCTGCGTCCGGGCGAGGTCTATGAAACGGAATCGCGCTTCCGCTTCTCGGTGGCGCAATAAGTCAATCAGGAGAGACGCTACATGATGGAACTGGCGGTGGATGGCCGAAATGTACTCGGCGAGGGCATCATCTGGGACGACAAGGGCGCGCGCCTGTTCTGGACCGATATCGAAAGCAGCGAACTGTGGTCGCACGCCCCCGCGACAGGCGCGTTGCAGCGCTGGCCGCTGCCCGAGCGCCTGTGCTCGATGGCGCTGACGCACGACGACGGCCGCCTGCTGCTGGGCCTCGCCTCCGGCCTCGCGTTCTTCGATCTCGCCAGCGGAGACCTCGACCGCATCTGCGACGTCGAGGCAGAACTGCCCACCACGCGTCTCAACGACGGCCGCACCGACCGCCAGGGCCGCTTCGTGTTCGGCGTGTTCAACCAGGCCGAGAACCCGAAGAATCCCATCGGCGGCTTCTACCGGCTGAACCACGACCTGTCGCTGGAGCGCCTGCCGCTGGGCGGCGTCGCCATCGCCAACAGCATCTGCTTCAGCCCGGACGGCCGCACGATGTATTACGCGGACTCCGGCACGCGCGAGATCCGTTGCTGCGACTACGACCCGGACACCGGCGCAGTGGCTAACCTGCGCGAATTCGCGGCGGCCGACGGGGCCCCGGGCGATCCGGACGGCTCGACGATCGATGCGGACGGCTATTTGTGGAGCACGCGCTGGGGCGCGGGGCAGGTCGTGCGCTTCGCCCCGGACGGCACCGTCGACCGCGTATTGACGCTGCCGGCGCCGCAGCCGACCTGCCCGGCGTTCGGCGGCCCCGGCCTGGACATGTTGTATGTCACTTCCGCAACAGTCGGCCTGCGCGCCGGCCAACTGGCGGATGCACCAAAATCGGGCGGTGTGTTTGCAAAATTGCTAACAATTAAGGGCTTGGCAGAGGTTAAATTCGCTGGTCGGCGCCGATAGCGGTAACAGCGATGTCGATAACGATATCGATTGCTGCTAAAAATTGATTGGAAAGTTATCTTAGCGGCCTTTAGACTTCCTTCATCGCTGAGCTGGACGACGACAAGGGTCGCTCAGATTACAAAAACGACGGAGGAAGAATGTCCGAGACAAAAAAGAAGCCCACCCTGCGTTCCGCAGCGTGGTTCGGTACCCAGGACAAGAACGGCTTCATGTACCGGAGCTGGATGAAGAACCAGGGTATCCCCGATCATGAATTCCAGGGCAAGCCGATCATCGGCATCTGCAACACCTGGTCCGAACTCACGCCCTGCAACGCCCATTTCCGCAAGCTGGCCGAGCACGTCAAACGCGGCATCCTGGAGGCGGGCGGCTTCCCGGTCGAATTCCCCGTCTTCTCGAACGGCGAGTCGAACCTGCGCCCGACCGCCATGCTGACCCGTAACCTGGCCAGCATGGACGTCGAAGAATCGATTCGCGGCAACCCGATGGACGGCGTCGTCCTGCTGGTCGGCTGCGACAAGACCACGCCGGCCCTGCTGATGGGCGCCGCGAGCGTCGACATTCCAGCCATCGTCGTCACCGGCGGCCCGATGCTGAACGGTAAGCTGAACGGACAGGACATCGGCTCCGGCACCGCCGTCTGGAAACTGCACGAGCAGGCCAAGGGCGGCCAGATCTCGATGCACGACTTCCTCGCCGCCGAAGCCGGCCATGCGCGCTCGGCCGGCACCTGCAACACGATGGGCACTGCGTCGACGATGGCCTGCATGGCCGAATCGCTCGGCGTCTCGCTGCCGCACAATGCCGCGATCCCCGCCGTGGATGCGCGCCGCTACGTGCTGGCGCACATGTCGGGCATGCGCATCGTCGAGATGGTCAACGAAGACCTGAAGCTGTCGAAGATCCTCAAGCGCGAGAACTTCGAGAACGCGATCCGCACGAACGCCGCGATCGGCGGCTCGACCAATGCCGTGATCCACCTGAAAGCCATCGCCGGCCGCATGGGCGTGCCGCTGGAACTGGAAGACTGGACCGCCGTCGGCAAGGGCACCCCGACCATCGTCGACCTGCAGCCGTCCGGCCGCTACCTGATGGAAGAGTTCTATTACGCCGGCGGCCTGCCGGGCGTGCTGCGCCGCCTGGGCGAAAGCAACCTGCTGCCGCACAAGGACGCGCTGACCGTGAACGGCAAGACGATCTGGGAAAACGTCCAGGACGCGCCGATCTACAACGACGAAGTGATCCGCAAGATCGACAACCCGCTGATCGACGACGGCGGCATCTGCATCCTGCGCGGCAACCTGGCCCCGCGCGGCGCCGTGCTGAAGCCGTCGGCCGCATCGCCGCACCTGATGAAGCACCGCGGCAAGGCCGTCGTGTTCGAGGACTTCGACCACTACAAGGCGCGCATCGTCGATCCGGACCTGGACGTCGACGAGAACTCGATCCTCGTGATGAAGAACTGCGGTCCGAAGGGTTACCCGGGCATGGCCGAAGTGGGCAACATGGGGCTGCCGCCGAAGCTGCTGGCGAAGGGCATCACCGACATGGTCCGCATCTCCGACGCGCGCATGAGCGGCACCGCCTACGGCACCGTCGTGCTGCACGTGGCGCCGGAAGCGATGGCCGGCGGCCCGCTGGGCATCGTCAAGGACGGCGACTTCATCGAACTCGATTGCAAGGCCGGACGCCTGCACCTGGACGTGCCGGAAGACGAGATCAAGACCCGTCTCGCGGACCGCGCCGAGAACCAGAAGGAAGCGCCGCGTACCGGTTACGCGGGCCTGTACCTGGATCACGTGCTGCAGGCGGACGAGGGTTGCGACTTCGACTTCCTCGTCGGCTGCCGCGGTTCGGCTGTGCCCAAGCATTCCCATTGATTGATCGACGTTGGACGCGTGAACGGTTTGGCCGTTCCCGCGTCCTGTTCATTCTGAACGAACGGATTCCACCATGCTGCTCATCCAATACAAATCCGCCGCCGGCGACCGCCGCGTCGGCATCCTGAACGGCGACACCGTCACCGCCATCACCGGCTACGCCACCACGCTGGAACTGGCCAAGGCCGCCATCGCGCAGGGCAAGAGCCTCGCCGCGCTGGCCGACGCATCCGCCACCGGCGACAAAGATTCCTACGAAGCGATCGCGCAGGCAGGCCGCGTGCTGGCCCCGATCGACCACCCGGACGCCGCCCACACCTACGTCACCGGCACGGGCCTGACGCACCTGGGCAGCGCCGACGCGCGCGACGCCATGCACAAGAAGATCGGCGGCGACGTCGAGTCGCTGTCGGACTCCATGAAGATGTTCCGCATGGGCGTCGAAGGCGGCAAGCCGGAAGCGGGCAAGGCCGGCGTGCAGCCGGAATGGTTCTACAAAGGCGACGGCTCGATCGTGCGCGCCAGCGGCCAGGACATGGAAATGCCGGACTTCTCGCTGGACGGCGGCGAAGAGCCGGAGATCGCCGGCCTGTACGTGATCGGCGACGACGGCCAGCCGTACCGCGTCGGTTTCGCGATCGGCAACGAGTTCTCGGACCACGTGACGGAACGCCAGAACTACCTGTACCTCGCGCACTCCAAGCTGCGCAACTGCGGCGTCGGCCCGGCGCTGCTGGTCGGCGAACTGCCGGCCCACGTCGAAGGCGTGTCGCGCATCCGCGCAGCCGACGGTGCCGTGCGCTGGGAAAAAGCGTTCGTGTCGGGTGAGCAGAACATGTCGCACACCATCGGCAACCTGGAATACCACCACTTCAAGTACGGCCTGTTCAACCGCCCGGGCGACGTGCACATCCACTTCTTCGGCACCGCGACCCTGAGCTTCGCCGACAATATCAGCGTGCAGGCCGGCGAGACGTTCGAAGTCGAATCGCCGCAATTCGGCCCCGCGCTGCGCAACAAGCTCGCCGTCCAGTCCACCCAATTCGCAAAAGTTAACACGTTATGACCATCGCACAAATCACGGGCGAAGCCCTCATCGGCGGCGTCGCCCAGCGCGGCGCCGGCGGCTCGTTCAAGGCCTGGAACCCGGGCGCGCGCACGCACATCGAACCCGCCTTCAACATGGTCGACATCGGCCAGATCGACCAGGCCTGCAGCCTGGCCGGCAAGGCGTTCGACGTCTTCCGCAACACGACCGACGACGAGCGCGCCGCGTTCCTCGACACGGTCGCCGAGCAGATCATGGCCCTGGGCGATGCCCTGGTCGAGCGCGCGATGGCGGAAACCGGCCTGCCGCGCGGCCGTATCGAAGGCGAGCGTGGCCGCACCTGCACCCAGCTGAAACTGTTCGCCAGCCTGCTGCGCGAAGGGTCGTGGCAGGATCCGCGCATCGACCCGGCCCTGCCGCAGCGCACGCCGCCGCGTCCGGACCTGCGCAGCCGCCTGATCGGCGTCGGCCCTGTCGCCGTGTTTGCCGCATCGAACTTCCCGCTCGCGTTCTCCGTCGCCGGCGGCGACACGGCATCCGCCTTCGCGGCTGGCTGCCCGGTCGTCCTGAAGGCCCACTCGGCCCATCCGGGCACGTCGGAACTGGTGGCGCGCGCCGTCGTGAAAGCCGTCGAACTGTGCGGCCTGCCGGCCGGCACGTTCGCGCTGCTGACCGGCACGGGCAACGGCATCGGCCAGGCGCTCGTCGCGCATCCGGCCATCCAGGCCGTCGGCTTCACCGGTTCGCGTTCTGGCGGCACCGCACTGATGGCCGTCGCCGCGGGCCGCCAGCAGCCGATCCCGGTCTACGCCGAGATGAGCAGCATTAACCCGGTGTTCCTGCTGCCGCAGGCGCTGGAACAGCACGCCGAGCGCATCGGCCGCGAATTCGCCGCGTCGCTGACCTTGGGCGTCGGCCAGTTCTGCACCAACCCCGGCCTCGTGCTGGCGATCGACGGCCCGGGCCTGTCCACGTTCTGCGCCGCCGCCACGGCCGCGCTGAACGACACGCAGCCAGCCACGATGCTGTCCGCCGGTATCGCGTCGAGCTTCCGCCGCGGCGTCGCCGCGCTGGGCAGCAACGAAGCGGTGACCACGCTGCTGCGCCTGGAGCACGAAGAGAACCAGGGCCACGCCGCGCTGTTCCGCGTGGAAGGCGATGCCTTCCTGGCCCGCAAGGAGCTGCACGAAGAAGTGTTCGGCCCGGCCTCGCTGCTGGTCGTGTGCAAGGACGTCGAGCAGATGCGCGCCATCGTAGAGCACCTGGAAGGCCAGCTGACGGCCGCGATCCACCTGGAAGAGGGCGACATCGCAGCGGCGCAGGTCCTGCTGCCGACGCTGGAGCGCAAGGTCGGCCGCATCCTGGCCAACGGCTTCGGCACCGGCGTGGAAGTGGCGCACGCGATGGTGCACGGCGGTCCGTTCCCGGCCACGGCGGACGGCCGCAGCACCTCGGTGGGCACGGGCGCGATCTTCCGCTTCCTGCGCCCCGTGGCGTACCAGAACCTGCCGCAGGCCCTGCTGCCGGCGGTGCTGCGCGACGAGAACCCGCGCGGCATCTGGCGCCGCCGCGACGGCGCGCTGGGCAAGGAATAAGTACGAAAGATGGCGGCGCCGGGGGGTATCCTGGTGCCGCTTACAATAAGATTTAGGAGACGACGATGGGACCTTTAGCCAAGTACGGTAGCCTCGAAGGCAAACGGGTATTCGTGACGGGCGGCGGCAGCGGGATCGGTGAAGCGATCGTCGCCGCGCTGGTGGAGCAGGGCGCGCTGGTCGGCTTCGTCGACATCATGCGCGATGCCAGCGAGGCATTGGTGGCGCGGCTGACAGCGGCTGGCCACACGGCCCCGATCTACCGCTACTGCGACATCACCGACATCCCGAGCCTGCAGGCCGTGATGGCCGAGATGGCCGCCAAGCTGGGCGACTTCGACGTCATCGTCAACAACGCCGCCAACGACCAGCGCCACCAGATCGGCGACGTGTCGGTCGAATACTGGGACGAGCGCATCGCCATCAACCAGCGTCCGATGTTCTTCACCGTGCAGGCCGCGCTGGAAGGCATGAAGCGCCGCGGCGGCGGCTCCGTCATCAACTTCAGTTCGATGTCGTGGCACGCCAAGAACCCGAACTACCCGATTTATGCGACCACGAAGGCATCCGTGATCGGCCTGACGCGCTGCCTCGCGCGCGACCTGGGACAATTCAACATCCGCGTCAACACCGTGACGCCGGGCTGGGTGATGACCCAGCGCCAGATCGACCTGTGGCTGGACGAGGCGGGCGAGGCCGAGATCGCGCGTTCGCAATGCCTGCCGGGCAAGCTGATGCCCGAGGATATCGCCGCGATGGTGCTGTTCCTGTCCGCCGACGACAGCAAGATGTGCACGGGGCAGGAATTCATCGTCGACGCTGGGTGGGTGTGACGGATATACCGTCGCATTTCCGATCCCGCCACTATCTTCAAGACCGTCATTCCCGCGCACGCGGGAATCCATACTGAGCCTCTCCGGCACGTGTCCTATGGATTCCCGTTTCCGCGGGAATGACGGCTGTTAATGCAATCACCTTAACGACCAAAACAAACGGAGACCACATGAAGGCATTCCAACCCAAAGTTCTCGCCCTCGGCCTTGCCGCCGCATTCTGCGCCGGCGCCGCGTTCGCCCAGGTGAACGTCACCGTCGACGCGTCCAAGCCGGGCGCGGTGATCGACAAGGACGTCTACGGCCAGTTCGCCGAGCACCTCGGCACCGGCATCTACGGCGGCCTGTGGGTTGGCCCGGATTCGAAGATCCCGAACACCAAAGGGTGGCGCAACGACGTCGTCGGCGCGCTGAAGGACATGCACGTGCCGCTGGTCCGCTGGCCGGGCGGCTGCTTCGCCGACGAATACCACTGGCGCGAAGGCATCGGCCCGCGCAACAAGCGTCCGGTGAAGGTCAACACGAACTGGGGCGGTGTGCCGGAAAACAATGCGGTCGGTACGCATGAATTCTTCGACCTCGTCGAGATGCTGGGCGCGGACGCCTACGTCAACGGCAACCTGGGCACCGGCACGCCGCAGGAAGCGGCCGAGTGGATCGAGTACATGACGTCGGAAGGCAAGTCGACGCTGGCTGAACTGCGCGCGAAGAACGGCCATCCGGCGCCGTTCAAGGTCGCCTATTTCGCCATCGGCAACGAGTCGTGGGGCTGCGGCGGCAACATGCGTCCCGAGTACTACGCCGACCTGTACCGCCAGTGGAACACGTTCCTGAAGGCGCCGCAGCACCTGCGTCCGAAGATGATCGCCAGCGGCGGCACCGGCGACGACACGGCATGGACCGACATCCTGTCGCGCGACCTGAAGGGCCGCACGGACGGCATCAGCTTCCACTACTACACGCTGCCGACCGGTAAATGGGAAGTGAAGGGCGCCGCCACCGGTTTCCCGGAATCGGAATGGTTCTCGACGATGTCGCAGACTCTGCGCATGGAAGACTTCGTCCGCAAGAACGTCGCGATCCTCGACAAGAACGACCCGGAGAAGAAGATCGGCTTCGACGTGGACGAGTGGGGCACCTGGTACGACGTCGAGAAGGGCACCAACCCGGGCTTCCTGTTCCAGCGTAACACGATCCGCGACGCCGTCGTGGCCGCGCTCAACTTCAACATCTTCCATGCCCACGCCGACCGCGTGCGCATGACGAACATCGCGCAGATGGTCAACGTGCTGCAGGCGATGATCATCACCGACAACGAGAAGATGCTGCTGACGCCGACCTACCACGCCTTCAAGATGTACGTGCCGTTCCAGGGCGCGACGTCGCTGCCGGTTTCGCTGTCGAACAACACGACCTACGGCTCGAACGGCCAGGGCGTGCCGGGCATCAGCGCGTCCGCCGCGAAGGCGAAGGATGGCAAGACCTACGTCGCCCTCGTCAACACGAACCCGCATGAAGCAACCGACGTGGTCCTGAACGTCGCCGGCCAGAACGTCGGTGCCGTGCGCGGCCAGCTGCTGACGGCCGATGCGATGGACGCCCACAACACCTTCGAGCACAAGGACGCCGTGAAGCCGGTGCCGTTCAGCGCCACCGCCAGCGGCGGCAAGCTGACGATCAAGGTGCCGGCCAAGTCGGTGCTGGTCGTGGCTGTGGAAGGCTGACGCGTGAAGGTGCACGCAATCGCGGCAACGATGCTGCTGGCCGGGGCGGTCCACGCCGCCCAGGTCGGCGTGCACGACCCCGTGATGGCGAAGGACGGCAACACGTACTACCTGTACAGCACCGGCCCCGGCATCACGTTCTACTCGTCGCCCGACATGCTGCACTGGAAGCCGGAAGGCCGCGTGTTCGCGGGCGAACCCACGTGGGCGAAGCGTGCGGCACCTACGTTCAACGACCATATCTGGGCGCCGGACGTTCACAAGCACAACGGCCGCTGGCTGCTGTACTATTCGGTGTCCGGCTTCGGCAAGAACACGTCGGGCATCGGCGTGACGACCAATGCGACGCTCGACCCGCGCGCGCCGAACTACCGCTGGGAAGACCAGGGCATGATGGTGCAGTCGGTGCCGGGCCGCGACCTGTGGAACGCCATCGACCCGAACGTCGTCGAGGACGACAAGGGGCAGGGCTGGATGAGCTTCGGCTCGTTCTGGGGCGGCATCAAGCTCGTGAAGCTGGACGACAGCTGGACGAAGCTCGCCGAACCGCAGGAATGGCACACGATCGCGCGCCGCGAGCGTCCCGCGTTCACGCCGGACGAGGACGCGGCACCGGCCGAGATCGAAGGACCGTTCATCTTCAAGAAGAACGGTTACTATTACCTGTTCGTCTCGTGGGGCCTGTGCTGCCGCGGGCCGAAGAGCACGTACCACGTCGTCGTGGGACGCGCACAGGACGTCAAGGGGCCGTACCTCGACCGCCAGGGCAAGGATATGGCGAAAGGCGGCGGCTCGCTCGTCGTCAAGGGCGACAAGGACTGGAAGGGCCTCGGCCACAACAGCGCCTACACGTTCGACGGCAAGGACTACCTCGTGCTGCACGCCTACGAGACGGCCGACAAGTACAAGCAGAAGCTGAAAGTGATGGACATCCGCTGGGACAAGGATGGCTGGCCCACGGTGGACGCCAAAGACCTCAACAAGTATGTGAGCGAAGAACTGAAATGAAGCTGACTCGGGCGGCGAACCGCCGCATCGCCGCGCTGTTGTTCACCCTGGGCGCGACGTGCGCCCAGGCCGCCGACCTGTTCCCGCTGCAGGCCGTGCGCCTGGGGCCCAGCCCCTTCCTCGATGCCCAGACGACGGACCTGAACTACCTGATGGCGATGGAGCCGGACCGCCTGCTGGCGCCGTTCCTGCGCGAAGCGGGGCTCACGCCGAAGCAGCCCAGCTACGGCAACTGGGAATCGTCGGGCCTGGACGGCCACATGGGCGGGCACTACCTGTCGGCCCTGGCGTTGATGTACGCGTCGACCGGCGATGCCGAAGTCAAGAAGCGCCTCGATTATTTTGTCGCGGAGCTGAAGCGCGCGCAGACGGCCAACGGCGACGGCTACGTGGGCGGCGTGCCCGGTGGCCGCGCCGCGTGGCGCGACGTCGCCGCGGGCAAGCTCCATGCGGACAACTTCTCCGTCAACGGCAAGTGGGTCCCGTGGTACAACCTGCACAAGGTCTACGCGGGGCTGCGCGACGCGTACCGCTATGCCGGCAACGAAGATGCGAAGGCGATGCTGATCGCGATGGCCGACTGGGCGCTGCGCCTCACTAGCCGCCTGACGGACGAGCAGATGCAGCAGATGCTGAAGGCCGAACACGGCGGCATGAACGAGGTGCTGGCCGACGTCGCCCAGATGACGGGCGATTCGCGCTACATGGACCTGGCGCTGAGGTTCTCGCACCAGGCCATCCTGCAGCCGCTGGAACAGCACGAGGACAAGCTGACGGGTCTGCACGCGAACACGCAGATCCCGAAAGTCATCGGCTTCAAGCGCATCGGCGAACTCACGGGCCGCAAGGACATGGCGGATGCAGCCGCGTTCTTCTGGCAGACCGTCGTCGACCACCGCACGGTGGCCATCGGCGGCAACAGCGTCAGGGAGCACTTCCATGACGACAAGGATTTCAGCCCCATGATCAACGAGGTCGAGGGGCCGGAGACCTGCAACACGTACAACATGCTGAAGCTGACGGAGATGCTGTTCGAGACCTCGGACAAGGCCTCCTACGCGGACTACTACGAGCGCGCGCTGTACAACCACATCCTCGCGTCCGAACATCCGGGCACGGGCGGCTTCGTGTACTTCACGCCGATGCGTCCGAACCACTACCGCGTGTATTCGCAGGTGGACCAGGCGATGTGGTGCTGCGTGGGCTCCGGCATCGAGAGCCATGCGAAGTACGGCGAATTCATCTACGCGCACGAAGAGAAGGATGGAAAGGCGGCGCTGTTCGTGAACCTGTTCATCCCGTCGACGCTCGACTGGCGCGAGAAGAACGTCAAGGTCACGCAGGCGAACAACTTCCCCGACCAGGCCAGCACGCGCATCACTGTCGACGGCGATGCCAGGTTCGCGCTGAAGATCCGCTATCCGGCCTGGGTCGCGCCGGGCAAGCTGGCCGTGAAGGTGAACGGCAAGGCCGTCAAGGTCGATGCGGCACCGGGCAGCTACGTCAGCATCGATCGTGCGTGGAAGAAGGGCGACCGCGTCGACGTCAGCCTGCCGATGACGATGCGCCTCGAGCAGATGCCGGACAAGTCGAATTACTACGCGGTGCTGTACGGTCCCGTCGTGCTGGCCGCGAAGACGAATCCATTCCCGACCGAGCACCTGAACTTCCTCGCGGACGATTCGCGCATGGGCCACAGCCCGTCCGGCCAGGTATGCCCGCTGGAGGCGGCGCCGACCTTCGTCTCGGACAGCAAGGATTTCACCCGGCGCTTCAAGCCGGTAAAAGGCAAGCCGCTGACGTTCACGGCACCCGGCGTCGTGCAGGGCGGGGCGGGGTCGTCGACGGAATTCATCCCGTTCTTCCGCCTGCACGACTCGCGCTACATGATCTACTGGCAGCAGAGCACCCCGGCCGAATTCGCCCGCATGAAAGAAGAGAACGCGGCGAACGAAGCGGAGCGCCTGGCGCTGGACGCGCAGACCATCGACCAGGTGGCGCCGGGTGAGCAACAGCCGGAATCGGACCACGGCTTCAAGGGCGAGGGCGCGGACGCGGGCCTCAACAACGGCCGCCACTGGCGCCATGCCACCAAGTGGTTCAGCTACCAGTTGAACGATCCCAGGCACGAAGCGAAGGCGCTGCGCCTCACGTTCGCGCGCGGGGACGCGGGCCGCAGGTTCGACATCGTCGTCGATGGGCAGCGGATCGCCGAAGTGGAACTGGCGGCCGGCGAGGCGCAGGAATTCTATACGCGCGACTTCGCGCTGCCGCCCGCGCTGGTGCAGGGCGCGAACGGCAAGCTGGAAGTCAAGTTCGTCGCGAAGGAAGGCTCGATGGCGGGTGGGTTGTACGGGCTGCGATTGATGCGCTGACCCAAAAAACACTACGTTGACCTAAAAACCGTCATTCCCGCGCAGGCGGGAATCCAAGCTCTGCACGCGCCACGTTGACGCGTGCAACTTGGGTCCCCGCCAAGGGGGACGCCTAGTCCGGGGACGACGTTGTTTAGCGCTTCGCCTGCGCCCGCGCCCGAGCCATCTTGTTGAGCACCTTCCACCTCGACCGCTCCGCAATGCGGTCCAGCGGCGTCGCCGCCGCATGCCGCACCTCGCGCAACAGCTTGTGGTAGTTGCGCAGCCGGTCCGCATCCACGGCGCCGCGCACCGCGCATCCCGGTTCCTCCACGTGCGAGCAGTCGTGAAAGCGGCAGTGCGCCGCCAGCGTCTCGATGTCGTCGAACGCCGCGTTGACGTCGTCCTCGTCGGCGTCCGGCTGCCAGCTGCGCAGGCCCGGCGTGTCGATCACGCAGGCGCCGCCCGCGCACAGGTGCAGCGAGCGTGACGTCGTCGTGTGGCGGCCGCGGTCGTCGCCCTTGCGTACGCCGCCCGTCTGCTGCTGCGCGCCGGTCAGCGTGTTCGTGAGCGTCGACTTGCCCACGCCGGACGTGCCGAGCAGGACGAGCGTCTGGCCTTCTCCCGTCCATGGCGCCAGCGTGTCGGCCGCGCCGGCTTCCTGCGGATGCGCGCGCACCACGGGCACCGTCGCCGGCAGGCGCGCGCCCACTTGCGCCGCTTTCGTATCCGCGTCGGGCACGAGATCGCCCTTCGTCAGCACGATCACGGGCGCCACGTCGCAGGAGCTGGCCACCATCAGGTAGCGCTCCAGCCGGCGCAGATTGAAATCGCCGTCGAGGCCCATCACCAGCAAGGCAGTGTCGACGTTGGCCGCGAGCCGCTGGCGCGTGCCGTGGGCATCGCGCCGGACCAGTTCATTCAGCGGGTCGACGAGCGTGTGGACCCACGCTTCGTCTTGCTCGTTGAGGTCGAACAGCACCCAGTCGCCGACGGCAAGCGAGGCGTCGAGGGATGGATGCGGCCGGGCGGGGAATTCGCGCAGGCCGTCGTGCAGGACGAGCGACGTGCGGTGCACGCTCGCCACGCGCGCGGGTCGTCCGCGGTCGTGCAGGGCGAGGCGTGCGGCGATGGGGTTGGTGAGTCCGATGCGGCGCAGTGCCGCGATATCGAAGGCTATCATGGTCGTTGTGTTCCTGTTGCGAAGCGCGCGGACGCGCGGGCACGCTGCCGCACGCAATAAGCTGCGGCGGCAACGGTGGATTCGGTCAGGGAAGGTCGGCGCGGCTGGCGCGCCCATTCGCAACGACGATGAGCGACGACGGTGATCGGCGGAGAAAGGCGGTCAGGCGGCCGACGGGAGGGCAATATCCGGCTGGTTCATGGGGCGCTCCTCGTCAGTGAATGAAAAGGCAAGTATAGCGCGGCGGCTCGGCCATGCAACCGACATTTGTATTGATGTCGAAATGGATATGTCTACCGTCAAAAAAATGATTGGATAGATATGTCAGTTCTGTCATAGTATCCATGCACAACAATTCCGGAGACTAAGTGATGATCATCACCCGCAGGACCCTCCTGGGCGCAGCTGCCGCCATCGCGTGCGCCGCCGCCATCCCGGCATTCGCCGCCAAACCCCTCACGATCGGCTTCTCGCAGGTCGGTGCCGAAAGCGAATGGCGCACCGCGAATACCGCCTCGATCAAGGACGCCGCCAAGAAGGCCGGCGTCAACCTGAAATTCGCCGACGCCCAGCAACAGCAGCAGAACCAGGTCAAGGCCATCCGCTCGTTCATCGCCCAGCGCGTCGACGTGATCGCGTTCTCGCCGGTCGTGGAAACCGGTTGGGAGACCGTGCTGCGCGAAGCGAAGAACGCCAAGATCCCCGTGATCCTGACCGACCGCGCTGTCAAGGTCACCGATCCGTCGCTGTACGTCAGCTTCATCGGTTCCGACTTCGTGGAAGAGGGCCGCCGCGCCGGCCGCTGGCTGCTGGATTACGCCAAGAAGAATGGCGACAAGCCGCTGAACATCGTCGAGCTGCAGGGCACGACCGGTGCCGCGCCCGCGATCGACCGCAGGAACGGTTTTGCCGAAGTCATCGGCACGAATCCGAAACTGAAGGTCATCCGCTCGCAGACCGCCGACTTCACCCGCGCCAAGGGCAAGGAAGTCATGGAAGCCTTCCTGAAGTCGGAAGGCAAGAAGATCAACGTGCTGTACGCGCACAATGACGACATGGCCATCGGCGCGATCCAGGCCATCGAGGAAGCGGGCCTGAAGCCGGGCAAGGACATCATCATCATCTCGATCGATGGCGTGAAGGGCGCGTTCGAAGCCATGAAGGCCGGCAAGCTGAACGTGACGGTCGAGTGCAATCCGCTGCTCGGTCCGACGCTGATCCAGACGGCGCAGGACGTCGTGGCCGGCAAGCCGGTCCCGAAACGCATCGTCGTCAACGAGGGCGTGTTCCCGGCTGAGGTGGCGGCGAAGGAACTCCCGAACCGCAAGTACTGATCGGGCGGGGCATGATCGATTCGAAGAAGCCGGTGCTGGAAGTCACCGGCATCCATAAAGCCTTCCCGGGTGTGAAGGCGCTGTCCGATGCCGGACTGCGCCTGTTCCCCGGCGAAGTCCACACGCTGATGGGCCAGAACGGCGCGGGCAAGTCCACGCTGATCAAGGTTCTCACCGGCGTCTACCAGCCGGACGCCGGCAGCATCGTGCTGGAGGGCCGGGCCATCCAGCCGCGCTCCACGCAGGATGCGCAGAACCTCGGCATCAGCACCGTCTACCAGGAAGTCAATCTGTGCCCGAATTTGTCGGTCGCGGAAAACATCTTCATCGGCCGCTATCCGCGCCGCTTCGGCATGGTCGACTGGCGCTCGATGCGGTCGCAGGCCATGGCGCTGCTCGCGCGCCTCGAGATCCACGTCGACGTCAGCAAACCGCTCGCCGATTACCCGCTCGCGATCCAGCAGATGGTCGCCATCGCCCGTGCGCTGAACACGGAATCGCGCGTGCTGATCCTCGACGAGCCCACGTCCAGCCTGGACGAGGCGGAAGTGCAGATGCTGTTCTCGGTGCTGCGCCGCCTGCGCGAAGAGGGCATGGCGATCCTGTTCGTCACGCACTTCCTCGACCAGACCTACGCGATCTCGGACCGCATCACCGTGATGCGCAACGGCGAGCGCGAAGGCGAATATGCCTGCGCGGACCTGTCGCGCCTCGCGCTCGTCAACAAGATGATCGGTGCACCGGCCGACGCGGAGCACGCGTCGGAGACAGCAGAGCAGGGCGCAGCCAACGAGCACGGCGAGGTCTTCCTGCGCGCCCGCGGCATCGCGCGCAAGGGCGTGCTGTCGCCGGTCGACCTGGAAATCCGCCGCGGCGAATTGCTGGGCCTTGCCGGCCTGCTCGGCTCCGGCCGCACGGAAACGGCGCGGCTGCTGTTCGGCGCCGACAAGCTCGATGCCGGCAGTTTCGACATCGACGGCAGGCAGGTGAGCTTCTCGAACCCGCGCGACGCGATTCGCGAGGGCATCGGCTTCTGCTCGGAAGACCGCAAGCACGAAGGCGCGATCCTCGCGCTGTCCGTGCGCGAAAACCTGATCCTCGCGCTGCAGGCGCGGCAGGGCATCTTCCGCGCCATTCCTTTCAAGCGCCAGCAGCAGCTGGCGACCGACTACGTCAAGTGGCTGGGCATCAAGACGGCCAGCATCGAGACGCCGATCGGCACGCTCTCCGGCGGCAACCAGCAGAAGGTCTTGCTGGCGCGCTGGCTCGCGACCGATCCGCGCCTGATGATCCTCGACGAACCGACGCGCGGCATCGACGTGCGCGCCAAGCAGGAAATCATGGATTACGTCAGTAACCTGTGCCGCAAGGGCATGTCCATTCTCTTCATCTCGTCCGAACTGCCGGAAGTGCTGCGCGTGTCCGACCGCATGATCGTCATGCGCGACCGCAAGGCGTGCGGCGAATACCAGCGCGGTGAACTGGACGAGACGTCAGTGCTGCACGTGATCGCAGGGGAGACGGCATGAGCACGACCGGCGCTACCGTCAAACCGTCCGCGCAGGCAGCGGCATCGCGCACCGCCTGGCTGCAGCACCCGCTCGTGCGGCCGCTGGGCGCGCTCGTCGCGCTGCTGCTCGTCGACGCGTTCCTCGTGCCCGGCTTCTTCCACCTGCAGGTCAAGGAAGGCCACCTGTACGGCGCGATCATCGACATCCTCAACCGCGCCGCACCGCTGATGCTGGCGGCGCTCGGCATGACCCTGGTCATCGCCACGCGCGGTATCGACATCTCCGTGGGCGCCGTCGTCGCGCTGTCTGGCACCGTGTCCGCGATGCTGATCGGCGGCAGCGAGCCCACGACGCCGATGGCGCTCGCACTGGCGGCCTCGCTGGGTGTCGCGCTGCTGTGCGGCCTGTGGAACGGCGTCCTCGTCGCCGGCATCAAGCTGCAGCCGATCGTCGCCACGCTGATCCTGATGGTGGCGGGCCGCGGCCTCGCGCAGCTGCTGACGGACGGCCAGATCGTCACCGTGTACTACGAGCCGTTCTTCTTCCTGGGCAGCGGCTACCTCGCCGGCCTGCCGTTCTCGCTGTTCGTCGTCGCTGCCGTCTTCGCGGCCACGCTGCTGCTGGTGAAGAAGACGGCCCTCGGCCTGTTCATCCAGGCGGTCGGCATCAATCCGGTGGCGGCACGCCTCGCGGGCCTGCGCACGGCGACCCTGATCACCTTCGTGTACGTGTTCTGCAGCGCCTGCGCGGGCCTGGCCGGCATGCTGATCACGTCGAACATCAAGAGCGCGGACGCGAACAACGCGGGCCTGCTGCTGGAGCTGGACGCGATCCTCGCCGTCACGCTGGGCGGCACGTCGCTGGCCGGCGGCAAATTCAGCCTGGTGGGCAGCATGATCGGCGCGCTGATCATCCAGACCCTGACCTACACGATCTACTCGCTGGGCGTGCCGCCCGAAGTGAACATGGTCGTCAAATCCATCGTCGTCTTCGTCGTCTGCATTTCGCAGTCGAGCGAATTCAAGAACATCCTGCGGAGGTCCGCATGAGCGCGGTCGCAACCGGTACCCGCGGCCGCACTTCGTTTACGAGCGCGCCGTGGTTCACGTCCTTAGTCACCGTGGTCCTGCTGGTGGCGATGCTGGGCATCGGCGGATCGGTGTACCCGGGCTTCCTGTCGCTGCAGGTGATCTTCAACCTCCTGATCGACAACGCGTTCCTGCTCGTGATCGCGGTGGGCATGGGCTTCGTGATCCTGGCGGGCGGCATCGACCTGTCCGTCGGTTCCGTGCTCGCGCTGTCGACGATGATCTCGGCCTGGCTGCTGCAGCACGCGCACTGGCCGCCGGCCGCCGTCATCGCGCTCGTGCTGCTGCTGGGCGCGTGCTTCGGCGGCGCGATGGGCGCGATCATCCACCTGTTCAAGCTGCAGCCGTTCATCGTCACCCTGGCCGGCATGTTCCTGGCGCGCGGCCTGTGCTACCTGATCAGCGTCGAGTCGATCACGATCGATGACCCGCTGTTCACGGCGATGTCGCAGACGCAGGTGCCCATCCTCGACGCCTTCCTGTCGCCGGGCGCCATCATCGCGCTGGTCGTGCTGCTGGTCGCCATCTGGCTCGCGCACTTCACCGCGTTCGGCCGTGCCGTGTACGCCGTCGGCGGCAACGAGCAATCGGCCGCGATGATGGGCCTGAACGTGGGCCGCACCAAGGTCCTCGTGTACGCGCTGTCGGGCTTCTGCGCGGCGCTGGGCGGTGTACTGTTCGCCTTCTACATGCTGTCCGGCTACGGCCTGCACGGCCAGGGCACGGAGCTCGATGCCATCGCCGCCGTCGTCATCGGCGGGACGCTCCTCACCGGCGGCTACGGCTACATCGCCGGCGCATTGTCGGGCGTGCTGGTGCTGGGTGCCATCCAGACGCTGATCGCCTTCGACGGCACGCTCAGCTCGTGGTGGACCAAGATCGTCATCGGCGCGCTGCTGTTCGTCTTCTGCGTCGTGCAGAGGGTGATGGGCGGCCGCGCCAAGCAATAACAAGTCACGTTGCCACGGCGCTGAACTTGCGCCCCCGCCTCCGCGGGGGCGACGGGGGCTTATTGCCCACCGAATAAACATAAAAACTGGAGACTACATGCTCAAGCCCCTGATCGCCGCGACGCTGCTCGCGACGACGGCACTCGCCGGTGCCGCCAACCCCCTCACCAGCAGGATCTTCACCGCGGACCCCGCGGCCCTCGTCGACAACGGCCGCGTCTACCTGTACGTGGGCCACGACGAAGCCCCCGTCGGCGGCAAGGATTACGTGATGAACGAGTGGAAGGTGTTCTCCAGCTGCGACATGCAGCACTGGACCGAGCACCCGGCCGGCGTGCCGTTTTCCACGTTCAAATGGGCCGCCAGGGACGCCTGGGCCAGCGACGTCACCAAGCGCAACGGCAAGTACTACTTGTACGTGACGGTCGAGCACAAGACGATCCCCGGCAAGGCGATCGGCGTGGCCGTGTCGGACAGCCCGACGGGCCCGTTCGTCGACGCGCGCGGCACGGCCCTGATCACGAACGACATGACGCACGAGACGGAAATCAGCTGGGACGACATCGACCCGGCGATCTTCGTCGACGACGATGGCCAGGCCTATCTGTACTGGGGCAATACGGTCATGAAGTACGCGAAGCTGAAAGCCAACATGACGGAACTGGACGGCCCGATCCACACGGTGGGCCTGGACCAGTTCACGGAAGCGTCCTACCTGCACAAGCACGCCGGCAAGTACTACCTGTCGTATTCGCGCAAGTGGCCGGAAGAGACCGTGTACATGACGGGGCCGACGGCCACCGGGCCATGGTCGTATGGCGGCGTGATCATGGAAAAGAACACGAACGTCGGCACGATCCACCACGCGATCATCGACTTCAACGGCAAGTCCTACATCATTTATCACAACGGCAAGCTGCCGACCGGTGGCGATTACCGACGCTCGGTCGCCATCGAGGAATTGCACTACGGTCCGAACGGCAAGATCCTGCCCGTACCGCAGACTGAGCAAGGTCCTGCCGCCAATCCGTCGGCAGCGTGCAAGCGATAAAAGTTGCGCACCAATCTGCGTAAAACCGATATCGATAATGATATGATTGTCTGATGGACACGACCAATCCGAACTGGTTTCTCAAGGCCCGCCTCAAGACGCGTCAACTGCTGCTGTTGATCGCGCTGGACGACTACCGCAACATCCACCGCGCGGCCGACGAACTGCACATGACGCAGCCGGCCGCCTCCAAGCAGATCAAGGATCTGGAGGAGATGCTGGACGTCAAGCTGTTCGAACGCCTGCCGCGCGGGATGGAGCCGACGATCTACGGCGAAACGATGATCCGCCACGCCCGCATGGCCCTGACGAGCCTGGCTCTGGCGCACGACGACATCGTCACGCTGAAGGCCGGCCTCACGGGCCAGGTCGAGGTTGGCGTGATCATGACGCCCGCGATGGCGCTCCTGCCGCGCGCCATCGCCCGCGTCAAGGAAGAGGCCCCGCTGCTGCGCATCGGCGTGCAGCTGGAAACCAGTAACCTGCTGCTGGACAAGCTGCAGCATGGCACGCTGGACTTCATGATCGGCCGCATCTTCGACACCGGCGACACCTCCGGCCTGATCTACGAAGAGCTGACGGAGGAACCGGCCTGCGCGGTCGTGCGCCCCGGCCATCCGCTGCTGGAGCGCAAGAACCTCACCTTGCAGGACATCGCGCCGCTGCCGTGGATCGTGCCGCCGCACGGCAGTATCCTGCGCTACCGCTTCGACATGATGTTCCGCCGCGCCGGCCTGGAACCGCCCGCGAACGTCGTCGACACGACGGCGATGCTGATGATCACGGCGCTGCTGCAGCAGACGGATTCGCTGCACGTGATGCCGATCGAGGTGGCGCAATACTATGCGTCGCTGAACGTGATGCGCATCCTGCCCATCGAGATTCCGTGCAAGATGGATGCGTTCGGCATCATCCGCCACCAGGACCATTTGCTGTCGCCGGGCGCCGACCTGCTGCTGCGTGCCGTGCGGGCCGCGGCCAAGGAAATTTATTGAGCTTGCACTAAAGTGTTGCGTGCAAACTTCATCATTTAAATATATTGCCTTGATTTAACATCTCGACATCGACTCGACTCTTTCTGCACCGTAACATTTCTCGGATGTGGGAAACCAGCAAAACGGGACATCCGTGCGGAAAGAGAGAACGATGAACATTCGAAATTTAAAAATTGGTACGCGCCTCGCGCTGGGCTTCGGCTTCCTGTGCGTGGCGCTGGTCTTCATGGTCGGGCAGGGCACGATCATGCTGGGCCGGGTCAATGACGGCACCGATGAGATCGTCAACAAGCGGCTGCCGCGCATGGAACTGACGGCGCGTATGCTCAGCGACGTGAACGACATCGCCATCGCGCTGCGCAACATGATGCTGGACGACAGCGCCGACGACCGCGCGAAGCAGGTTGCCAGCATCACCGCCATGCGCAAGGACCTCGACAGCCTGCTCGTGCAGCTCGACGGCCTGCTGCGCGCGCCCAGGTCCCGCACCTTGCTGGCGCAGGAAGTCGAACTCAATGCGAAGTACACGCAGGGGCAGATCGACCTGATCCGCCTGATCGAGAGCGGCGACGACGCGGGCGCGCGCGCCTACCTGAAGACGAAGCTGCGTCCCATCCTGGCGGACTACAAGGCCGTGATCGGCGAGCAGATCCAGGTCCAGGCCGGCCTCGCCCACGACACGGCCAAGGAAGCGCAATCCATGTACGCGAACACGCGCACCCTGATGATCGTGCTGGGCGCCGTCATGCTGGCCATCGCCTGCGCGCTGGCCTGGTGGATCAGCGCCTCGATCACGCGGCCGCTGCGCCGTGCGCTGGACGTGGCGACCGCCGTCGCCGGCGGCGACCTGACGACGCGCGTGGACGTCGACAGCACCTGCGAAGTGGGCCAGTTGCTGGGCACCCTGAGGCGCATGAACGAGAACCTGGTGGCCACCGTCGGCACCGTGCGCGGCGGCACCGACGCCATCGCGCTCGCGTCCGGCGAAGTGGCGGCCGGCAACCGCGACCTGTCGGCGCGCACCGAGCAGCAGGCCAGCGCGCTGGAAGAGACGGCGTCGTCGATGGAAGAGCTGACGTCGACCGTGAAGCAGAACGCCGACAACGCGCGCCAGGCCAACACGCTGGCCGCGACGGCGTCGACGGTCGCGGCCAAGGGCGGTGACGTGATCGAGCAGGTCGTCGACACGATGACGCAGATCCACGCGTCGTCCAGCCGCATCGTCGACATCATCGGCGTCATCGACGGCATCGCGTTCCAGACCAACATCCTCGCGCTGAACGCGGCCGTGGAAGCGGCGCGCGCCGGCGAGCAGGGCCGCGGCTTCGCCGTCGTGGCGGGCGAGGTGCGCAACCTGGCGCAGCGCTCGGCCGCCGCCGCCAGGGAGATCAAGGCGCTGATCGACGACTCCACCAGCAAGGTCGACACGGGCAGCTCGCTCGTGCGCGAGGCGGGCAGCACGATGGGCGAGATCGTCGACAGCGTGCGCCGCGTGGCCGACATCCTCACGGAGATCACGGCCGCGAGCCAGGAGCAGAGCGCCGGCATCGAGCAGATCAACCAGGCCATCACGCAGATGGACGACGTGACCCAGCAGAACGCGGCCCTCGTCGAGCAGGCGGCGGCCGCGTCGCAGGCGATGCAGGACCAGGCCGCGCGCCTGGCGGAGGCCGTGGCCGTGTTCCGGCTCGACGGCGGCGCGCCGGCGGCAGCGCCGACGCATGCGATGACTCCCGCGCCCGCACCGCGGTTGAGCAAGCCGGTTGCGAAGGCGCCGGCCCGTCCGCAGTCCACTGCCGCGAAGGTGGGCGCCGAGAGCGACTGGGAAGAGTTCTGACCGTTATTGCTTCTTCGTCCAGCTTGCGATTGTGATAGGCTGTCCGGTGCATCAGGCCTTGGGCCGATGCGCCGACATTGTCTTTACAAGGATACGCATGACTGGCTTCGTCATTACGCCTCCCGCCGTCCCGGCCCTCGCCGTGGCCGGCTCCGACCAGGTTTTCCCGCTGCGCCGCGTGTTCTGCGTGGGCCGCAACTACGCGGCCCACGCGCGCGAGATGGGTTCCGATCCGAACCGCGAACCGCCGTTCTTCTTCACCAAGCCGGCGGATGCCGTCGTGCCGGCCAGCGGCACCGTCCCGTACCCGTCCTCCACGCGCGAGCTGCATCACGAAGTCGAACTGGTCGTCGCACTGAAAGGCGGCGGCACGAACATCGCGCCGGAACAGGCGCTGGACCTCGTGTGGGGCTATGGCGTGGGCCTGGACCTGACGCGGCGCGACCTGCAGGCCGTCGCCAAGAAGGACGGCCGCCCGTGGGACATGGCGAAAGGCTTCGACGCCTCTGCGCCGTGCAGCCCGCTGATCCCCGTCGAGCGCACCGGCCACCCCTCGGCGGCGCGCATCTGGCTCGAAGTGAACGGCCAGCTGAAGCAGGAGGGCAACCTGAACGAAATGATCTGGCCGATCCCCGACGTGATCGCGGCCCTGTCGCGCCTCGTCGCGCTGGCGCCGGGTGACCTGATCTACACGGGCACGCCGGCCGGCGTGGACGCGCTGAACCCGGGCGACAAGGTGCGCGGCGGCGTCGACGGCGTGACTTCGTTCGAACTCGAGATCGGCGCGGCAGAATGAGAGTAATGCGGAAGACGGTCCTGCAGATCGGAGGCTTCGCGCCCGAGATCCAGGCCCGGATCGACGCCGAATTCCGCTGCGTCGGCCTGGCGGATCTCGAACGCGAGCCCGGCCTGGCGATCGAGGTCGGCGCCATCCTCACGCGCAGCAACCAGGAGGTGCCGGAAGACGTGGTGCGGCGCCTGCCGGCGCTGGAAATCATCGCCACGTGCGGCGTCGGCTACGACCTGATTCCGCGCACGCTCGCGGCCGAACGGGGCATCGTCGTCGCCAACACGCCGGACGTGCTGAACGCGGCCGTGACGGAGCTGTGCATCGGCTCCCTGCTGGCATTGCTGCGCCGCCTGCCGCAGGCCGACCGCTACGTGCGCGCAGGCGCCTGGAAGAACGCGAACTTCGCGCTGGCGACGAGCCTCGCGGGCAAGCGCGTGGGGATCGTCGGCATGGGGCGCATCGGCAAGGAGATCGCGCGCCGGCTGGAGACGTTCGGGGTGGCGCTCGCCTACCACGGCCGCACGGACCAGCAACTGGCGTGGCGCTACGAGCCCGACCTGGCCGCGCTCGCGCGCGATTCCGACATCCTCATCGTCGTGGCGCCCGGCGGGGCCGACACGCAGCACCTGATCGATGCGCGGGTGCTGCACGCGCTCGGACCGAACGGCTACCTCGTGAACGTGGCGCGCGGCACGCTCGTCGACGAGGCGGCGTTGCTGGCGGCGCTGGAGCAGGGCACCATCGCCGGCGCGGCGCTGGACGTGTTCGACAACGAGCCGGACATCGACCCGCGCTTCTTCAAGCTGGACAACGTGCTGCTGACGCCGCACCTGGGCAGCGCCACGCACGAGACGCGCGCGGCGATGGCGCAGCTCATGCTCGACAACGTGCGCAGCTGGTTCCGCAGCGGGCGCGCGCTGACGCCGGTCGAACCCGGCTGACGCACCGCGGGTACTGTGCGCCGCAGCGCGGCCGTGTGGATTACGCTCTTCAGGCAAGCGCAATCCGCATGGAGGCAATATGCACATCCACACGCCCGCGTGCCCCTGTTTCATCATCCCGTCGTCCATGTTGCGCAAGCTGGCCATCCAGGCGGACGCAGCGGAACGCCAGCGGCTGCTGGACCAACTGGAACGCTCGGCTTTCCTGCGCGGCCAGCGCGCCGCCAGCGGCCTCGCCGCGCCGGGCCTGCTGGTGGCGCCCGGCGTCAGGCATCGCACCGTGTACGACGCGCACCACGGCACCCGCCTCCCCGGCAAGCTCGTACGCACGGAGACGGCGGCGCCCGTGACCGACACCGCCGTCAACGAGGCGTTCGACGGCGCCGGCACCACCTACGACTTCTACCAGCAGATCCTGAAACGCAATTCCATCGACGGCCGCGGCATGGGCATCGATTCGAGCGTCCATTACAGCAAGCGCTTCAATAACGCGTTCTGGAACGGCCGCCAGATGGTGTACGGCGATGGCGACGGCAAGCTGTTCACCGGCTTCACGCACGCGCTCGACGTGATCGCGCACGAGCTGACGCACGGCGTCACGCAATACACCGTGCCGGGCGGAGGTCTTGTCTACGATGGGCAGAGCGGTGCGCTGAACGAATCGATGTCCGACGTGTTCGGTTCCGTCGTCAAGCAATGGCATGCGAAGCAGACGGTCAGGAAGGCCGACTGGCTGATCGGCGCGGGCATCATGACACCCGCCGTCGGCAAGGCGTTGCGCTTGATGGCCGATCCGGGGAATGCGAAGCTGACGTGGTCGGGCGACGACCAGCCGGGCACGATGAGGGGGTATGTCGAAGGCGGGGACGTGCACACGAATTCCGGCATCCCGAATCACGCGTTCTACCTGGCGGCGATGAAGCTGGGCGGGCATGGCTGGGACAAGGCCGCGCCGATCTGGTACCAGGCGCTGTCGCTCCTGCATCCCGACGCGACGTTCGCGGACGCCGCCCAGGCCACCGTCAAGGCGGCCGAACTGCGCCACGGTGCGGGATCGGGCGAGGCCACGGCCGTGCAGGGCGCCTGGCACGAAGTGGGCGTCGTGTGATGCGCTTGTCGCTGCATTCCGTGGGCGGGTTCACGGGACCGGCGGGCGCGCAGACGCGCAGCGTCGACGTCGACAGCCTCCCCGCGGCGGAGGGCGCGCGCGTGCGCGCGCTCGTGCAGGGGCTGGATGCGGCGCCGCTGCCGGCGACCCTGCTGAAACCGCGGCCGCAACCGTGGGATTTCACGTACACGCTGACGGTCGACGGCAGGCAGGTGCGCTTCCACCTCGACGCGGCGCCGGCGGCGTTGCGCGAACTCGTCGGGATCCTCGAGGCGCGGCCGCCGGACTGAATCAGTTCGCCATGTTTTTTGCGACGATCGCGTCCGTCGCTACCTGCGCCTGCTGCAACGGCTGGTTCAATACCGTGGTTGCATACGCGGGCGCCGGCGCGGCCACCGTGCCGAGCGCGCTGCCGCCTTTCTGGCTGATGTCCACGTCGACCGTGGCCGACAGGCCCACGCGCAGCGGGTGCGCCGCGAGTTCCTTCGGATCGAGCGAGATGCGCACCGGCACCCGCTGCACGACCTTGATCCAGTTGCCCGTCGCGTTCTGCGCCGGCAGCAGCGAGAACGCGCTGCCCGTGCCCGCACCGAGGCCCACGACCTTGCCGTGGTAGACGACTTTGCTGCCGTAGATGTCGGCCTCGATGGTGGCCGCCTGGCCCACGCGGATATCGCGCAATTCCGATTCCTTGAAATTGGCGTCGACCCACAGCTGGTCCAGCGGCACGATCGACAGCAGCGGCGCGCCCGGCGCGATGCGGCTGCCGACCTGCACGCTGCGCTTGGCGACATAGCCCGACACCGGCGCGACGATCGCGTTGCGGCGGGCGGCGAGCCAGGCGGACAGGTAATCCGCCTTCGCGGCCAGCACGTTCGGGTGCTCGGCCGGCGAGACGCCCGCCACCGTCACGCGCGCGGCCGCCAGCTGCTTCTGCGCGACCATCAGTGCCGCTTGCGCATCGTCGACGGCGCGGCGGGCGTGCGCCACGTCTTCGCCGGAGACGATGTTGTCCGCTGCGAGCGGCGCGCGCCGTGCCAGGTCTTCCTGCTTCGCCTTCAGTTCCACGCGGCGCTGGTCGACGAGGGCCTCGTACTGCGCCACGTTCGTGTAGCGCTCGCGCTGCTGGCGCACGGCGGTGCCCAGCCGCGCCTCGGCCTGGGCCAGCGCGACCTCGGCGTCGGACGGATCGAGGCGCACGATCTCCGTGCCCGCCTGCACGAGCTGGGTCTCGTCGGCGCGGATCTCGACGACGCTGCCCGTCACCTGCGACGACACGTTCACGAGGTTGCCGCCGACGTAGGCGTTGTCCGTCTCGACGCGTTTCGACAGGACCAGGGCGTAATAGGCCGCATAGGCCGCGCCGGCGACGAGGAAGGCGGCGGTGATGCCGGCCAGGACGACGCGGCGCTTGTTGTTGGTGGGTGCTTGGGTACTCATGGTTTTATCTGGTATTCGAGAGGGTGTGATAACCGCCGCCGAGCGCCTTCACGAGGGCGACCTGCGTCTGCAGGCGGGCATCCGTCAGCTGCAGGTCGACGTCGCGCTGGCGCAGCACGGCCAGCCGCGCCTGCAGCACGGCGGCACGGTCGGCGAGGCCGCGCTGCATGCGCGCCTCGGCGTTCGCGGCCAGCTTGCGGCTCGCGTCGATGGTCGCGGCGTGTGCTGCCGTCTCCTTCGCGATGCCTTGCAGGGTGGCCGCTTCGCGCGCGACGTCGCGCACCGCGTTCAGCACGGCCTCGTTGTACTCGGCCAGCAATTCGTCGCGGCTGCCGCGCGCCTGGCCCAGCCGGGCGTGCAGGCGGCCGCTGTCGAATAGCGGGAGGTCCAGCGTCGCGCCGATCAGCGGCGTGCGGCTCGGGTAGCGCAGCAGCTTGCCGAGCGACGTCGCATCGAGGCCGATGGCCGCGGCGAGATTGATGTCGGGCCGGAACGCGGCTTCGCTGGCGGCCACGCGGCCCAGCTGCGCCTCGACGCGCCAGCGCGCGGCCTGCAAATCGGGCCGGCGCGCCAGCAGCTCCATGCCCAGCTCGCGCGGGACGGCGTCGATTGCCGGTGCCGGCTGGAAGCGGGCGAGATCGGTCAAGGCGGCGGCGTCACCGCCGATCAGCGCGCGCAGGCCTTCGCGTTCGCGCGCGGCGTCCGTGTCGTAGCGCGCGGCCTGTTCCTGCAGGCCGGCGAGGTCCTGCTCCGCGCTTTGCAGGCTGTCGAGACTCACGAGCCCGTGGGCCATGCGCGCCTTGCGGCCGGCGATGACGTCGCGCTGCACGGCGATGAGGGCGTTCGTATTGTCCTGGCGCGCCCACAGCATCTGCAGGCGCAGATAGCTTTGCACGACCGACGCCGCCAGCACCTGGCGCGCCTGCGCGCTTTCCGCGGCGGCCGCATTCGTCTCGCCCAGCGCGGCGGCGATGAGGGCGCGGTGCTTGCCCCACCAGTCGACGTCGTAGCTGGCGCGCACGGACACGCTGGCGTCGTTGAACCACGCCCCGCCGATCGGCGGCGGGAAGAAGCCGTTGGACGAATAGCGCTGGCGGTTCAGGCCAGACGCCAGGTCCACCTTGCCGCCTTCGTTGGCCACTTCCGCGCCGAACGCGGCGCGGGCGCTGGCCACGCGCGCGGCGGCGACGGCGAGCGTCGGGCTGTCGCGCAGGGCGCGGGCCACGAGCGCGTTCAGCTGCGGGTCGTGGTAGTCGAGCCACCATTGCTCGGCGGGCCAGGCGGCGGCGGGCAGCTGGATCGCCGGCGCATGCTGCGCCTTGGCGAAGTCCGGGCCCGGTGCCTTGTTCGTGTCCGGCGGGACGCTGATGCAGCCGGACAGCAGGGCCAGCGCGGCGGCCGCGATGGGGATGAGTTTGAAATGTCGCACGGTGTCGTCTTGTTGGTTATTCGAGGGCAGCATGGTCCACCTGCGCCGGCGCGGCGGCCGCCTTCGGTGGACGGATCAGCAGCAGCATCGGGATCACGGCCATGGTCAGCAGCATCATCAGCCAGTAGTCGTCGACGTAGGCGATCATCGACGCCTGGCGCGTGATCTCGTTGTTGATGAGGGCAGGGCCGGCTTGCGTGGCCATGTCGTAGAGGCTCGTCGGATCGTGCACGGCGGGATTCGCGGCGGTGACCTGCGTGGCCAGCGATGCGTGCGCGATCTGCGTGTTGCGCACGAGGAGCGCCTGCACGAGGGCGATGCCGATCGACGAGCCGATGTTGCGTACGAGGCTGTACAGCGCCGTGCCTTCCGCGCGCATCTGCGGCGAGAGGGTCGCGAACGTGGCGGCCGACAGCGGCACGAACACGAGGCCCAGCCCGACGCCCTGGATCACGCCGGGCCACACGATGTCGGACTGCGACAGCACGAGCGTGTAATGTGTCATCTGCCACAGCGAGAACGCGGTGATGGCGAAGCCGACGCCCAGCAGCAGCCGGAAATCGACCTTGCCCGTGAGGCGTCCGACGATCATCATCGCGGCCATCGTGCCGAGGCCCGACGGCGCCGTCACGAGGCCCGCGAGCTTGGCCGGATAGCCCATCAGGCCTTGCAGCATCGTCGGCATCAGCGCGCGCGTCGCGAACAGCACCATGCCGACGATGAAGATCAGCAGCAGGCCGGTGACGTAGTTCGCGTTCTTCAGCAGGCGGAAATCGACGAACGACTGGCCGGCGGGGCGCGTCAGCGTGTGGCCGATGAAATAGGAAAACGCGAGCGTCGTCAAAATCAGTTCGACCCATGTCTCGGTCGACGCGAACCAGTCGTTCTGTTCGCCGCGGTCCAGCAGCATCTGCAGCGCGCCGATGGCGATGGACAAGGTGACGAAGCCGAACGTGTCGAAGCGGACGCGCCGGGCCGGATCGGCCGCGTGGATGTAGCGCCAGATGCCCCAGAAGGCCAGCGCGCCGATCGGCACGTTGATGAAGAAGACCCAGCGCCAGCTGTAGCTGTCCGTCAGCCAGCCCCCCAGCGTCGGCCCGAGGATCGGCCCGATCATCACGCCCATGCCCCACACGGCCATCGCGGAGCCATGCTTTTCGCGTGGGTTGATGTCGAGGAGGACGGATTGCGACAACGGCACGAGCGCGGCGCCGAACACGCCCTGCAGCATGCGTGCGATGACGATTTCCGTCAGCGTCGCCGAGATCCCGCACAGCACCGAGGCGAGCGTGAACCCGGCGACGGAGACGAGGAACACCTTCTTCAGGCCGAAACGGTCGACGAGCCAGCCGTTCAGCGGCGTCGCGATGGCGGCGGCTACGATGAACGACGTCAGCACCCAGGTGATCTGGTCCTGCGACGCCGACAGCGATCCCTGCATGTGCGGCAGCGCCACGTTGGCGATGGTGCCGTCCAGCGCCTGGATGATCGTCGCCAGCATGATCGAGATCGTGATCATGGTGCGGTTGATGGGTGCCGCTGTCGTCACAGGCCGTCCTCGAGGCGCTTCCTGAGGGTTTCCAGCAGGACGGTCGCGGCGGCCAGCGCCTGCGGGTCGAGGCCGGCCAGCAGGTCGGCGCGGAACGGCGAGGCTTCCGCGAGCACTTCGGCGTAGACGGTCTTGCCGGTGTCGGTCAAGTGCACGAGTTTGACGCGACGGTCGGTGGGCGAGGGGGCGCGCGTGACGAAGCCGTCGCGCTCCAGGCGGTCCAGCATCGACACCATCGACGGCCCCTCGACGCCGACCAGGTCGGCGAGTGCCCGCTGCGACATCGGCGCGCCCGACTTGGCGATCATCGCGATCGTCATCCAGCCGGACTGGCCGATCCCAAGGTGCTTGAGGCGCTTGTCCAGCGCGAGCCGCCACAGGCGCGCGCTCGTGTGCAGGGCCGCCGAGAAGCGCTCCTCGACCGACTCAGGTAGTTTGCTCATCATTAGCCACAAAATAGATAGAAACCTATCGATTTTATGCTGCGCAACCGAACTGCGCAAGTGACAACACCGGGGTCAGAGCCCGTTTTTAATCAATTGCCCAAAATCGGGCTCTGACCCCGGTTTGTCCAAAGTGAAGACGGCGTGGATGTCGCCCGCCACGACGCCGCGCGCGTTCTTGATGGGCGGTGCGCGGTACTGATCGAGATGCTTGCGGCGCGTGGCGTCCAGCAGGCCCAGTTGATCGAGCACGGCGAACGTGGCGGGATGCAGCGCGCGCACGGCGCCATCCGCCACCTTGATCGCGATGCCGATGCCGGCCGAGCGGATGCCGATGGCCTGCACGGCGTCCGCGCCGATCTTCGCGACCCAGTCGCCGCCGCCGGCCTGCATCCACGCGAGGTCGGTGCGCGCGTCGCCCGACACCATGTCCGGATGCGCCGTCATCGCGTCGAACAGGTCACCCAGCGCGGCGCCGAGGCGTGCGTCCGCGCTGCCTTGCGCGAGGCGCGCGTACAGGTGCGCGAGGCGCGCCAGCGGCATCGCGTAGTTCGGTGCCGAGCAGCCGTCGATGCCCATCGGGAGCGTGTCTTCCGTCATCTGCACGCAGTCGGCGAGCGTGGCGCGGATCGCGCGCTGCAGCGGGTGCGCGGGATCGACGTAGCCTTCGGTCGGCGCGCCGTGCAGGCGGCACCAGGCGAGAAAGCCGCTGTGCTTGCCCGAGCAATTGTGGTGGACCGTGCGCCAGCGCCGTTCGGCCGGCACGGGCAGGCCGGCGGCGTCGTAGTAGAGCGGCGCCGCGCAGCCGCAGGCGAGGTGGCTTTCGTCCAGGCCGATCTTGTCGAGGATGGACGTCACGCCCACCAGGTGCTTTTCTTCGCCCGAGTGGCTGGCGCACAGCAGGGCCAGCTCGGCACGCGTGAGGCCGAAGCGCGCGGGGCCGTCGTCGAGCACGAAAGGCAGGGCCTGGAACGGCTTCAGCGCGGAACGGGTGAAGGTCATGAAGTCGGGATCGCCCGCCGACCACAGCAGGCGGCCGGCCACGTCGACGACGGCGATCGAACCGTAATGGATGTTCTCGACCGCGTAGCCGCCGGCAAGCGCGCCGTCGGGCGGATAGCCACGCGTGGTGGCGACCAAAGGCACTGGATGCATCGGTTCGCTCCTTCGTCCGGATGGGCTGTTCGAAGCCGACACTGTAACGGATTCCGGCCGCCCAGGGAGCGCAAAAGCGGCCCGGAACGATGCCGGAAACTATATGCATCCACAGCATTTCGGGCCGGTTTTTCGACAGTTCATCCCTCCATTTCGACGCTTTGGCGTCTCCCCGATGACGCCTCGAGCCGCCGTTCCTACACTGTCATCACTCGCCGCACATTAACGACGCGGCGATATGAAAAACGGTGGACCGCTGGAGTATCCGACGATTCTTTTGAAATCGTGCTCATGGTCCGTAATACATATCGAAAATTAATCTCGGAGCAATCATGCGTATCGTACAAGCCCTGGTCTTCACCGCCGCCGCCACCCTGTCCCTGGGCGCGTTCGCCGACCCGTCCGTCGCGCCGTCCTCGGCCACCGCCAGCGCCGTCATGATGTCGTCGTCGACGCACACCGCCTACCGCCTGACCCAGGATGAAGCCGAACACATGCGCGGTTCGTTCCGCCTCACCGACGGCCGCACGATCACGGTCACCAACCGGATGAACAAGCTGTTCGTCGACCTGGACGGCAAGCGCGAGGAAATGGTGCCGGTCGCTCCGAAGAAATTCGTCACGCGCGACACGGGTGCCGAGATCGCCTTCAACCAGGTGCCGTTCGCCGACGAGGTCGTCGTCAACCAGGCCGCGCGCTGATGCGCGGCGTCGAACACGGCCGGCCTGGCCGATGCGGACCGGGCCGGCGCAGGTCGACAGCGGCTCAGATCGGCGTGCCGAAGCGCCCGGCCTGGTAATCGATGATCGCCTGCTGGATTTCTGCGCGCGTGTTCATCACGAACGGCCCGTGCGCCACGACGGGTTCGCCGATCGGAAAGGCGTGACCGAGCAGCAGCACGCTGTCGTGGTCGGCCAGGATGTCCAGTTCATCGCCCTCCGCATCGAACTCCGCAAGGTGCATCGCGCTGACCGTTTCCGGCACCCCCTGGATCACGCCGCGCACGACGTACAGGAACACGTTGCGGTCGAGTAGTCCATCCACGTGCAGGCGCGCACCCGCCTTCATCTCCACCGTGCACAGCGACACGTCCGTCAGCGATGCGATCGGCCCGGTCACGCCGCCATACGTGCCCGACACGACGTGCACGCGCACGCCATCGCCCCTGTCCACGACGGGTATCTCGTCGCGCTGCAGCCCGATGTAGCGGGGCGCCGTCATCTTCAGCGCGGGCGGCAGGTTGACCCACAATTGCAGGATCTCGAGCGGCCCGCCGCGTTCCATGAAGTCGCGCGGCGACACTTCCGCATGCACGATGCCGCGGCCGGCCGTCATCCATTGCACGCCGCCGGGCCCGATCACGCTTTCATGGCCGGCGCTGTCGCGGTGCGCGAGCAGGCCGTCGAGGATGAATGTCACCGTCTCGAAGCCGCGGTGCGGATGCGGGCCGAACGGCAGGCCGCGGTTATGCGGCGGATAGACCTGCGGGCCGTGATGGTTGAGGAACAGGAAGGGATCGACCTGGTCGAGATGCGGACCCGGCACGGGGCGCTGGGTGATGAGGTCGCCGATGTCGTCGCGCAGCGCGGGGTGCACGCGCCGGATGATCTTGTGCGTCATATTCGTCTTCGTTGGAATGTGCAGCGCCTACGATAACCGATCGCGCTGGGAGGAGTCGCCAGCAATCTTTACGCATCCCTGCTATGCTCGTTTCCCCCTTTCAATCTGGAGATGGAGACAATGCATACGAAGACCAGCGCACGCAACCTGGCCGTGGCCATCAGCCTCGCCTGGGCAGCAAGCGCGACGGGCGCACCCGCCCAGGCCGTGCCGGGCGACATGGCGATCAAGGCGGCCAAACATGCCGTCACGGCATACCGCGACGACGTCGTCGACACGCTGGCCAAACTGGTCAGCTACAACACGGTGGCGGACAAGGACATCCCGTGCGACCGCAACCCGCGCCACCAGGCGTTCAAGGACACCCTGAAACAGGAAGCGACGCGCCTCGGCCTGGACTACGCGGACTACGGCTGCGTGGCCATCGTCGGCCTGGGCAAGGGCGATGAGCGTGTGGGTCTCGTCGCGCATGGCGACGTGCAGCCCGTCGACGCGAGCAAGTGGAAGAAGTCGCCGTTCGAGCTGGACCGCACGAGCGAACCGGGCCGCCTGCTGGCGCGCGGCGCCGAGGACGACAAGGGCCCGATCGCCACCGCGCTGTATGCGATGAAATCGCTGAAGGACCTGCAGGTGCCGCTGTCCAGGCGCATCGAACTGTACGTCTACATGGCCGAGGAATCGGATTGGGCGCCGCTGGAAGCCTTCATCAAGACGCACACGCTGCCGCAGATGAACATCACGCTCGACGCGGAGTATCCGGCCGTGACGGCGGAGAAGGGCTACGGCACGCTGGCCGTGACGATGCCGGCCACCACGGCCGCACCGCCGGCAGGTAGCCCGTTCGTAAAGGCCTTCAAGGGCGGCTTCTTCGGCAGCCAGATTCCGGAAGATGCGCAGGCCACGATCGCCAACGCGACGCCGGCACTGGAAGCGCAGGTCCGCGCGCGCGCCGGCAAGCAGACGGGCATGCACTACCAGTTCGAGCGCCAGGACGGCGACCTGCTCGTCGTCGCGAAGGGCCTGTCGGCGCACTCGTCGAAACCGGAAGACGGCGTCAACGCCATCAGCATGCTGGCCGACGCGCTCGCCGTGCAGGCGTGGCCGGACACGACGGCAGGCAGCCTGGTGAACTTCCTCAACGAGATGGTGGGCACGGGTTATTACGGCGAGAAGTTCGGCAGCATCGCCTACCGCGACGCCTTCATGGGCCCGATGACGTTCGCGCCGACCGTGATCCGCCAGCAGGACGGCGGCGCCATCGAAATGGCGATCAACATCCGCCGCCCGCAAGGCAAGACCGCGGGACAGCTGACCAACGAGATCAATGCCGCGCTCGCGCAGTGGCAGGGCGCGCACGTGCAGCTGGCGAAGGTGAACATGCAGATCGGCGACCCGTGGGTGCAGAAGGATGCGCCGCAACTGCCGGTGCTGATGAAGACGTTCGCATACTTCACGGGCACCAAGGAGCCGAAGCCGGTCGCGATCGGCGGCGGCACGAATTCGCGCCTGTTCCCGCACGCCGTCAGCTTCGGCCCGGCGATGCCGGGCACGGTCTACACGGGCCATTCGGAGCATGAGTTCATTACCACGAAGCAGCTTCTGCTGAACCTGCAGATGTACACGGCCGTGCTTGCCGAGCTCGCGCAATAAACGTCACGATCCAGCGCCGCCGGGCTCGCTTCCGGGGGCGCTTCACGATGTTGGGCGCCCGGCAGTCATGTAGGCCGGTTTCTCGCCAAAATGTGTAAATCCTTCCAAAAATTTTGTAGGTTTAGGCCTACATGAGCATGGTCTTCATAGGGACTACCTACCCGTTTCCCTAGGAGAGACAGCAGGCAGGGCCACGGCCGCCCGATCGGCCCTTCTACGCCCAGTTGATTGTCGGAAAAGCTAGAGGTGGCCCCGAGAAAATGTGGTGAAAACGCCATGATAGGATCGGACCTGACCTAGCAATGCCTGACCTGCCGATGCCATGCACAGCCAAGAACTGATCAAACCTGACGGAAGACAACTGACGTTGTACAGCAGCCGGCCCATTCCGGACGGCATCGTCGCGACCAGTCCCTTCGCCGAGCCGCAACACGCCAACCCGCACCTGCGCTGGCATCCGCTGCGCGGCGAATGGGTCACGTATGCCGCGTTCCGCCAGAACCGCACGTATCAACCGCCCCCGCAGTACAACCCGCTGGCCCCCACGCGCGATCCCGAACACCCGACCGAGATGCCGGCGGGCGACTACGAGATCGCCGTGTTCGACAACCGCTTCCCGTCGCTCGCGCTGGACGCGCACGAGCCGCCGACGCTCACCGTGCCGACCGCGCCCGCCAACGGCAAATGCGAGGTCGTCGTATTCACGCAGGATCCACAAGCAGCGCTGGGCCGGCTGCCGCTGGCGCGCATCGAACTGCTGCTGGAAGTGTGGGGCGACCGCACGCAACGCCTCAAGGGCCAGCACCACATCCAGTACGTGCTGCCGTTCGAGAACCGCGGCGCCGAAGTGGGCGTGACCTTGCACCACCCGCACGGCCAGATCTACGCGTACCCGTTCATCCCGCCCGTGCCCGCGCGCCAGCTCGCGCAGGAACGCGAGTACTACCTGCAGCACGGCACCAGCCTGTTGTGCGACATGGCGCGCGACGAGGCGGCGGACGAGAAGCGCGTCGTGTACCGCGACGACGAGGCGATCGCCTTCGTGCCGGCCTGCGCGCGCTATCCGTACGAGGTGTGGGTGATGCCGACCGCGCCATGCAAGGATTTCGCGGCCTTGAGCCCCGCGCAGCGTACGAGCCTGGCGCGCGCGCTGAAGACGGTGCTGCTCAAGTTCGACACGCTGTGGGAGCGCCCGTTCCCGTACCTGATGACGTGGTACCAGGCGCCGACGGATGGCGCGGATCACCCCGAGACGCAGCTGCACTGCCAGTTCTATCCGCCGTACCGCACGCGCGACCGGTTGAAATACCTGGCCGGCACCGAGATCGGCGCCGGCATGTTCGCGATGGACGTGCTGCCCGAGACCACGGCGTACGAATTGCAGCAGGTCGAGGTGCGGCTGGAGGCTGAAGCATGAGCCGCGCGGCGGAAGTGGCCGACAAACTGGCGCTGCTGCGTGCCGCGCTGGCGGAGGCGGGCGCGCAGGCGATCCGGCTGCGCGGCACCGACTGGTTCGCGTGGGCGACGGCGGGCGGAGATTCGTCCGTGCTGCTGGCCGCCGAATGCGGCGTGGCCGAGGTGCTCGTCACGCGCGACGACGCCGTGATCCTGACGGACGCCATCGACGCCGAGCGCCTGCGCGTGGAACAGGTGCCGCCGGGCTTTACGTTCCACATCGCGCCGTGGGCCGAGACGGAGCTGCGCGACACCTATGTGCTGGGCGTGGCGAATGGCGGCGTCGTGCTGTCCGACCATCCTCGCCATGGCAACGGTCATGCCGAACAGCCGTTGCCCGCGAGCCTGCGCCTGCGCCGCATGGTGCTGCTGCCGGCCGAACAGGAACGCTACCGCGCGCTCGGGCGCGACGCCGCGCGTGCGATGGCGGAGACACTCCGTGCCGCGCGGCCCGCATGGACCGAACTCGAACTCGCGGCGGCTGGCGCACAAGCGTTGTGGCGGCGCGGGATCCAGCCCGCGCTCGTCCTGGCCGCGGGTGCGCGCCGGTTGCCGTTGTTCCGCCATCCCGTGCCGACGGACGAGCCGCTGGGCGCACGCGCGATGCTCGCGTTCTGCGCGCGCCGTCATGGCCTCGTGGCGAACCTGTCGCGCGGCGTCGCATTCACTCCGCTCTCGGACGACGAGCGCAATGCGCAGGCCGACCTGCTGCAGGTCGAGGCGACGGGGCTCGACGCCGTGCGTCCGGGCCAGTCTCTGGCGGCCGTCTATCACGCGCTGGAGGCCGCGTACCGCCACGTGAACCGGCACGAGGCCATCCGCGAGCATCACCAGGGCGGCATCACGGGCTACCAGGCGCGCGAGATCGTCGCGAGCCCGAGCACCGCGACCGGTATCGAGACGGGCATGGCGTTCGCGTTCAACCCCAGCTTCGCCGGCCGCTTTGGCTATGCCTTGGTGGAAGACACGTTCCTGCTCGGCGCGCATGGGCTGGACAACCTGACGCTGGATCCGGACTGGCCGGCGACGACAATCCAGGGCCGCACGCGGCCCGTCTGGCTGGAGGTGACATGACATGAACAATCCCGAGACCTTCTTCGGCGGCGCTCCGGAAGCGTTCGCGTCGGCCCCCGGTCGCGTCAACCTGCTGGGCGAGCACACGGACTACAACGACGGCTACATGCTGCCCGTGGCGACGCCGCAGCGTACCGAGATCGCCCTCGCGCGCAGCCACGACGACCAGCACCACCTGTACTCCGGCACGCTGGACGGCAACGTCACGTTCGCGGCGCAAGGGGGCAGTGCGCCGCAGGGCTTCGGCAGCTATATCGAAGGCTGCATCCGCCTCGTGGAAGCGACGGGCGTCACCGTGCCGCCGCTGCGCGTGTTCGTGACCACGACCCTGCCCGTCGGCTCGGGCCTGTCGTCGTCGGCGGCGCTCGAAGTGGCGATGCTGCGCGCCATGCGCAACCTGCTCGGGTTCGACCTCGACGACGTGAACCTTGCTAGAACAGCGCAGCGCGCGGAGATCGAATTCGCCCGCGTCAACTGCGGCATCATGGACCAGATGGCGGCCAGCCTGTGCGACGAACGGAGCATGCTGTTCATCGATGCGCGCACGCTGGAACATCACCTCGTGCCGCTGCCGGAAGGCGCGGAGCTGATCGTCGTCGACTCCGGCGTGCCGCGCACGCTCGCGGCCAGCAAGTACAACGAACGCCGTGCCGAATGCGAAGAGGCGTCGCGCAAGCTGGGCGTGAAGGCGCTGCGCGACGTGACCGATCCGGCGGCCGTGGAGTCGCTGCCCGAGCCGCTGCGCCGGCGCGCGCGCCACGTCGTGCTGGAAGACCTGCGCGTGCTCGAAGCGGCGAAGGGCGTGTCGGCCGAACGCTTCGGCGAACTGATGAACGCGTCGCACGAGAGCCTGCGCGCCGACTACGAAGTTTCGATTCCCGAGCTCGACCAGCTGGTGGCCGCGTTGCGCGCCGCCCCGGGCGTGCTCGGAGCACGCCTGACCGGCGCGGGATTCGGCGGCGCGACCGTCGCGTTGTGCCGGGCAGGCCAAGCACGACAGGCAGCGGAAACTGCACTCTCCACCTACAACAAAGCAGGACGTCGGGGTCGTATCCTGATCCCGGTCCCGACCCAAGGAAAGGAAAACAATGAGCCAGTTTGAGTATCCCCGCCCGCAGCTGGTCCGCGACAATTGGATCAACCTGAACGGTAAATGGCGCTTCCGTTTCGACGATGAGCTGGTCAACAAGATGCCGGCCGGCGTCACCGGCTGGACCCACGAGATCAACGTGCCGTTCGCGCCCGAGACGGAGATGTCCGGCATCCAGGACACCGGCTTCCACCGCTTCTGCTGGTACGAGCGCGACTTCGAGCTGATGCCGTCCGAGGAGCGCGTCATCCTGCACTTCGGCGCCGTCGATTATTTTGCCCGCGTGTGGGTCAACGGCCAGCTCGTGGCCGAGCACGAAGGCGGCCACACGCCGTTCAGTGCCGACATCACGTCCGCGCTGAACGGCAACGGCAGGCAGATCGTGACCGTGTTCGTCGAGGATGATCCGGCCGACCTCGCCAAGCCGCGCGGCAAGCAGGACTGGCTGCTGGAACCGCACTCGATCTGGTATCCGCGCACGACCGGCATCTGGCAGACCGTGTGGATCGAGAAGGTGGCGCGCACCTTCATCCGTTCGCTGCGCTGGACGCCGATCTTCGAAACGTTCGAGATCGGTTGCGAAGTATTTGCCGGTGGCGACATCCAGGAAGACATGTTCGTCGAGGTCAAGATCTGGCACGGCGAACAGCTGCTCGCGGACGACAACTACAAGCTGCTCCAGGGCGAGGCGAACCGCAAGATCGCGCTGTCCGACCCCGGCATCGACGATTCCCGCAACGAGCTGCTGTGGAGCCCCGAGCGGCCCACGTTGCTGGACGCGGAGGTGATCCTGCGCTGCGGCGACAAGGTGGTCGACACGGTCAGGTCGTACACGGCGCTGCGCGCGTTCCACATCAACCGCGACCGCCTGCTGCTGAACGGCCGCCCGTATCCGCTGCGCCTCGTGCTGGACCAGGGCTACTGGACCGAGTCCTTCCTGACGGCGCCGTCCGACGAGCATTTGAAACGCGACGTCGAACTGGCCAAGCTGATGGGCTTCAACGGCGTGCGCAAGCACCAGAAGATCGAAGACCCGCGCTACCTGTACTGGGCCGACAGGCTGGGCCTGCTCGTGTGGGAAGAGATGCCATCGGCCTACCGGTTCTCGCCGCGCGCGATCACGCGCATCGTCAAGGAATGGACGGAAGCGATCGAGCGCGACTACAGCCACCCGTGCATCATCGTGTGGGTGCCGTTCAACGAATCCTGGGGCGTGCCGAACCTGACGCTGACCCAGGCGCACCGCAATGCGGTCGAGGCGCTGTACCACCTGACGCGCACCCTCGACGCGACCCGCCCGGTGATCGGTAACGACGGCTGGGAAGCCTCGGCCACCGACATCCTGGGCATTCATGACTACGACTGCAATCCGGACAAGGTGAAGGCGCGCTACGAGGTCTCCGACCCCGTGCGTACGCTGTTCGACCAGCGCCGCCCCGGCGGACGCATCCTTACTTTGGACGGCTTCCCGCACCGCGGCCAGCCCATCGTGCTTACCGAATTCGGCGGCATCGCATTCGATCCGAACGCGACGCCCGAGGACGGCACGTGGGGCTATACCCGTGCCCACACGGCCGAGAGTTATCACGCGCTGTACCGAGATCTGCTGAAGGTGGTCAACGAGACCTTCATGTTCAGCGGTTTCTGCTATACCCAGTTCGCCGACACGTTCCAGGAAGCGAACGGCCTGCTCAATGCGGACCGTACACCCAAGCTGCCGTTCGAGTTGATCAGCGCGGCGACGCGCAACATTACCCTCGAACCCAAGGACGTGGAAGAGGAGGGGGACAAGCCGGGCTGACGCAAGCGCCGCCCGGCGCGCTCCGAACCCCGACGCGAGCACGGCACCCTTTGGGCGCCCGCCCCATCGCAGCGCGGCCACGGTTGACTAGCTCACCCTTGACCGCGCTGTGGACGGGTTCGCTCGTCCGTGCCGCGTGCAGAGCGTTCGCCGCCGCGGCGCGGTCGGTCGGCCCACGCCACCGATCAATTGAACGCCCCGCGCGGGCGAGAAGGAGCCATCATGTCCACGATCGTCGTTTTCAGCCACCTGCGCTGGGATTTCGTGTTCCAGCGGCCGCAGCATTTGCTGTCGCGCCTGGCACAGCATTACCCGGTCCTGTTCGTCGAGGAACCGGTGTACGATGACGGCGCCCCGTTCATGGAGCGAACCAGCCCCGCGCCGAACGTGACGGTGTGCCGCGCCCACACCCCGATCCACGCCAACGGTTTCCACGACGACCAGCTGCGGCTGCTCCAGCCCATGGTCGCGCAGCTGGCACCGCCAGGTGAGGAGGTCGTCGCATGGTTCTACACGCCGATGGCCCTGCCGCTGCTGCAATCGCTGCGGCCCGCGCTCGTCGTGTACGACTGCATGGATGAACTGGCCTCGTTTCGCAATCCTCCCAAACAATTGCTGCAGCGTGAAAGCGCGCTGCTCTCCATCGCCGACCTCGTGTTCGCCGGCGGCCCCAGCCTGTACGAGGCCAAGCGCCACCGCCACCCGAACGTGCACTGCTTTTCCAGCAGCGTCGACGTCGTGCACTTCCAGCAGGCGCTGGACCGCACGCGCGCGCATGCTCAGCAGGATGCCATCCCGCACCCGCGCCTCGGCTTCTACGGCGTGCTGGACGAGCGCTTCGACCCGGGCCTCGCCGGCGTCGTCGCCGACGCGCACCCCGAGTGGCAGATTGTGCTGGCCGGACCGGTCGTCAAGATCGATCCGGAGCGTCTTCCACGCCGCCCCAACATCCACTACCTCGGCCAGCAGCCGTACGCGGCGTTACCCGACCTGCTGGCCGGCTGGGACGTGTGCCTGATGCCGTTCGCCATCAACGAGGCGACCAGGTTCATCAGCCCCACCAAGGTGCTCGAATACATGGCGGCCCAACTGCCGATCGTCAGCACGCCGATCGCCGACGTGGCCAATCCGTACGGCCACGTGGTCGCCATTGCGTCCACCGCCGACGAATTCGTCGCGGCCTGCGAAGCGGCGCTCGCGCAGACACCGGAACAGCGCCGCCACATGGTCGACGCGATGCAGACCGTCGTCGCCGCCACGTCGTGGGACAACACGGCCGCGCGCATGCGCGAGCTGATCGACACGGCCCCGCCGCACACGGACCGGCGTGCCACGCCGCGCAGCCCGGATGCGGCCAACGATCCGGCCGCCGCGTCCTTGCGCGGATCGAAAGTGAACCCGCTGCGCGCGCACGAGCCGCACGTGGGTACGGTCGTCATCGGCGGCGGGCCGACGGGCCTGTCGGCCGCGTACCACCTCGGCGCCGATACCTTGCTGCTGGACCGCAACGAATCCGTCGGCGGCTGGTGCCGCTCCATCGAGGACAACGGCTTCACGTTCGATCACGCGGGCCACATCATGTTCTCGAACGACCCCTACGTCCTCAAGATGTACGAGGTGCTGCTGGGCGATAACGTGCACTGGCAGAACCGCGAAGCCTGGATCTACAGCAAGGGCGTCTACACCCGCTACCCGTTCCAGGGCGCGCTGTACGGCTTGCCGCCGAAGGTCGTCACGGAGTGCATCATGGGCGCCATCGACGCCCGCTACGAAAGCGCGGAGAGCAGGACGGCGGCCGCGCAAGCCGTCGACGACTGCTGCGCCGACGGCACGACGGATGTGTGCAACACCGATCGCTCGGTGAAAGGCGAAGTGAAGAACTTCGAACAGTTCATCTACAAGGTGTGGGGCAAGGGCATCGCGAAACACTTCGCGATCCCGTACAACCGCAAGATCTGGACCGTGCCGCTGTCCGAGATGGAGACGTCGTGGCTGGGCGGCCGCGTGCCGCTGCCGAACCTGGAAGAGATCATCCAGGGCGCGCTGGAACCGTCGCCGAAGCCGCTGGGCCCGAACGCCCGTTTCGGCTATCCGCTGAAGGGCGGCTTCCAGGCATTGATGAATGGCTTCCTGCCGCATATCAAGGGCAAGATCGAACTGAATGCCGACGTCGTGCAAGTGCTGCCGCGCGAGCACATCGTCGCCCTGCGCGACGGGCGCCGCTTCCGCTACGACGACCTGATTTCCACGATGCCGCTGCCGGAGCTGGTCAAGGCGATCGGCAACGAGGCGCCGGAAGAGGTGAGGGCGGCGGCGAAGGGGCTGCGCCATGTGTCGATCCGCTGCGTGAACATCGGCATCGACCGCGTCGCCACCGACAAGCACTGGATCTACTATCCGGAAGACACGGTCTTCCACCGCATCTTCGTGCAAGGCAATGCGAGCCCCGGCTGCAATCCGCCGGGCGGCTTCGGTTTCACCTGCGAGATATCGTACTCACCGTATAAACCGCTGCCAGTCGACGGCGAGGCGCTGGTCGCGCGTGCCATCGAGGATTGCCGCAAGGTCGGCATGATCCGGGACGGCGACACGATCCTCGCCGCGAACCAGGTCGACATGCCATATGCCTACGTGCTGTACGACCACGCGCGTGCCCGCAACGTCGAGACGTGCAAGGCATGGCTGAAGCAGTACGACATCACGCTCGTCGGCCGCTACAGCGAGTGGGAATACTACAATTCCGACCACGCCCTGCTGGCCGGCAAGCGCGGCGCCGACATCGTGCATGCCAAGCGCGCGCGGGCGCAGAAAGCCAGTTCGGAATAGGCGCCCGCCCGCCTGGTGCTGCTTAGTGCTGTATGGCGCCGCCGGACAGGCTGACCCGGTCGCCGGTGCGGAAATCCGGCGTCGTCTGCTGGGTCACGACCTGCGTGCTGCCATCGTCCATGCGAAGGGTGACGCGGTAGACGCGGTCGGGCGAGGAACCCGTCGTGCCGCCGGAGCTGCTGCCCATGGCGGCGCTGGCGCTGGTATCGCCTTCGGTGGCGGCGCTGCTCGACCGGGGCATGACTTCGATGGCGGCGACGGTGGCGTTCGGGCTCATGCTGGACGCGGACGTGCCGCCGCCCGACGCGCCGTAGCTGCTCTGGCTGCCGCCGGTCATGCCGCTGCCGGTGGTGGCGCCCTGGTCCTGCATCATGCCGGAAGTGCCTTGCGAGCCGGACGTGTCGTACCCGCTCGAGCTGCCCGCGGCGCCGGCGCTGCCGGAGGAACCGGACGAACCGGAGGAACCGCTGCCGCCACCCCAGCTGCCCGATCCTTGCGATCCGGTGCCGCCGCCGGTGCCCGACATGCCGCCGCTGGTCGACGTGCCTGTGGCCGTGCCGCTGCTGCCTGTCTCGCCGGCGCCGCCGCTGCTGCCGCTGCTGCCCATGCCGCCGCGCCAGGAACTGCACGCGGACAGCCCGACTGCCAGCGCCAGCAAGCCCGCCAGGAAGACGCTCTGGTGTTTTTGCTTCATGATCAACTCCTTCTGATGGGATAGTGTCAGGTTAGATGAGTGACGATGCCGCGTGCCACTTTGGTAAGAGGCGTGTTCGGTATCGGCGTTCAAACTGCCTGTCGTTGAACATGAGCCACGTCAAAGTCGTGGCGTGCCGGCTCAGCGTCCGGCGTCGACCGTGGCGCGCGCTGCCAGCAGGGCCATCACGCTGCCCGCCACGATGGCGGCGCTGACGTCGACGGCCCAGTCGCGCACGCTGGCGCCGCGGTAGGGAAAGAAACTCTGCACGTACTCGTCGCCCGCGCCCATCGCCGCGACCGCCAGCACGGCCTTGCAGGCGCGTGCGAGCGGCGTGCCGCGGCTGCCGCTGAACCACAGCGCGGCCAGCACGGCATAGGCGATCGAGTGCAGGACCGCTCCCGGTGCGTAGGCAGCGATGTCGGCGCGGGCGCCTGGAACGTTACCGACCGTAATGATGGTCACGTACACCAGGACGGCTCCTGCAAGGCACAGCAGGCGCACGCGCGGATTCTGCAGGAAGGTGAATAGAGGCATCGTCATGGCAAGGCAGCTCGAAAAAAAACGCTCACCTTACCATGCTCGTTGTGCACGTGCACATGACACGTGTGCAGGCCTCAGATCGTGAGGGCGGGCGCGCCGTTCGGGTAGTGGGCGTCGAAACAGCTGGCGCAGTCGGCGCAGAACAGGTGGGCCACGCGCACCGAGGATTGGCGCAGGACCAGTTTCAGGTGGCCGCTCTGGCATTTCGGACAAATCTCCCGGACGCTGCCGAAAGTCAGTACGTCAAGAGGTTGCCCTTCATCGTCGAGGTGGTCGATGACCATGCGCGGATTGAGCTCGCTGAGAACCAGACAGTCTTCCGGTTCCGCATGGCGGCGGCGCGATGGTTCGGGGTCCTGCTGGGGTGGCGACATCGTCTCAGGTACAGGTAAAGTCATTGGACCGGCTCCTTGGAATAGTCTTGTCCCCACGCGACTGGAAAAATCGCGAGGCGCGAATTTCATCATAGCGGAAACCTGAGATGGTTCAAGTACGACAACAAAAGAATTGTGCAGTGCGTGGCGAACACAACAACAAGGATACGGAACAAAAAAAATGCCCGCCAACGAAGGACGGGCACAACCCAAGATCGGGCCAAGAGACGCAGAATCCGGTGCGGTGTGCCGCGAGCGGCACACCTTCTGCGATCACGCATATCGGTTGCGTGTATGCAGATGAACTCAGTATAAAGACACAATGTGAAAGGACCATGACACATCTCAAGAGTGCGCCGGTTTGTGCCGGAACGTTTTCGGATGGGGCTGGTCACGTCGCGTGACGCTAAAAAAAAAAGCCCGCTGTTAGCGGGCTTCAAACTATTTTCTTGGAGGAGAATAGTGGAGACAGGTGCCATTATGTTGCGGTGCGATATATGTGTCCAATGATGAATTCGGATACCTGTCATTACCCCGGGTGATAATGGTTCATCTCGCTATTCATTCTTGACGGGCACCGTGTAATTCAGCGCCATGCGGCCGCCGTCCGCATACAGCGTCTGGCCCGTCATGTACGACGCATCGTCGCTGGCGAGGAACGCGGCGATGGCGGCGATTTCTTCCGGCTCGCCACAGCGGCCCAGCGGCGTGCGCGACAGGATCGTGTGGCGCGCCTCCGGGCTGCCCAGCACGGCCTGCTTCGCCAGTTCCGTCAGGATCGTGCCCGGGCCGATCGCATTGACCCGGATGCCGTGCTGGGCCAGGCTGATGGCCATCACGCGCGTGAGCTGGTTGACGCCGCCCTTGGACACGACGTACGGGATCTGGTTGGGAATCGTCAGTTCCGCGTTCACGCTCGACATGTTGATGATGCAACCCGACTGCCGTTTGACCATGTCGCGCGCGACGGCCTGGCTGCACAGGAACATGGACTTCAGGTTGATGCGCAGGACGCGGTCGAAATCCTCCTCGTCGAGGTCGAGGAAATCGGCGGCATGCGTGACGCCGGCATTGTTGACGAGGATGTCGACGTGGCCGAACGCGGCCAGCGTGGCGGCGACCATCGCGTCGACTTCGGATTTGATGCTCACGTCCGCCTGGAAGAAGCGGGCAGTGTCGCCCAGCGCCGCGGCCGCGGCCGTGCCTTCGGGCCGCACGTCGACGAGCATCACGCGCGCGCCCTCGCGCACGAGGCGTTCGGCGCACGCCAGGCCGATGCCCTGGCTGGCGCCGGTGACGATGGCGGTTTTCCGGGTGAGTTTCATGGATGTCCTCGCTGCTGCAATAAAAAGAAAAGGCCGCCATTGTAGCGGCCCTCTGTTGAACTATGCAGTCGATCAAAGCATCACGGGCCGATCCGGCAATTCATTCGGCCGCGCACCCCCGGACGGGAAATGCTGGCGCAGCAGCTGGTTCACCTGGGCGATCGCGGCCAGGGTCGCCGCGTGGAACTCGCCGCGGGCAAAGCCGCGCGTCATCGTGTCGCACACGCCTTGCCACGTGGCCGCGTCGATCTTGCGGTCGATGCCCCGGTCGGCAATGATATCGACCTTCCGGTCCGCAAGATTTACGTAGATCAACACTCCGCAGTTGTCTTCGGTATCCCAGATGCCGTAGTCGGCGAAGAGGGCGATGGCGCGCTGGCGGGTCGTCACGCCGGCCCACGCGAGCGACAGCGGCATGCCTTTTTCGACGATCAGCCGCACTTCGCCGCGGTGCGTCTGTTCGCCCGCCGTGATGGCTTCCGTCATCGCCGTGAGCGCTTCCGGCGGGAACGCGCGCTCGGCTTCGTTGCGCGTGCTGAGCAGGTGGCGCAGGGCGCGCCGCAGGCGGTTCGGTTCTTCCATCACCAGTCTCCCGAGGCGCCGCCGCCGTCGAAGCTGCCGCCACCACCGCCCGAAAAGCCGCCGCCGCCGCCATCCGAAAAGCCGCCAGAAAAACCGCCGCCGCCGCGCCAGCGGTCGTTGTCGTGCTGGTTGGCCGCGTTGGCGAGGATGTTGCCGAGGATGAAGCCGGTGGTGCCGCTGCCCCAGCCGGCGCCATAGCGGCCCGGCTGCGCGAGGCGCGTGCGGCGCGGGCGGAACACCGAGCGCAGGACGGTGATGCCGACGAGGATCAGGAAGATGCTGACGACGACGTTGGGGCCGTCATCCTCCTGTTGTTGCGCGGTCGGCTGCGCCTGCGGTGCCGGGAACTTTTCCTGGTTCAGCAGGGTGGCGATGGCGCCCGCGCCCGCGACGAGGCCGCCGTACCAGTCCTGCTGGCGGAAGTGCGGGGCGATCGTGTCTTCCAGAATGCGCTTCGATTGCGCATCCGTGAGGACGCCCTGCACGCCGCGCCCGGCCTCGATGCGCAGGCGGCGCAGCGCCTTCGGATTGTCTTTCGCGACGACCAGCAGCACGCCGTCGTCGACGCCCTTGCGTCCGAGCTTCCATTCGTCGGCCACGCGGATGCTGTACTGCTCGATGGCTTCCGGTTCCGTCGAGGAGATCAGCAGCACGGCGATCTGGCTGCCCGTCTTGGCCTCGTAGTCGGCCAGTACGCCTTCCAGTTTCTGGCGCTGGTCCGGCGTCAACATGCCGATCTCGTCGGTGACGCGCGCGCGCAGCGCCGGCACCGGCTTGAACTGCTGGGCGTGCGCCTGGGAAGCCAGCAGCAAGGTCAGCATCCAGGCCCACAGCAACCGCGGCAGGGCGTTCATGGCATGGCCTTATTTGCCGAAGTTGACGGTCGGCGCCGTCGAAATGGCCTTCTCGTTCTCGACCGTGAACGACGGCTTGGCCTGGTAGCCGAACATCATGGCGGTCAGGTTGGTCGGGAAGCTGCGGACGGTGACGTTATAGTCCTGCACGGCTGCGATATAGCGCTGGCGGGCCACCGTGATGCGGTTCTCGGTGCCTTCCAGCTGCGATTGCAAGTCGCGGAAGCTGGCGTCGGCCTTGAGCTGCGGATAGTTCTCGGACACGGCCATCAGGCGCGACAGCGCGCTCGACAGCTCACCCTGCACCTGCTGGAATTTCTGGAAGGCTTCCGGGTTGTTCAAGACTTCCGGCGTGATCTGGAAACTGGTCGCGGCCGCGCGCGCGCGCGTGACGGCTTCCAGCGTATCCTTCTCGTGCGTCGCATAGCCCTTGACCGTGTTCACCAGGTTGGGGATCAGGTCGGCGCGGCGCTGATACTGGTTGACGACCTCGGCCCAGGCAGCCTTGGTGGCCTCGTCCTTGGCCTGGAACTGGTTGTAGCCGCAGCCCGACAGCAGCGTGGCGGCCAGTACGGCGGCCAGCACCATGCCGGCCCAGCGCGTGAACAGGGAAGGTTTCATCTGACGTCCCGTAACTAGTTGTCGAATGGCCAAAATATAACCGAAATGCCACAGTGATGGCGAGACAAACGGGCGCAAGGCTACAATAGAGGGTTTGCAATCAGATCAGAGAGGCCGCCCATGAACTTCATCGACAAACTGAACGCCGCCTGGAAGCGCAACGATTCCCTGCTGTGCGTGGGACTCGACCCGGACACGGCCCGCTTCCCCGCACACCTGCGCGATCGCCCGGACGGCATCGTGGAGTTCTGCAAGGCCATCATCGACGCGACCGCCGACCTGGCCTGCTCCTTCAAGCCGCAGATCGCCTATTTCGCCGCGCTCGGCGCGGAAGACCAGCTGGAAGCCATCTGCAACTATCTGCGCGAGACCTACCCCCATATCCCGCTGATCCTGGACGCCAAGCGCGGCGACATCGGCGCGACCGCGCACCAGTACGCGCGCGAAGCGTTCGACCGCTATGGCGCCGATGCCGTCACCGTGAACCCGTACATGGGCTTCGACTCGGTCGAACCGTACATGGCGTGGAAGGACCGCGGCGTGATTGTCCTGTGCCGCACGTCGAACGCGGGCGGTTCCGACCTGCAATTCCTCGACGTGGGCGGCCAGCCGCTGTACCAGCACGTGGCGCGTCTCGTCGCGGAAAAGTGGAACAGGAACGGCCAGTGCGCCCTCGTCGTGGGCGCCACGTTCCCGGAAGAACTGGCGCAGGTGCGCGCCATCGTCGGCGACATGCCGCTGCTCGTGCCCGGCATCGGCGCGCAGGGCGGCGACATCGAGGCGACCGTCAAGTCGGGCCGCACGGCCGCCGGCGCGGGCATGATGATCAATTCCTCGCGCGCCATCATCTACGCGCAGCCGCAGGGCGGCGAGGACTTCGCCGCGGCCGCGCGCCGCGTGGCGACCGAAACGCGTGACGCCATCAACGCGCACCGCGGTTAAGAATCCGTCCCAGCAGGGTGGCACCCCTGTGCCCACCATGCGTTAGCGCGACGCATACGTTTGGTGGGCGGAGGGCCGCCCACCCTACCGTATCAGGCCGTCCCCGCGCTGCCGGGCGACAGCCAGGTAGCGCATCCCGACCGCCAGCGCCGCGAAGCCCGATGCGGCGGCGACGCCCAGCGCCCAGCGCGGCCCCGCATGGTCGGCCACCCAGCCGACGATGGGCGCGCCGATCGGCGTCGTGCCCAATGCGATGCCGAGCCGTAAGGCCATCACGCGGCCGCGCATCGCGGGTTCCGTGGACAGTTGCAGCAGGCTGTTCGAGGTATTCGTGAAGGTGAGGGCGGCCACGCCCGTCAGCGCCAGCGCGGCCGCGAACCACAGGTAGCCGGGTGACACGGCCGCCAGCGCGCAGCCGGCGCCGAACACGCCGGCACCGACGACGAGTGCGCGGAACCGGGTATGCTCGCGGCGCGCGGCCAGGAGCGCGCCGACGACGCTGCCGACGGCCATCGTCGACGACAGCAGGCTGTAGCCCCGCGCATCCGTGTGGAACACCGAGACGGCCATCGTGCCGATGAAGATCGGGAAGTTCAGGCCGAACGTGGCGATCAGGAACAGCATGCCCAGCAGCGCCATCAGGTCCGGCCGCTTCCATACGTAGCGCACGCCGTCCAGCATGCCGCGCCCGCCTGCGCTCCCGGGCGCGCGCGGGTGCAGCTCGTCCTTGCGCAGCCAGGCCAGCGAGCACAGGATCCCGACGTACGACAGCCCGTTGACGACGAATGCCCAGCCGGTGCCGACGCCGGCGATCAGGAGGCCGGCGGCCGCGGGGCCGATCATTCGCGCGGCGTTGAACGACGTCGAGTTCAGCGCGACCGCGTTGGGCAAGTCGGCATCCCCGACGAGGTGCGCGACGAACGTCTGGCGCACGGGCGCGTCGAAGGCCGATGCGCAGCCGAACAGGAAGGCGAACACGTACACGTGCCACAGCGCGACGACGCCGGTCAGCGTCATCGCACCGAGCGCGAGGGCGAGCGTGCCCATCGCGGTCTGGGTGATCATCATCAGCTTGCGCTGGTCGACGTGGTCGGCGGCCCAGCCCGTCCACGGCAGCAGAAGCAATTGCGGGCCGAACTGCAGGGCCATCACGGTGCCGACGGCCGACGCGTTGTGGTGCGTCAGTTCCGTCAGCACGAGCCAGTCCTGGGCCGTGCGTTGCATCCACGTGCCAATGTTCGAGACCAGGGCGCCGGCGGCCCAGAGGCGGTAATTAAAATTGCTTAGCGAACGGAATGCACGGGACATCGGTGTGAATCGTGGACACAGGGTGCCCACCGTCGCGCCGGTCAATACCGGCTGGGGGCGATCATCTCCGCGTAATCATACAGGGCCCCGAGGATTTCCTCAGCGCGCTCGTCCGCCGTCTCGGACAGCGCGTCTATCTCGGCAAACAATTGATCAATCGTGCGCGCAGCGCCCGCGCCGTCGAACAGGCGCGCGGCGCGGTGGTCTTCCCAGGCCTGCTGCTCGTCCTCGCCCAGCGTGTGCGGGAAGTTGCGGGCGCGGTAGCGGAACAGCAGGTGCGACAGGCGCTCGTCCTCGAACGACGGGCGCAAGGTCGCCAGCTTCGGCGCGGCTTCCGCCCGCAACGATTCCAGCCGGCGCCGGTCGCCGTTCGAGACGAAGCCGCCGTACAGGTCTTCGTCGACGTCGACGCTCGCGGTGACCGCATCGCGCTGGTACACCTTCTGCCAGATCGCCGTCATGTCCGGCCCGGCCGCGGCGCTGCGGGCGTGGGCGAGGCATTGCTCGACGTCCAGTTCCCAACGCGCCGCCATCTGTGTGCTGAGCGTTTTCAGGTTCCCGACCAGCATCGGCGACTTGTTCAGGTGCACGCTCTTGATCGGGAGGCGCGTCATGCCCTCGGGCATCTCGGCGGCGCGGGTGAACATCCGCTGGCGGATCGTCTCGACGTTCAGGTTGAACAGCTCGGACGGGTCGTGGCGGCAGTCCCACACGAGGACTTCGTTCTTGTTCGTGGGATGCGTCGCGAGCGGCCAGACGACACCCAGGCAGCCGCGCTCGGCCGGGAACATGCCGGAGACGTGCAGGAACGGCTGGCGCAGTGCGCGGTCCAGGTGCAGGCCCATCTGTTCCGCGACCTTGTCCTTGCGGCGCAGTTCGAGGCAGAAGTCGAACAGCTTCGGCTGCTTGCTGCGCAGCAGGCGCGCGAGCGCGATGGTGGCGCGCACGTCGGACAGCGCGTCGTGCGCGGCGTCGTGCACGAGGCCGTTGTCGCGCGTGAGGTGTTCGAGCTTGAAGCTGGGACGGCCGTCGTCATGGCGCGGCCAGGTAATGCCGTCGGGACGGAGCGCATAGGCCATGCGCACGACGTCGAGCATGTCCCAGCGGCCGCAGCCGTTCTGCCATTCGCGCGCATACGGGTCCATCAGGTTGCGCCACAGCAGGAAGCGCGTGACCTCGTCGTCGAAGCGGATGGTGTTGTAGCCGACGCCGATCGTGCCCGGCTCGGAAAACGCGGCGCAGATGCGGGCCGCGAATTCGTGTTCGGGCACGCCGTGTTCCAGGCAGTGCTGCGGCGTGATGCCGGTGATCAGGCAGGCTTGCGGGTCGGGCAGGTAGTCGGGCGCCGGCTGGCAATACAGCATGATCGGTTCGCCGATCTCGTTGAGGTCGGCGTCGGTGCGGATCGCGGCGAACTGTGCGGGACGATCGCGCCGCGGTTCCGCGCCGAAGGTCTCGTAGTCGTGCCAGAGGAAGGTGTGGTTGCTCATCGTGGCGCCATTCTAACGTGCATGATTCGCACGGCCTAGCACCGGCTCAATCCGGTTTTGGGAACTTCACGTGCCGATGCGGTCGCGGCCTGCTTCCTTGGCGCGGTACAGCGCGGCGTCGGCGGCCTCGATCAGGCCCCGTTCGTCCTGGCCGGGCAGCAGCGTGGCGACGCCGAACGACCCGGTGACGTGCGGCAGCGGCAGGCGCATGTCGTCGAACACGACGGCCTCGCGCATGCGCACGCACAGGCGCTCGGCGACCGTCAGCGCCTGCGCCCGCGGGGTGGCGGGCAGGATCGCCATCATTTCTTCGCCGCCGTAGCGCACGGCGAAATCGGTCGGACGCAGGCCCGCGCGGATCACGCCCGCGGCCGCGCACAGGGCGGCGTCGCCCGCGATGTGGCCATGCGTGTCGTTGAAGCGCTTGAAGTGGTCGAGGTCGATCATCACGAGCGACAGCGGCCCGCCGTCCTGGCGCGCGCGCGTGACGAGCTTGGGCAGCGCGTCGTTCAGCCAGGCGCGGTTGTACAGGCCCGTGAGGCCGTCGTTGAACGACAGCTGGCGGTAGAACTCGCCCAGCTTCTGGCGCCGGCGCAGGCGGGCGTTGGTCGCGCGGATGCGGAACGACAGCAGCCGCAGCAGGTTGCGCGCCACGCCATTGTGCCCGTCGATCAATTGCCACACGCGGTCGGGTTCGATGACGAGCAGCTCGCTGTCTTCCAGCGCGACGATGGCGTCGAGGTTGGCGGCATCGTCCAGCACGGACTGCTCGCCCACGCTTTCACCCGGGAGGATGCGCTCGACATTGCCTTCGCCCAGCGCGCCCTCCACGGCGAGGCTGCCCGCGAGCAGGATGTAAAGGCGGGCGCGCAGGCCGTCCTCGAGCGCTTCGCCCCGCGGCAGCCGCACGAGCCGGGAATCGGCGAGCGCTTGCGCGACGGCGGGATCGTCGATGTCGCGAAAGAGCTGCAAGTCGCGAATGCGGTAGGGGGATGCACCGAAAGTGCCGGTCACGATCATCGGATTGACTGCCAGGCGACAACTTATATTGACAACCTCGCATGATACCTTAACGAAACACCAGCGCCGATGCTTGGCGCCGATAAACAACAGTGTTTCAATGGCGGCATGACTACCGCCCCCGATTTTCTGGCCGACGCCCTCGGCCACCACCACGCACCCGCGCCCGATGCGCGCATCGTCTGCCTCGTGCCCTCGATCACCGAGCTGCTGTGCGACCTTGGCCTCGCGGGCAAGCTCGTCGGCCGCACCGGTTTCTGCATCCATCCGCGCGACGTGGTCGCGGCCATCCCCAAGGTGGGCGGCACGAAGGACGTCAACATCGAGAAGATCCGCAAGCTCGCGCCCACGCACGTCGTCGTCAACATCGACGAGAACGCCAAGCCGACCGTCGAGAAACTCGCCGGGTTCGTGCCGCACGTCGTCGTCACGCATCCGAACACGCCGCGCGACAATGTGCCCCTGGCGCGGCTGATGGGCGGGATCTTCGGCGCGGAAGAGGCCGCCGCGCGCTGGTGCCTTGCATTCGAGGCCGAGTACGCGGCGCTGCACGCGGCGCCGAAGGGACCGGCGCGCACGGTGCTCTACTGCATCTGGCAGGATCCGTGGATGACGGTGTCGAAGGACACGTATATCGCGAACATGCTGGCCGAACTGGGCTGGCGCGTGCCGGACCTGGGCACGGACCGGTATCCGCGCTTCGCCTGGTCGCAGGCGCTCGTCGACGGGCTCGATGCCGTGCTGCTGTCGACCGAGCCCTACCGCTTCACGGAAGACCATGCGGACGCACTGGAAAAGCAGCTGGGGATTCCCGTTTATCTCGTCGACGGCGAGATGATGTCGTGGTACGGCAGCCGGGCGCTGGCCGGGCTGCGCTATCTGCAGACGCTCAAGTAAAGGCCGGCGCCGCGCCGCGGCGGGCCCACACGTTGCGCAGCCACCTGGCCACCGGCTTTTCCACGCAGCGGTGCACGACCAGCGCCGCCACGCAGGCCACGGCCACGGCACCGGTCAGCAGCAGGGCGCCCGATCCGGCGTAGTGCAGCTTGCGCGCGGCCTCGACGGCGATGCTGATCGCGATGCCGTGCGTGAGGTACAGCGGATAGGACAGCGCGCCCAGCAGGCCGCCGATGCGGCCCACGCGCAGATTGCCGGCGGTCTCGGCTGCGACGAGGCCAATGATGATGCAGGCGGAACTCACGCCGTACAGCACGACCGGCAACAGGCCGTGCTCGGCCATGCTCTTGTAGAGACCGGTGTTTTCCACGAGGCCCGTGGCCAGGAAGGCGAGGGTGCCCGCCAGCGCGAGCAGCCGCGGGAAGGCGATCGTGCGGTGGCGCAGCACCCACGCGACGCCCATGCCGAGGAGGAACAGCAGGTTGTACGGGGAGGCGAGCGTCCGGACGGTGTCGCCGAACAGCCCGGCCGGCAGCTGGAGATCGGCCACGCGCGCCGTGCAGAACAGGATCGCCCAGGAAAGCAGCACCCAGCGGCTCACGCGCACGCGCCAGATGGCCAGGCCGAACAGGGCGTAGAACAGGACTTCGTGGACCAGGGTCCAGGACTGGATCAGCATCGGCAACTGGCTCTGCGGCAGCAGCAGCACGGATTTTATCCAGTAATCCCACGCAAAATTCCCCGCGAACCCGTATTTCGCGGTGATCAGGACCATCACGACCAGGTACAGCGGATAGATGCGCGTCGCGCGCTTCCACGCGAACGAACCCAGCCTGCCGGGACGGTCGAGGTCGGCATGGTGGATGTAATAGATGATGTAGCCGGACAGGACGAAGAAGAAGGGCACGCCCGCATGGCCGAAGGTGAACAAGCCGCCGAACGGCGCGCCGCGTTCCGGCTGGGCCAGTTCGACGACGTGCGATCCGTGGAAGAAGGCGACGAGCAGGGCGGCGATGCCGCGGGCCGCTTCGATGGTCAGGAGCTTGTCGGTCCGGGCGGCGGGTGTGGGTTGTGCAGTCGTGGTCATGGTGCTTGCTGTTGTCCGTACAAGCGTATATGGACGCTCCGGATGACGCAAGCATATTTTAATTTTTGCAACACTTTTGGCGGACAACGGACTGGCGGCAGTCCGTTGCCGCGACCGCGATCAGGAATTGCTGGCCGGGTCTTTATCGGACTCGGCGTCCACGGGCAGCGGTTCGCGCTTGTTCTTGTCGTTCAGGCGGCCGATGGCGCTGTCCAGGGCGCGCTTGAGCTTGCCGACGGCGCTCGTGATCGACTGTTGCAGGTTTTCCGCATGCGCATGCACGACGACGGGCGCATAACCCGAGACGAGCGCTTCCATCATGCAGTAGTTGCTGCCGTCTTCGTGCTTTTCCTTGTTCTCGTTGGAGAGGTGCACGTCCACGCGGCGCACGTGGTCACCGAAGCGGCCGATCGCTTCTTCGACCATGGTGCGGACGCGTTCGTCGAGGCCGGAATGGCGCTGGATGGTGTTATCGGTGTTGACATTAACTTCCATAAACTCCTCCAAAAGTGGTCACATTTGCATCGATATTACCCGCTCCGGAGAAAACCCGCCGTTCCGCACGCGCACTCAGGTGTTCACGAGGCTTGCCGCGATGTTCACGGACAGGCCGAGGATGACGAGGTTGAAGAAGAACGCGAGCACGCAATGGCCCAGCACGAGCTTGCGCATGGCGCGCGTCTTGACGGTCACGTCCGACGTCTGCACGGCGACCGACAGCGTGAACGAGAAGTACAGGAAGTCCCAGTAATTCGGCTGCGTGTGCCGGTCGGGGAATTCCAGCGGCAGCGCGTGCTTGCTGGCCGTGTAGTAGATGTGCGCGTAATGGAAACAGTACATGACGCCGACCAGCAGCCAGGAACCGATCACGGTCAGCGCCGTGAAGCCGTAGTGCAGCGCCTTGACGTGCTCCGTCGCCTCCTTCATGTTCGCCAGTTCCGTCACGATCGCGTACACGCTCAGGATCGCGCCGACGACGACGGCGCCCAGCACGGCGCCCCCGCTTTCGTCCTGCCTTTCGGCGATCGCGCGCACGCGGCTGTGATCGGCGCGGAACATCGTCCACGCCATGATCAGCAGATAGGACCAGACGCCGCTGTTCCAGCCGATCAGGGCGCGCCGCAGGTCGCTGTAGTGCGCCGGCACGAGCATTGCGACCGCCACGCCGAGCATCAGCGCGCCGAGCAGGTACGGGCGGCTGCGGATGAAGCGCAACAGGAAGCCTGGCTGCCGTTCCATCACGCGGCCCCGGCCTTGGCGGCCTGTTCCGCCTCGTGGTGCGGGAAGCGGTCCATGCGCGACAGCACGGGGAACAGCTTCATCCACGTGCCCGTGACGACGAGCGTGGCGACGCCGCCGAACACAATCGCGCGCACGAGGCCGAACCAGCTCGCGGTGAGGCCCGATTCGAATTCGCCCAGTTCATTGGAGGCGCCGATGAACACGGCGTTCACGGCGCTGACACGGCCGCGGATCTCGTCCGGCGTCTCGTACTGCACGAGCAGGTGGCGGATGTAGACGCTGACCATGTCGCCCGCGCCCAGCAGGAACAGCGCGACGAGGGCCACATAAAAACTGTGCGTGAGGCCCATCGTCACGGTGGCCGCGCCGAACAGGGCGACGCCGCCGAACATCCACGGGCCGACCTTGCGCGTGATCGGCCAGAACGCGAGCGCGATCGAGCACAAGGTGGCGCCAGCGCCGGGCGCGGTCCGCAACAGGCCCAGGCTCGTGGGGCCGGCGTGCAGCACGTCGTGCGCATACGCGGGCAGCAGGGCGGTGGCGCCGCCGAACAGCACGGCGAACAGGTCGAGCGAAATGGCGCCCAGCACGATTGGCCGCGACCACACGAAGCGCAGGCCTTCCAGCAGGGTGTGCCAGCTGACGGGCGCTTTGTTCATCGCCTGCGGTGCGCTTTTCGTGCCGGACATCAGCAGCACCGCGATGACGAGCAGCGTGCTCGACACGCCATACACGACGTTCGGCCCGAACACGTACAGCAGGCCGCCCAGCACCGGGCCGACGATCACGGCCACCTGGAACGTCGAGGAGCTCAGCGCGACGGCCTGCGAGAAATCCTTCGTGGCGACGAGGTTGCGCAGCACCGCTTGCGACGCCGGCTGCATGAAGGCGCGCGCGCTGCCGAACAGCACGAGCACGGCGTACACGGGCCACACGGTCTGGCTGCCGGACAGCGTGAACGCGACGAGCAGCAGGCTGCACAGCAACTGCGTGGCCATGCAGGCGAGGACGATGTTGCGGCGGTTGTGCGTGTCGGCCACGTGGCCGGCCCACAGGATCAGGACAAGGAATGGCGCGAACTGGGCGAGGCCGATGAGGCCGAGGTCGAACAGGCTGTGCGTGATCTGGTAGACCTGCCAGCCGACGGCCACGCTCTGCATCTGGACGGCGAGCGTGCCGAGGAAGCGCGAGGACAGGTAGAACGAAACGTTACGGTTGCGCAGGACGGCAAGGCGCCCTGTCGGAGAAAGCACGGACATAGGTTGGGAGAGGGAATGGCGGGAATGCAACCCTCATTGTGCCTGATGTCCGCGCGATGTGCTGTCTTGACAGCGGCTTTACTTCTTGACGAACCGGATCGCGAACTTGTCGTCCGGCGCGCCCTTCATTTCGAAGAACGGCAGATCGCGCGGGTCGGACGGCGCGCGCAGGTAGTCGCTCTTCGCGTCGACCTTGAAGCCGGCCTTCGTCACCTCGTCGACGACCGTGTCCTCGTCGATGCGGTGCAGGGTCTTCGTGGCCGTGAGGCCGCTGCCCTTCTTGGCCGCGTTGTCGATGATGACGAGGTGGCCGCCCGGCTTGAGGGCGTCGTACAGGCGCTTGTTCAGCGCGGCGCGGTCGGCCGGCGTGTTGACGATGTCATGGTACGACATGTTGATCGTGACGAGGTCCAGCGGCGGCGTGCCTTTCGGGACCGGATCGTTGAAGTCCGCCACGACGGCGTGCAGGTTCGGCAGCGTGGCCTGGCCCAGGCGCGCGTCCAGCTTGGCGTTCGGCTTGGCGTTCTGGGCCCAGACTTCGCCCTTGGGCCCCACGGCCGCCGTCAGCAGGGCCGCGGTGGCGCCGCCGCCGGACGCCACGTCGAGCACCTTCATGCCCGGCTTCACCTGGGCGAACGTGAGGAATTCGGCGGATTTGCGGTGTGCGTCGCCCTTGCGGTCGTCGTCCGTGCGGAGCGGGCTGGCGAGGACGGTTTGCCAGCTGTTGCTCGCCTGGTCGGCGGCGTGGGCGGGGAGGGCGCCCGAAAGGAGGGCTGTCGACACGAGGGCGGCCGACAGGGCGAGCAGGACAGGGGCACGGCGGAGCGTCTTGTGCATGTTAATGGACCCTTTCTTGTTTGGTAACCGGCCGGTGCGGCCGGGGCAAACGGGAACATACTCCAAATTCTTGTCGAGATATACAGGAATCGTGTCTGCATGTGCGCCCCGCCGGGCACGTCAGGGCTGGGCCAGGTCCGCTTCCGTCGTGAAGGCGTCGGCGTAGAACTCGTCGGCCGGCAGGCCGCATTGCTCGACGTAGTCGCGCCGTGCGGAATCGACCATGACCGGCGCGCCGCACGCATACACCTGGTGGTTCGACAGGTCGGGGATGTCCTGCATCACCGCCGCGTGCACGAAGCCCGTGCGGCCCGTCCAGCCGTCTTCCGGCAGCGCGTCCGAGATGACGGGCACGTACGTGAAGTGGGGCAGCTCGCGCGCCCACTGCTCGCACAACGCGTGCATGTACAGGTCCTGCGGCCGGCGTCCGCCCCAGTACAGGGCGACGGGACGTTCCGACTTCAGGTGGATCATGTGCTCGACGAGCGCCTTGACCGGCGCGAAGCCGGTGCCGGAGGCCAGCAGCACGATCGGCTTGTCCGAGTCTTCGCGCAGGAAGAACGTGCCCAACGGACCCTCGAAGCGCAGGATGTCGCGTTCCTTCATCGCCCCGAAGACATGGTCCGTGAACACGCCGCCGGGGAGGTGGCGGATGTGCAGTTCGACCGGGCCGCCCAGCGACGGCGCGCTGGCGATGCTGTAGGCGCGGCGCTTGCCGTCCTTGAGCATGAATTCGATGTACTGGCCGGCGCGGTAGGCGAGGGCTTCGTTGGCCGGCAGCTGCAAGGTGAGGATGGCGACGTCCGGCGCGGCGCGGCGGATGGCGGTGACGCGGGTCGGCATCTTGCGCACCGGGTACTCGCTGCTGCCGCCCACTTCGCGCGCTTCGATCACGACGTCGCTCTCGGGCACGGCGCAGCACATCAGGGCGAGACCCTGCAGCTTTTCCTGGTCGGTCAGCGCGCGTGCCTGGTGCGGCTTGTGATGGATCGTGCCTTCGACGACCTTGCCCTTGCAGGAACCGCAGGCGCCGTTCTTGCAGCCGTACGGCAGGCCGATGCCGGAGCGGATCGCGGCCGCGAGCACGGTTTCGTCCGCGTCGCAGTCGTAGTGGTGGCCGCTGGGCTGGACAGTGATCTGAAACGTCATACAATCCTCGAATGGATACAAAAAACAAAGTCAGGTTCAACAAGCCGCGCCTCCTGATCGTGGGCTGCGGCGACGTCGGCATGCGTTTGCTGCCGCTGGTGCGCGAGCGTTTTCGCGTGTTCGCCGTGACGAGCCAGCCGGCCCGGTGCGCGGCACTGCGTGCGGCGGGCGCCGTCCCCGTCGTGGCCGACCTCGACCGGCCAGCGACGCTGAAGCGATTGGCAGGACTGGCGCAGCGGGTCGTTCATCTTGCGCCGCCACAGCAGGACGGCGCGCTCGATTTGCGCACGCGCAATTTGATCGCCATTCTACCCGAGGGCGCGCGGGTGGTTTATGTCAGCACCTCGGGCGTCTACGGCGACCGTAGCGGCGCGGCGACCCCCGAGACGACGCCCGTCGCCCCGCGCAACGCCAGGGCGCGGCGCCGCGTGGACGCCGAACGCGTGCTGCGCGCATGGGCCGTGGCGAGCGGGGGCAAGGTGGGGATCCTGCGCGCGCCCGGCATCTATGCGGCGGACCGGCTGCCCATCGAACGGCTGCAGCGGGGCACGCCGGCGCTGGCGAGCGCGGACGACGTGTACACGAACCACATCCACGCCGACGACCTGGCGCGGCTGTGCGCGCTGGCGCTGTTCCGCGCATGGCCGGGGCGTGTCTACAACGCGTCCGACGACACGCGCATGAAGATGGGGGATTATTTCGATCTCGTGGCCGATGCATTCGGCCTGGCGCGGCCGCCGCGTCTCGCGCGCGCCGAGCTGGAGAAGGCGGTGTCGCCGATGCTGCTGTCCTTCATGTCGGAATCGCGCCGGCTGGACAACCGCCGCCTCGGCACGGAGCTGCGGGCCCGCCTGCGCTATCCCCATGTCGGCGACGGCATAAGGGCGTCTTAAGCATTTCGCAACTAATCCATGTATCATTCGGGTACGCCGTAGAGCGACCACACAAAGAACTTATATTTCCCGAAACTGGCTGATTTTCCATAACCCGCTATGGGTTGTGGAAAATTTCCCATGGATGTCACAAAGCGAAAGACGAACATGCCCATCAGACGCATACCTGACGGCGCCGAGTATGACCCGAACCGGGTCCTCGACGCCATCATCAATAAACTCAAGCTCAAGAACGACGCCGCGCTGTCGCGGCTGCTGGAAGTGGCGCCTCCCGTGATCAGCAAGATCCGCCACAACACCCTGCCGATCGGCGCCACCCTCCTGCTGCGTATGCACGAGGTGTCCGACTACAGCATCCGCGAGTTGCGCGCGCTGATGGTGCGGCCCCACGCGGAGGCCAGCGCGGCCTGACCCGCTCAGGCGGCCTTGTTGGCGGTGTGCGGGCTGGCGCACCAGGCGGTGGCGCCGCCGCCCTGGGTCAGCTTGCCGATGTGCGGGCTCGCGCACCAGGCGGTGGCGCCGCCGTCGTGGGTCAGCTTGCCGATGTGCGGGCTGGCGCACCAGGCGGTGTCGATCGCGCGCCGGGTCAGCTTGTCGATGTGCGGGCTCGCGCACCACGCGGTGGCGGCAGCGCGCTTGCCCGCGGTATGCGGGCTCGCGCACCATGCGGTCGCGCTGTCCGTCGCCTGGCCCGGCTCGATGTGCGGGCTTGCGCACCATGCGGCCGCGCCGTCCGCGGCCTGGGCGACGGCGCCCGGGTAGGTGTCGCCGAACGTGGCTTCGTACAGCTCTTTCATGCGGTC